>JALOMI010000272.1 GCA_025455465.1 Cyclobacteriaceae bacterium | reverse complement strand
TTTTTGTTGAATTTTTTATTAATGAAAATGGGCTTATTTCTGATATTAAGGCTATTGAATCCCCAAACAAGGAGCTTGCTGATGAAGCTGTTCGCTCAGTTAAATTTTCCCCTAAATGGAATCCGGCTACATTTCGAGGAACGGCATGCCGATCAAGAATGGTTGTTCCTATAATTTTTAAATTAGGTTAAAATGTATTCTGATAAAGCCCCCGAACCCGTAGGTCTCTACCCGCATGCCCGCAGAGCAGGTAATTTATTATTCCTCTCCGGTGTGGGCCCGCGCAAGCGCGGCTCCAAAGAAATACCCGGTGTTATACTGGATAGTCAGGGGAACATCACAGCCTATGATATCGAACAACAATGCCATTCGGTGTTTGAAAATGTTCGCCTGATACTGGAGGCTGCGGGCGCCCGCTGGGAAGACCTGGTGGATGTAACCGTGTTCCTCACCAACATGAAGCAGGACTTCAACGTGTTCAACCGCATCTATGCGCAGCACTTTCAAACCAATCAGCCGTGCCGCACAACGGTGGAGGTAAATGCATTGCCCACGCCCATTGCCATTGAGCTGAAGTGCATCGCCATGATTACGCCTCGCGACTGAGACGTCTTATAATGAAATGCGGTGAAATAAGGTGGTGCGGATGACGTTACGGATGAGGTAATTGTCATCGTTTACCGGCTGCAGAATATTCAGGTATCCGCTCTCCAGTGACCAGCGGTCGCTGAGTTTTACTTCGAGCGCACAGTAAATCCGGTTCTGATCAAGGGCACGGGGCACATCACCGGTGTTCAGCATCAGCTCGTTGGAAAGGCGTAATCCGAGTTTAACATCGTCCTGGCTTCCGATAAGCGTTCTTGCCGCTTGAAGACGCACTCGGTGGCGAAGGTTAAAATGAAACCCTTCTTCGAGTTCGATGCGGTTGTTGTTATGAATAAAGCGTTGATCCAGACGGTACCGTGCCTGCATCGACCACCGGTTTTCTGAAGGAGCAATCAGGCTGATTTCCTGCCAGGGCCTGATCTCCGGCACCTCCAGTTCGGGGTTTACCGGTGAATCGGTGAGATTGAAATTCTGACCAGCGGCCACATCCAGCCAGGGCTTCATCCGGTAATGCAGATGCAGGTGTATAAAAAACTGCGATTGATGCGGTGCCTCAAAATTGATCCGCTCGTCAATCTCTGTATGGAAAAAAGTCTTGGGGTTGAGCTTGGCCTGGTTATAATACCGGAACCAGGCTTGCCCCATAGAAGTTACCGTTTGTGCTGAAGCCGTGGCTGACAGTAACAAGCCAACGGCCAGGATTGTCAGATGAAGGTAAACGCTTCTTATCAAGATTGAAGTTAAACGGAAAAGCTTTCACCGCAGCCGCAGGTGCGGGAAGCATTCGGGTTGATGAACTGAAATCCTTTTCCGTTAAGCCCATCGGAGAAATCCAGCGTAGTGCCTAACAGGTACAATAAACTCTTCTTGTCAACCAGAATCTTCACGCCTTTGTCTTCAAAGACCTGGTCGGCCGGGTTGATGCTTTCGTCAAAAGCGAGGTCGTACATCAGTCCGGAGCAACCTCCGCCTTTCACCGAAACGCGGATGTTCGGGTCGGATGTCTTTCCTTCTTCCTGACGCAGTTGAATGATTTTCTCTTTTGCTTTATCGGTTACGCTAATCATAGTTCTGATTTAATTTATGAAACAGGGTTGAGCACCACACTGAATACCGTAATGGTGTTCATATCTCTTCCGTAATATAATTTCTGCAGGGCATCCATCACATTGCCGGCCCGGAAATACGAGGTATGCAACTCTTTATTATCCCCTTTGGCCACCCACTGGATGGTATAGCTGTTTTCTTTCTCCTTAAAGTGCTGCACATAATCCAGCATTTTGCGCAGGGCGTCCAGCTTGTCAACACCGGTTACGGAATGGAAAAGGAACGACTGGTTGTGCCGCGGGTTAATGGTAATCAGGTCAAGCCGCACTTTGCCGTCCAGGGAGGAGTACTCAAACACCAGATCCGAAGGGCGCAGGCCCAGGTGGGTCTTGATTTCTTCCTGGAAGCGGGCCGCTTCCACATGCATTTCACTGGCAGCTTCGATCATGTAATCGGTATTAATGGGATAAACTGATAAGCTTTCAGAAAAGTTTATCGGGCGTAAAGTTAATAAATAAGGAAAAACACCTCCATTCCGGCTACCCGCTTAAAATTGACTTACTTTTGCGCCCATAATAATCGCCAAAACATCGCATTATGAGCCAGCAACGCACCGAAATCCAGACCTTGGGTGAATTTGGTCTGATCGACCGCCTCAGCCGGAATTTCTCCCTGCACCAGCCTACCTCCGTGAAGGGTATCGGAGATGATGCTGCCGTGATCGATATCGGTGCCGAGTATCTGGTGGTCTCCACCGATCTGTTGTTGGAGGGCATACATTTCGACCTGGCCTTTACACCACTGCACCATTTGGGGCATAAATCCGTTTCGGTCAATGTTTCCGATATCGCAGCCATGAACGGAAAGGCAGAGCAGGTGGTGGTCAGCATTGCACTGAGCAACCGGTTTTCTGTTGAAGCCGTGGAGGCCTTATATGATGGAATTCGCGCAGCCTGCGAACAATACGGTGTTGACTTAGTAGGCGGAGATACGAGTGCTTCCCATTCCGGTTTGTTGATTTCGGTAACGGTGTTGGGGCGTGTAGCCAAAGACAAGGTTGCCTATCGAAGCGGGGCAAAGCCCAACGATATCATTTGCGTAACCGGAGATCTCGGTGCCTCGTACATTGGCCTCCAGGTATTGGAGCGGGAGAAGGAAGTCTTCATGACGAACCCGGAGATGCAGCCGTCATTGGAAAAATATTCTTACCCCGTTGGCCGCCAGTTAAAACCTGTAGCCAGAATGGACATCGTTCATGAGTTAGCGGATATGGGTATTGTGCCCACGGCTATGATTGATGTTTCTGATGGGCTGGCTTCCGATTTATTCCATATTGGAAAGCAATCGAATGTGGGTGCGCGTTTGTTTGAGGATAAAATCCCTATCGACCAGGCCGTCTATGAAACCAGCGCCCTGGAATTTAAAATTGATCCGATGACGTGTGCCCTGAACGGTGGTGAAGATTATGAGTTGCTGTTCACGATATCGCCCCAGGATTTTGAAAAAATCAAGAACCACCCCGACATCCACATGATCGGTTATGTTCACGATAAGCCCGGTGAGTTTGTACTGGTGAGCAAACAAGGTACGGTGGTTCCGTTGCAGGCACAGGGATGGAATCATTTCCGCGCTCAGGCATAACCTGCCAGTGGCAGGGTGATGATGCATTCGGTGCCCGCCTTTTCCACGCTGTTAATGGTGAAGGTGCCGTTGTTCATCTTCATGAAATGCCGGCATAGTACAATACCAAGGCCCGTACCTTTTTCATTCACGGTGCCGGTATGGGTAAACGGCATTTCATCCGACAGTAGTTTTTCGAGGTAGTAGGTATTCATGCCAACCCCTTCATCGATCACGGAAACCACGGCCTGATCTCCTTTGCGGCTCAGGTGTATATCAACCTGTTTACCGGGCTTGGTGAACTTGATGGCATTGGAAATAATATTGCGTAGCACAACGGTAATCATGCTTTCATCGGCCTTCACGCTCATTTTTTCATCAGCATGCATGGTTAGCTTTATTTCTTTGTGATCGGCCATCAGCTGATATTGTCGTTGGGTTTTACAAACGAGTTCGTTCAGGTTAATAGTGGCCGGTTCCAGCTGAAGGTTACCGGTGTGCATCAGCGACCAGTACAATGTATTGTCAAGCAGATCCAGGGAATTGTTCAGCGAGTTACGGATATAATTGGCGTGTTGCCTTATATCGGTTTTCGCCAGCGCTTCGGTGTTGTCGGTCAGCAGGTTGAGAAAGCCTTTTAAGGTAGTCAGCGGTCCGCGCAAGTCGTGTGAGAGAATGGAAAAGATCATGTCCTTTTTCAGGTTCATGGAGGCCAGTTCCTGGCGGCTTTTTTCGATTTCCCGGGTGCGCTCAGATAACAACTCCTCAAGGTGCAGCTTGTCCCGAAGGTTCTTGGACATATATGCCCTGATCGAGCCGTAGATCAGCAAACCTGTTGCACTGATGGCCAGCGAAATGAACCAGGCTGTTTGCCAGTAGGGCTTGCGGACGGTGATGCTGAGTATCGCTGTTTTTACCGGGCTGCCATGATCGCTGACCCGAACTTCAAACCGGTAATTGCCCGGCTTCAGGTTGCTGAAGCGGGCCTGGGTTTCCTGGGTCTCAATCCATTCATTATCATAGTTGAGCAGCCTGTATGCGGTTAC
>JALOMI010000271.1 GCA_025455465.1 Cyclobacteriaceae bacterium | reverse complement strand
AAAGACACGCAGCACATCGCTTCGATTTCACGGATCGATGAAGACCGCTATGTGTGGCTGGATAAATTCACCGTGCGCAACCTCGAACTGGTATCCTCACCGTTTGAAAGCGGTGTGCCGCTAATTACCATCCTTGATCAGACCATCACTGCGATGGGCTCCCGACAGTTACGCAAGTGGATGGTATTACCGCTGAAAGAGCAGGCGTTAATTGATGAACGCCTTTCGGTGGTGCAGGTGTTGGTGGAGCAGTCCGAGCTGGCAGAAAGTCTCGCTGAAGAGCTGAGGCACATGGCTGACCTCGAGCGCCTCATCTCCAAGGTAGCCGTTGGGCGGATCAATCCGAGAGAATTGCTGCAACTGAAAAAATCCCTTCAGCGCATTGCACCGATCAAGACCATCCTCGACAGCCACCCGGCAGCTGAGTTCCGAAAACTCGGGGACCAGCTCAACCGCTGCGATATGCTCGTGGAAAAAATTGACAAGGAATTGCGCGAGGATGCTCCGATGCTGACACACCAGGGAGGCATTATCAAAGACGGAATTAACAGCGAACTGGATGAACTGCGCAGCATAGCCTACTCGGGCAAGGATTACCTGCTGCAGATTCAGAAACGTGAAGTGGAGCGCACGGGTATTGGTTCACTGAAGATTTCCTACAACAAGGTTTTCGGTTACTACCTCGAGGTCAGCAATGCCAACAAAGACAAGGTGCCTTCCGACTGGATCCGCAAGCAGACGCTGGTCAATGCCGAGCGTTATATCACCGAGGAGCTGAAAGTGTATGAAGAAAAAATTCTTCATGCTGAAGATAAGCTGATGGTGATTGAACAACGCCTGTTCCGCGAGCTGGTGCAATTCGCCTCCGACTATGTGGTGCAGATTCAGCAAAATGCCCGGGCCATAGCCGTGGTGGATGTGCTGTTGTCCTTTGCCATCGTTTCGCGACTGAACCGTTACAACAGGCCGGAGATCAACGAATCATTGACGATTGATATCAAAGGCGGTAGGCACCCGGTTATTGAAAAGCAGTTGCCGGTCGGGGAGAGCTATGTGCCCAACGATATTGTTCTTGATAACGACACGCAACAAATTCTGATCATCACCGGTCCGAATATGGCCGGTAAATCAGCCCTGCTGCGGCAAACGGCATTGATTGTGCTGATGGCACAGATCGGTTGCTTTGTTCCGGCTGATTCGGCCAGCATTGGGTTGGTTGATAAGATTTTCACACGCGTTGGCGCCTCGGATAATTTATCGAAGGGAGAGTCAACGTTTATGGTGGAGATGATCGAGACGGCAAGTATCCTTAACAACCTCAGCAACCGGAGTTTAATCCTGATGGATGAGATCGGCAGAGGCACGTCTACATATGATGGTGTTTCCATTGCCTGGGCGATCGTGGAGTATTTGCATCAGCACAAAGACTACCGGCCGAAGACCTTGTTTGCCACACACTATCACGAGTTAAACCAGCTGGCGGAAGATTTTGTGCGGGTGAAGAACTTCAATGTGAGCGTAAAGGAGGTGGGCGACAAAATCATCTTCATGCGCAAGCTGAAGGAAGGGGGCAGTGAACACAGCTTTGGTATTCATGTAGCCCAGCTGGCGGGCATTCCCAACAAGGTGGTGATCCGTGCCAATGAGGTGCTGCACTTTCTGGAAAAAGACAAGCATAAGAATGAGCCGCGCAAGAAATTGGAAGACCTGCCCAAGGCTACGCATCAGATGAGCTTATTCGAGCTCGACCCGAAATTCCAGCGTGTTCAGGAAATGCTGGAGACGATCGACATCAACACCGTCAGTCCTGTAGAGGCATTGCTGAAACTGAATGAGATTCTTTCGGTGTTGAGGAAATAGATCATTTATATACGCATGATTGGTGCCCCTGATTTGTGGGGACACCGATCAGGAGGTAAGGACACCGATCAAATGATGAGGACACTGATCAGGAAATAAGTTGAATCAAATTTTTTTGCCGTGAAACAGCTTATGCTTGTTTTCTGGGCTTACGGTTTCGGCTGAATTTTCCCCTCCGATTATTAAAACCGGTTTTGATTTTCTTCTGCGGATTGTAGGCAGGGCCTTCGCCCAGAAATTCAGGCAATTCTTTTTTCGATACTTCCGTGCCGATCAGGGTCTCAATGCTGTGAAAACGCTTTTGATCAATTTCGTTTACGAAGGTGATGGCTGTGCCCGTTGTTTCTGCCCGTGCTGTCCGGCCGATCCGGTGCACATAGTCTTCCGGGTCGGGAGGCACATCCCAGTTGATCACCATGCTGATGCCTTCCACATCAATGCCACGTGAGAGCACATCGGTGCCGATTAAAAAATTAACCTGCTTGTTTTTAAAAGCGCGCAGAATTTCTTCGCGCTCGGTTTGTTCCAGATCCGAATGAAAGGCTTTGGCTTTTACCCCTAACCGCCTCAGGGCGTGATCCAGCTTCTTCACCGTTTCTTTTCGGGAAGCAAAAAGAATAATGCTATTCCAGGAGTAGGTCTTCAGAATATGCTGCAGCAATGGTTCTTTCTGCGTATCGTAAACCAGGTAAGCCTGTTGATCAATTCCGGCAGCGGGTTTGGCGATGGCGATATTGATTTCAGCAGGCTCGCGTAAAATCTTCGTGGCCAGTGCCCGGATTTTCGGAGGCATGGTCGCAGAGAAGAGCAGCGTCTGCCGCTCTTTCGGCAGGTAGCTTACGATTTTGATGATGTCCTCATAAAAGCCCATATCAAGCATGCGGTCTGCTTCATCGAGGATGAGATGTTGCAGGTGATCGAATACAGTGGTGCCGGCAGCCAGCAGCGCAATAAGTCTTCCAGGGGTAGCCACCACAATGTCGGCTCCCTGTTCCAGCGCACGTTTTTGCACATCCCAGGTAGCACCATCTCCGCCACCGTAAATCGGTATGGAGCTGATGCCGGTATAATAGGCAAAGCCTTCAATCTGCTGATCGATCTGCTGAGCCAGTTCGCGCGTTGGCGCAATGACCAGGGTGTTCAGGTGGCGGTGATCGGTTTGGATCATCCGGTGAATAACAGGCAGGATATACGCAGCAGTTTTTCCGGTGCCGGTTTGGGCGCAGGCAATGATGTCTTTGCCTTCCAGAATAACGGGAACGGCTTGTTGCTGAATAGGGGTGGGCTTTTCATAGCCCATGGAGTCGAGACCCTCGTGGAGTTTGGGGTCAAAGTTAAAATCAGAAAAAGTCATGGAGTGCGAAGTTAAAAAACAAAGCCAGACCGTTGGGCCTGGCTCTGATATGCA
The DNA here is from genome assembly GCA_025455465.1 of Cyclobacteriaceae bacterium. Lineage (GTDB taxonomy): Bacteria > Bacteroidota > Bacteroidia > Cytophagales > Cyclobacteriaceae > UBA2336. The sequence continues at coordinate 1,059 of JALOMI010000271.1, read as the reverse complement.
GTAACTGGAATATTAATTATTGACTAACCGTACGTTCACGGCATTCAATCCTTTTCTTCCTTGCACCACCTCAAATGTAATGGCATCGTTTTCACGGACTTTGTCAACCAGTCCGGAGACGTGGACAAAATACTCCTGGTTGGTGGCGGTTTCCCTAACGAAACCGAATCCTTTGGTTTCGTTAAAGAACTTTACAGTTCCTTCTTTCATTGTGTTTTTTGTTATTGGCTCCGGCAAAGCCGGAAACCGGTGTTAATAATTGGTTAATGACCCAAAGGTACGATTAATAGTTGAGATTAAGTGAAATCGTTTAATCCGGACAGTTATGCCGCTTTTTTCATTTGTTCGAAGCGCATCTGGCGGGATTTGTCCAATTGAATCACACCGATTTTATCGAGCCCCTTGATGATCAGATAGGTAGGGTCGATTTCATGCCAGCGGATTCCGCCAAAGTTGGCGCGTGATCCGTGCTTGTGGTGATTGTTGTGATAGCTTTCGCCCATCATCAGGAAGTCAACCGGCAAGAAGTTCATAGACGTGTCTTTCACTTCAAAATTGCGGTAGCCGTATTTATGAGCGAACCAGTTGATGATAGCGCCATGGATGGGGCTCATCAGGAACTGGATAGGAAGCAGTAACCACAGCCACCATTCGGTAGCAAACTGGTAATAGAAAAGAACATAGAGTGCCCCCCAGAAGATTCGTGACGGCCATGAGCGGGCAAACTTGTCAAATGCTTCCCACTGCGGAACACCTTCAGTGAAGCGGGCATCAACATCCAGCTTACGGTTGGCAATGGCAGAATAGATCGTTTTCGTTTTCCACATCATGTTCCAGATGGTCTCGTCATACGTGGGTGAGTGCGGATCATCTTCCGTATCCGCAAAGGCGTGGTGCATGCGGTGCATTACCCCGTAGCCGTAAGCGCTCAGGTAATTGGAACCCTGGAAAATCCAGGTCAGCACGAAGAATACTTTCTCGGTGAACTTGTTCATCGTAAACGCCTTGTGGGCAGCATAACGATGCAGGAAAAATGTTTGGAAGAATAGCGACAAGTAC
>JALOMI010000270.1 GCA_025455465.1 Cyclobacteriaceae bacterium | reverse complement strand
ATTTCTACGATAATTCCGTGGTTTCCATTGCCAAATCGATCAAGCCCAGCCCGCGCGGTGAGCTTGAAATAACCGAAGTAAACAATACCTACCTCAGGCAGGGAAAACTGAAGGTAGCCCTGATGAACCGGGGTACCGCCTGGCTGGATACCGGCACCTTTGATTCCCTCATGCAGGCATCGAATTTTGTGCAGGTGATCGAACAGCGTCAGGGCCTGAAAATAGGCTGCATTGAAGAAGTGGCCTACAGGATGAAGTTTATCAACCATGAGCAAATGCTGGCGCTGGCCGAACCACTGGCTAAAAGCGGATACGGGGAATACCTCCGGCAACTCATGGAGCAATAGGGGTTTCTAAAAATTCAGTATGGGTAAATAGTTGTGCATGAATTGAAAATGCTCTACTTTTGCCTCGCTTTATTGACCAACTAGACGAGGGGACACAAAGTCCCCTCGTTTGTTTTACAGCATGGAACTAACCGAACGCATCCGGCAGTTAGCCGAACAGCAGCTGAAAGACGCCAGCCAGTTTGTGGTTGATGTGGTGGCATCCTTGCGGAAGTCACCCAATAAGATTGTGGTGATTATTGATGGTGACCACGGGGTAACCATAGATGATTGTGCAGACATCAGCCTGGGCCTTTCGCAGGCCATGGATAAGGAAGATGTGCTTCCCGACAGGTATATGCTGGAAGTGTCTACTCCCGGCCTGGATCACCCGCTGAAATTGAAGCGGCAGTACTACAAAAATGTAGGCCGCAAGGTGCGTGTTAAAGCTGGGGCCGAAATTCAGGAAGGATTGCTGAAGTCGGTTACGGAAGAAAGCATACTGCTGGAGCAGGAGTCCGGCAAGGGCAAAAAGAAAGAAGTGAAGGAAGTAACCATTCCATTTACGGATATAGAAAAAACGTTTGTATTGGTATCTTTTAAATAACCTGTAGCCATGAACGATACGGCCAGCTTAATTGAATCGTTTGCAGATTTTGCCAAACAGAAAAACATCGACCGCCCGACCATGATCCGCATCCTCGAGGATGTATTCCGGAACATGATTCGCAAGAAGTACGAGACGGACGACAACTTTGACATCATCATCAATGCCGACAAAGGCGACCTGGAGATCTGGCGTTTCCGCGAGATTGTGGATGACGACTCAGAAGACATCTGGGATCATGACAAAATCAGCCTTACGGAAGCTCAGCGTATTGAACCGGATTTTGAAGTGGGCGAAGAAGTGGCCGAGCAGATATACTTGGAAGACTTCGGCCGAAGGGCAGTGACCACCGCCCGTCAAACACTCATGCAGAAAGTGAAGGACCTGGAGAAGGATATCCTCTTTCAGAAATACAAAGACCTGGTGGGTGAGATCATTACCGGTGAAGTGTACCAGGTATTGGGCAAGGAAGTGTTGTTAATTGATGCAGAGGGCAATGAGATTGCCATCCCGCGCGGTGAGCAGATCCAGAAGGACCGTTACCGCAAGGGCGAGAATGTGCGCGCCATTGTGCACAAGGTAGAGATGGTGAACGGCAACCCGAAGATCATTTTATCACGTACGTCACCGGTATTCCTTGAGCGTTTGTTCGAGCAGGAAGTACCTGAAGTCTATGACGGTCTGATTACCATTAAGAAAGTGGTTCGCGAGCCTGGTGAGCGCGCAAAAGTAGCGGTAGAATCATACGATGATCGCATCGACCCTGTTGGCGCTTGCGTGGGTATGAAAGGATCACGAATCCATGCCATAGTGCGCGAGTTGCAGAATGAAAATATCGATGTCATCAACTTTACGGAAAACCTGGAGCTTTTCGTGCAGCGCGCGCTGAGCCCGGCCAAGATTTCCAGCATTAAAGTGGATAAAGACAACGGAAGAATATCTGTTTATCTCAAGCCGGATCAGGTGTCGTTGGCAATTGGTAAGGGGGGATTGAATATCAAGTTGGCCAGCCGCCTGGCAGGTTATGAAATTGATGTATTCCGCGAACTGGATGGCGCCACCGAAGAAGATGTGGACCTTGACGAGTTTTCTGATGAAATTGAGAGCTGGATTATCGATGAATTGAAACGCATTGGCCTCGACACGGCCAAGAGCGTACTGAGCCTTTCAAAAGAAGAACTGGTAAGGAGAACCGATCTCGAAGAGGAAACCATCGAAAGCGTGCAGCATATTCTGCGCAAGGAGTTTGAGTAAGCGATGATTTAATGTGCGGTTAATCCGCATGGTTTTTTAAGTGTATAAAAAAGAATAATATTTGAGGATGGCAGAAGAAAAAATGATCAGGCTAAACATGGCGGCACGTAAGCTTAACGTGGGTGTTCACACCATCGTTGAGTTTCTGGCCAAAAAGGGTTTTGCCGTAGAAGAAAATCCGAACACCAAGCTGACACCCGAGCAATATGCCCTGCTGTCGAAGGAGTTTGCTGCTTCTGCCACGGAAAAGATGGAGGCCAGCGGATTGACTATCGGTGTAAAGCATGCCGATAATATTGTAATCGAAAGTGAAAAGGAGATTGCCGCAAAGAAACGTTCAGAAGAAGAAGAGAGCATCCTGATCAAGAACCTCGCAGCCAAGGATATTGTCAGCAAGGAAGAGCCGAAAACCGAAAAGCTTGAATTTGAAAAGCCGAAGCTGGAAGGTATCAAAGTACTGGGAAAAATAGACCTGGAGAAGAAGCCGAAAGTGGAGGAACCTAAGGAAGAACCGGTTGTCGAGAAGGAAGAACCGGCACCTGTACCCGTAGTTACAGCCGAACCCGCTCCCACGGTTGAAAAAGTGAAGGAAGAAGTTCCGGAGAAACCGGAACAGGAAGTAATTAAAGCCAGGGCTGACAAGCTGAAAGGCCTTAAGGTGATAGACCGCATTGAGCTGCCGGTAGAGAAAAAGAAGGAGCAGCCGGTGGCATCATCAGATCTTTCCGAGGACAAGAAAGGAAAACGCCCGCGTAAGCGTATTGTATCACCGGGTGACGGTCAGCGTCAGCGTACCGGTGGCAAGCCAATGCCGCAGCGCCCGATGAAAGAAGAACCATCGGAGAAGGAAATCCAGGAGCAGATCCGTGCTACACTCGCTAAGCTCAGCGGAGGCGGAAAGAAATCAAGTGGTTCGAAATACAGAAGAGAAAAGCGTCAGGCAATCTCCGAGGCTCACGAGCGTGAGATGCTGCAGGAGCAGGAAGCATCAAAAACATTAAAAGTTACTGAGTTCATCTCAGCCAACGATTTGGCTTCGCTGATGAACGTATCGGTAAACGATGTGATCTCCACCTGTCTCGGGCTGGGCATGTTCGTGTCCATTAACCAGCGCCTTGATGCGGAAGGGATTACTGTTATCGCGGATGAATTCGGTTACGATGTACAGTTTACCACATCAGAGGAAGAAGACGAATTGCAGGAGGTGCAGGATTCGGATGAAGAACTGAAACCCCGCGCACCGATTGTGACCATCATGGGTCACGTTGACCACGGTAAGACCTCGTTGCTGGATTATATCCGCAAGACAAAAGTAACGGCCTCTGAAGCAGGTGGTATTACACAGCACATCGGTGCTTATGAAGTAATGACTTCAAAAGGCAACAAGATTGCTTTCCTCGATACACCCGGCCACGAAGCGTTTACCGCCATGCGTGCCCGCGGTGCCAAGCTCACCGACATCGCCATAATTGTTGTAGCGGCTGATGATGATGTAATGCCCCAGACCAAGGAAGCCATCAATCACGCCCAGGTAGCCGGTGTACCGATTGTGATTGCCATCAACAAGATTGATAAGCCTACGGCTAATCCGGAGAAAATCCGTGAATCGCTCGCGAAGATTAACATTCTTGTGGAAGAATGGGGCGGCAAATACCAGTCGCAGGAAATATCGGCCAAGTCGGGTATTGGTATAGATGAGCTGCTCGACAAGGTATTGCTCGAAGCAGAAATGCTGAACCTGCGTGCCAACCCGGAGAAGCCTGCGGTAGGTTCCATTATCGAAGCATCCCTTGACAAGGGTCGCGGCTATGTGGCTACGTTAATGGTGCAGGCCGGTACGCTGCGTGTCGGAGATATTATGCTGGCCGGTGCTCACTATGGCCGGGTGAAAGCCATGTTTGATGCCCTCGGTAAAAAGATCAAAGAAGCCGGTCCGTCAACACCAGTGCAGGTATTGGGCCTCGATGGCGCTCCGCAGGCCGGTGAAAAATTCAGTGTGATGGAGTCCGACCGTGAAGCACGCGAACTGGCCTCCAACCTTCGCGAACAAAGCATCCGAACGAAGAAACATATTACGCTGGATGAAATCGGCAGACGCCTTGCCATCGGCAACTTCAAGGAACTGAATGTTATTGTAAAAGGTGACGTGGATGGTTCCGTGGAAGCGTTGTCAGATTCACTGCTGAAGTTATCGACAAAAGAGATCCAGGTGGCCATCATCCACCGCGGTGTTGGGCAGATTTCTGAATCGGATGTGTTGCTTGCCTCCGCTTCCGATGCGGTTATTGTCGGCTTCCAGGTGCGCCCGTCATCGGCAGCGCGCAAGCTGGCAGAAAATGAAGAAATTGAAATTCGCTTATATTCCATCATCTACGATGCCATCAATGATGTGAAGGCTGCGATGGAAGGTATGCTGGCACCCGAACAACAGGAAGTGATTGTGGGCAATGCGGAAGTACGCGATGTGTTCAAGATCACCAAGGTAGGCACGGTGGCTGGCTGTATGGTTACCGATGGCTACATCAAGCGCAATAACCCGATACGGCTGATCCGTGATGGTATTGTGGTGTATGCCGGCAAGCTCAATTCGCTGAAGCGTTTCAAAGACGATGTGGGCGAGGTGAAATCCGGTTACGACTGCGGTATGGGCATCGAGAGCTTCAACGACATTCAGGTAGGTGATGTTATTGAAAGTTACGAGATGCGCGAAGTGAAGCGTACGCTGAGTTGATAGTAAGTTGCTTCAATGGTAAAATAATCAGAGGCTGTCTCACAAAGGCAGCCTCTTTGCATTTCATAAGCTATAATTATCATAATTGTTCATGCTTTGTCTTTTTATAATGAGGATTACATTGAATTAATCCTGACGTCTCAATGTGGAGAATTCTCAGTCGCTTTTTAATTACGGGTTACTGATGAATATTTGGAATGCTCCATCGAAGTGACTT
>JALOMI010000269.1 GCA_025455465.1 Cyclobacteriaceae bacterium | reverse complement strand
ACCAGGATGAGGGCTTCCGCCACAAAGGAATTACGCCACCGATAGGCTGAGGCAATGGCTTTCCGGAATTGTTCCAGTGCCTGATCCGGAATCAGGTTGCGTTCTTCAAACTGCATAACAATCATTTGCATGCGTTCATGAACGATCCGCTCAGCAAAAATCATAAGCGGCAAGGCCACCAGAAACCGGATGTGTGCTTCCAGATCTTCGATGAAGGGTAAGTTGGTGCCTTCACCCCAGGCCTGTCCTTTGACAAGCGACAGGACAAAAAGCGGGAGCCATGCCAGGAGGGAAATAATTAGGGCACGTTTGTTCATTAACTCAAGCGCACTTCCGGTGAGGCCAATCCTCCGCAGGAGCTGAAAGAAAGGTCCGCCCAGAATAATGGAAAAATCCTTTCCTTCTTGAAATGCTGATGAATTCATCATAGCCTTCTGAAATCTGATTGGAAAGGTCATTAAATACTGACAGGTATTCCATGACCCGTGATCAATACCTTCCTGATTTTCATCAGCATTACGAATATGCTTCGTGAACCAGTCAGAAGTGAATGCCCGGTGGAATAACCAGGGCTGCTATCCTTTTGCCAATGCCCGGGTTACTTCTTTTCCCACAGCTTTTTATTGAAAGCGATACCGAATGTCCAGGTGTCGTAGACATTATCTTTATTCTCGTAAATCAGGTTGAGGGCGATTTCAAAATTTTCGCTGATCTCAAAACTATATTCGGTGCCAATCCGCACCAGAAATAAATTCTCAGTCTTTTCCAACTCAATGCCTGGCCCAATATAAAACGACCAGTGCTTTAATGCGTGATAATGAATTACGCCTGCCAACGCAACGGGATTGATGCGTTCTACTTCTTTATCTTCCACTTTTACTTCAAAATCCTGTAGTTTAATGTCGCCCTGAATGGCTACGGACCAGCGTGAGTGAAAGAAGTAATCGACATCCAAACCCCATGTTGGAATAATAGCAATTTTCTTATCACCTTCAAATGACTTGGGTACATGCGAGTTGGCCATCATGATGGCGCCCCTGATTTTGGGTTTAAATTCTTCACCTTGTGTTTCCTGCGCACGGATCATCCGGATGCTTATCAGCATCAGAAATCCGATACAGACAATCCTTAACCTGGTATTCATGATTGTTTTGATTTTAAAATTTTGTCTTTAATGTTCTTGCTCGTGTTCATCCACTTTCTTTTCCTTTAATTAACGTTACGTGTATGGGCAATCTCATGGATATCTATTTACTTTCAGAAGCCACCTTAATTCTTCCCCTCTTTGCGGCATCGGTGAGGGCTTTAAAATCTCGTTCTGTCTGATCGGCATAAGCAAAAGCAAAGTTGACCATCGCTTCATCCAGGTCATCGTTTTTGCCTACATATCCGGCAATCATGGCCGGATCTCCGGATTTCGCATGGGCGAGTGCCAGTGCCCAGGCACACAGGGCCGCATATTGCGGCATGTTTTCAATTTTCACTTTATCCGGATCGAACTCAATTCCACCCTTCATGTCGCGCATCTGCCTTACATAATAATGTATTCCTCCCTGCTCGCCCCAACCGAGAAAAATATCAGGCGCACCTTGTATTAATCGTTGTCCGGCCACGACACGATGCCCATGATTACCATACCGGGATGCACCCAAATAAGGTTCCAATACAGAGGGCTGGGCCTCCTTTAATTGCAGAAACAGTGGATCTTCATCATGGTTTCCTACCATAAAAATAACCCAGCAACGTGTGCCTACACTTCCAACACCAACCACCTTTTGGACCACATCAACAATACGGTACTGCGAAAGTAAATACGTACGATCGTCTGCCAGGGAAGATGTATAGGATTGAAGAAACAACTCCAATGCCTCATTCATTGTTCGGCCGGTTTCCGTACGTTCGACATGTACAATGAAGGGTGCATCATCGCGCAGCCGGAATTTATCATCCACGATGTCCGTCAATTTATCGAGTACCTGCAAGTGCGTACGTTCACGGGCTTTACCAGCTAATTTTCTCAAACCAGTCAGTGCCGTTCCCTTTAGGTTCAGCCAGACATCATGCTCATCAATGGTGGTATACCATAATTCCATATTCCCCATAAACGCATATTGTTTCATTCGCTTGCGGTAGGAACTTACAGCAGCTCTGACGGAATCCTTGCACAATCCTTTACCTGCACCCAGAAACCGGCCGCCCGCTACAATACTGGCCACAAGGCGCTTCAGGTCCCACTCCCACGGTCCGGGCAGGGTTTCATCGAAATCGTTGATACCAAAGATCAAATTGCGTTCTGCCGAGGCGAATAAACCAAAATTGGCTATATGCATATCACCACATGCCTGCACCTGTAAACCCGTGGTGTTGCCCTGTGTAGCCAAATCAGCAGACATAATGGCGGCCCCTCCGCGAAGAAAGGCAAACGGTGAAGTGAGCATGCGCGCATACCGGATGGGAACGAGTTCAGGTACACGCGTTTTGGCTTGTTCTTCCAAAATGGCAATGGGATCTGAACGCTTATTGGAAGGCGTATAGTCACCCTGCTTGCTGCGCGGAAATTTTTGTCGTAAGGCTTTACCGGCATCCATTCTTTCTTCTACACTTTTTTGCTTGGTCTGAAAATGCTTTAATAGTTCCCTGGCCATGATCTTATGCTCATTAAAACTGTTTATAGACAATAAATTACATACTCAAGGTAGTGTTGAATCCTTATCCAAAACATGATGTTTATCATCACCCGTTGTGATCCAAAACACTTCTGTCTGCCATAACCGGTTTCTGTTTTCAAATCATCGAACCTGAATAGGTTGTCTCATACACGGTGCTTAGTTGCGGCCTTCCCGCTTAGCTTCCCGCTTGGTCTCCTTATACGTTTGCCGATTCTCCTTCGACATGATCATGGTTTCCTTCATACCGGCCAGCACGGATTTAATGATCAGGTTAACGAATCCTTTGTTTCTGTCGCGTTCAGCGGAAAATGTAACGATACGGGGAGGCGTACTTTCTGAAACTGGGTTACTGTTATTCAACGCTGTATTGGCAGCAAAAGCGAGTACTCCGCTTTTCCATTTTGCCTTTTGCTGGAGCTGCAAATCGACTGCTAGATCATGGTACAGAAATTTCATGGTTCCGGAGGCGCTGGACTGTTCGGCAATTCCTGAAAAAGAAATCTCATCGGCTGTACCGCTGTTGATTTTAGCCGGTGTATACGCACCGATCAGCGGGTTCAAATCCGGCATATTAAACGAAGCGAGCCGGCCTTCAAAGTGGAATGCGGGTTTGTCGTAACGGAACGATAACGATGCGTTAAACCGGACTTTTCCCAACAGGTAAGCATCGGCATGCATGACGAGACTTTGATTCGGAGCCAGGTTGGTAATGTTCTCTGCCGTTAACCTTGCTTTACTGATGATGACTGTTGCCTCAGTACTATCGGGTTTTCGTTCTGTATTTTTCAACTCCACGTTGGTGGCATTTACTTTCCGGATACTCAATGGCATTTTGATACCGCGAATTGTCTGTCCCAGGTAAACCGGGTAACGGGTTGAATCAAACGGCTTGGTGCGGTCTTTATAAAGGGATGCCTTGACATTCTCAATAGCAACCTCATCGATGAATAACTTCCCGGCATAGAGGATGGAATCAAAATTGACCTCATTCAGTCGGAGTGATCCCACCGAACCGGAAAACTCCGTGTGCTGATAGTGATAGGCCCGTTGCAAAACCGACTGGCTTACATTGGGTTTGAAACTAACCTCTTTCATGTCTAACGACTGGTCGCGGTAGGAAAGGTCGAAGGATTTCATCACCACATGGTACGTGCTGTCGGCTGTTTGAACATCCAGGTCACGTAAGGCAGTCGTAAAGTTATAAAACCGATACATCAGGCTGTCCAGCGAATAATGAAAAGTTACAGAATCGATACCTATCCTAAAATCGCTGAAGCTGACATGCTTGATGGGGCCCTTCTGAAGATCCCCGCTGATGCTGCCAATGGAAAGCCGGGCCTGGCTTATGGAAAAGTCGTACGACAAAGAGTCTGAATCAAGACTGAGATCAGAAAATGAAATATCCACATCCCCTATTGTAAACTGGCGTTCCGCCCGTGAATTGGTGCTTTGAAATGAGGCATCACGGAGAATGAATTCGGCAAGCAAAAATGATTCAATCGGACGCTTGGCATTCTTAGCCTGAGCAACTTCGGATGACTTGCTGCTGTAGGGTAGCATGATATGCCGTTTCCCGTTCAAGTTTAGTACGATCTCCGGCTCGATAATATGCATCTTGCGCAGGATCAGCCTGTTGTTTTTCAGCAACGTGCCAATCTTAACGTTTTCAAGTAATAGCG
>JALOMI010000068.1 GCA_025455465.1 Cyclobacteriaceae bacterium | reverse complement strand
ATATCTTAAAAAAAGCAGAAAAGGCCCTGCTTGAAGAGCGGAAAGTGGAAGCCGCTAAAGCAAAAGAAGTACTGGCGCGCGATTATGATATTGATTGCGGCCCCAGCGGCAAAGTGATTTGTCCGGTGTGTAAAGGAAACACGGTAATTGTCAGCCGGGGCGCTTTTGGAAATGTCTACAAAAGCTGTCCGTATTGCGATCAGCACGGACTGCTGACTTGCGATGAATACAACAGCCTGCTCCGCGGTGAATTAAAGCCTAAAAATCAGTAATTCAGGCACGTTTACGCTGAAATCCGTTACCTCCCTCGATTGTCGTATATTTGCAGCGCTATTAGGTTTTCCTGCAAAAGACACTAATAACGATGACATTATTCAACCGAATTGAGGGCAAGTTGCTCAAGGAGCGCCTTTACCTCACACCCAACCCGGACAGGACTACCCTGTCATTTTACAAGTATCATCAGATCGAAGATCCAAAAGTATTCCGCGATCAGCTATACCGCGAACTTTCGGCTATTGACGTATGGGGCCGGATTTACGTTGCCCATGAAGGCATTAACGGGCAAATCAGCGTACCGACCCAAAAACTGAATGAATTCAAAGCCCAGCTTTACAACATACCGTTTTTGAACGGCATTCGACTGAACATTGCTGTTGACGACAACGGCAAGTCATTTTTCAAACTGAAAATACTGGTACGAAATAAAATCGTTGCTGATGGGCTTGATGACAGTACCTTTGATGTAACTAATAGTGGTGTGCATCTGAATGCGCCAGATTTCAATGCATTGGCCGATCAACCCGATACCATCATTGTCGACATGCGAAATCATTATGAGAGTGAAGTCGGGCATTTTAAAAATGCCATCTGCCCTGATGTTGACACATTTCGTGAAGCGCTGCCGGCAGTTGAATCCATGCTGTCCGAAAAAAAAGACAAGAATATCATAATGTACTGCACCGGTGGCATCCGTTGCGAGAAAGCAAGTGCGTGGATGAAGCATCGTGGCTTTAAAAATGTATTTCAGCTTAACGGAGGAATTATTGAATATGCACGGCAGGCAAGGGCTATGAGCATTGAAAATAAATTCATCGGTAAAAATTTCGTTTTTGATGAGCGTTTAGGCGAACGGATCTCCGATGATATCATCAGCGTATGCCATCAATGCGGACAACCGTGTGATGATCATACCAACTGTAAAAATGACGGTTGCCACTTATTGTTCATCCAGTGCAAAGCATGTGCTGAAAAATATAATGCCTGCTGTTCTGATGAATGCAAAACCATCCTGGAACTGCCTGAAGAAGAACAGAAAGCGCTGCGCAAAGGAATAAATAAGGGAAGACAGGTTTTCAAGAAAGGAAGGTCGGCCAACATTCGTTTTAAAAGCACGCTGGAAGCCTGCAGCCTCTAAGCTTACACATGATGGAGTCAAAACCTATACGCATCGGAATCATTAACGTGTCTGACCGGGCTAGCAAAGGCATATATGAAGACTTGCCGGGAAAAGCCATTGTTTCGACCTTGAATGACTATCTGACCAGCACATGGGAAAAAGTCTACGCAGTAATTCCCGATGAGCAGGAATTGATTGAAAAAACACTGATTGACATGGTCGATAACAAGGGTTGTTGCCTGGTAATTACTTGCGGTGGAACCGGACCGGCCCTCCGCGATGTTACACCAGAGGCCACCGAAGCCATATGCGACAAAATGATGCCCGGATTCGGAGAATTAATGCGAGCAGAAAGCCTTAAATATGTACCTACAGCCATCCTTTCGAGGCAAACGGCCGGAATCCGTAAAAATTCCCTAATTTTAAACCTTCCTGGAAAGCCCAAAGCCATCCGGCAATGCCTGGATGCTGTTTTTCCAGCGATTCCATATTGCATTGACCTGCTGGAAGGACCATTTATCGAATGCAATGAAGAGGTAATTAAACCATTCCGGCCGCAGGCAGTATAATTGCGTGTTTTATGAAGATCAAATACTACTACGACACCGAGACCTGCAAGTACGAGCGCGTCAAGACAAAAACCAGTGATATCATACTCAACGCACTGGGTCTATTCTTTTTCACGTTGCTGCTTGCTGCAGGTATCTATCTCATGTTCGATAAATATTTTGAATCTCCAAAGGAGCTGATGCTGAAAAATGAAGTGAAAGAACTTCAGTTCTATTATGAGACACTGAGCAAACAGGTTGAACAGCTAACCTATACGATGGATGCCATCGAACAGCGGGATGACAACATCTACCGGGTTGTACTTGGTGCTGAACCCATTGACCAAGCGGTGCGCAATGCCGGCATTGGTGGTGCTGAACGCTATTCGGAAATCCGCGAGAAAAATATCCAGCAAAAGGAATTGATTCTCGATTTGCATGAAAAGATCGACCGTCTCAGAAGAAAAATTTATATCGAATCGAAATCACAGGATGAGGTAATTGAACTGGCCGAAAACAAAGAAAAACTCTTTGCCGCCATTCCGGCCATACAGCCCATTGCGAATAAACAGCTTATTGCACTGGCATCCGGTTTCGGAATGCGCATTCACCCGGTGTATAAAGTAAAACGAATGCATTCGGGTATTGATTTCGCTGCACCCATTGGCACACCTATTTACGCTACCGCTGATGGTGTTATAGAGGATATCGGAGTTCAGTTCAGTGGCTACGGCAAGAATATCCTCATCAATCACGGATTTGGTTATCAGACCCGCTACGGGCACATGCATGAATTTGCTGTGAAGAAAGGACAAAAAATAAAACGCGGGGATCTGATTGGTTATGTAGGCAATACCGGTCTCTCAACAGCACCGCATTTACATTATGAAGTATTGCTCAACGGAAAAATGATTAATCCGGTACACTACTTCTACAATGATCTCACTCCGGCTGAGTACGAGAAAGTGATTGAACTGGCATCTATTGAAAACCAGTCGTTGGGTATGTAAAAACCTGATAAGATTACGTTAACAGAAAAGCCCGGTTTTAATGCCGGGCTTTTTTTATCTTCGTTCTTCAACCCGGACCCTATCATGCTTAAACTCCTAGTACCCTGTCTCCTTTTACTGGTGATCTTCTTTGATGGTCGATCGCAAGGCTGCAGTGACGCAGGCTTCTGTACGATGGGCGCCTTGAAGCCAGATCAACCGTTTAATAAAAAGGTACCGCTTAAACTCCGGTCGATGGAAATCAGCTTTTACCGGGGTACAACCACCCTGTCACCAATTGTTTATGTCGCCACGGCAGATTTCAGCTTTAGCATCATTGACGACCGAACTTTTGCCCAGGTAAAAATTCCTTTTCAGGCTGTTAACGGAAGCCTTGGTAACACCTCAGGCCTAAGCGATCTATCACTCTGCCTTACCCGCAATATTTTTGTATCCGAGAAATTTGATGTTGGGATTTCTATAGGCACCAAATTGCCATCCAATAATTCCAACATCAAAGACGATGTCTTCGGTCTGCCGTTGCCGATGTATTACCAGACCAGCCTAGGCACCTACGATGGCATTGCAGGTATTTCACTTGTCAGCAGGAAGTGGTTACTAGCAACCGGCATTCAGCATCCGTTCAATCAGAACGGCAATGAATTCCGATGGTCGGATTGGATACCGGTTTATAAAAACGGAGAAGGTGAAGACTATGTCCGTTCGTATGATGTTGCCTATAAACTCAAACGAGGTACCGACATTATGTTTCGCGTTGAACGGAACTTCCGATACACACGATTCAATATTACGGCAGGATTACTGCCGATTATTCGCATCACACAAGATGAAATAGAGAGACCGGCCGGTTCCGGAACGCGGGTAAAACTGGAGGGAACTACCGGCATGGCGCTATCTGGAATAATCACTGCTGGCTACAACCTGAATGTCAAGTCCGCATTGCGATTATTACTCGGACATAAAATCACCCAACGGGATCATAACCCGGATGGGCTGACACGAGAGATGGTAACTACGATAAGCTATACATACCGTTTTTAAATATGATCCGGTTTTACTTTTTCATCGGGTTATTACTTCTTACTGTGCCTGTTGCAGCACAACAGTCAGATGATATCCTGGATGCCGTTAACGAATTACTTTACGACTCGCGCTATCAGGAGGCAATTGACTTAACTGAACGTGCTAATCATTCCGATCCGATTATTCGATTCCGACTTTCTTTAAAAAAGTCAGAAGCCCTGATTCGCTCGGGTAAGCTGGAAGAAGCTTCCACCCAATTACAGCAAATAGCAGATGGTTCTGTTACTGATCTTAGTGACGAAGTGAAACGCGGACTAGTTCAAACACTGACGGGTTTTCTCGAATTAAACCGCGGGCGCAATGACTTGGCCGAAAAGCAACTGGAAGAAGCGCAACACCTGTTGCAACCTTCAGGGCAACCGTTGGACCAAGCGCAATGCCTAACCTACCTCGCGCTTGTTTACTGGAGTAGTGGAAAATATATACAGGCTGAAGAGAATCAGTTAATGGCACTTTCCCTGAGAAAGGATAACCTACCTGATAACCATGAGTTGATTGCCGCAACATATAATGACCTTGGCCTGATTTACGGACAAATAGACACTGAGAAAGCCATCGACTATTACACAATGGCTACAGACATTTATGCCGAACTGCATGGAAACAATCATCCGAAATTAGCCATCACCAACACCAATCTTGGCCTGGCTTACCTGAACATACAGTTATATGGCGATGCCATCGTGTATTTCGAAACAGCCCTCACTATCTGGAACAGTATTTATCCGGGCGATCATCCATCCAAAGCACTGGTGCTTACCAACCTGGGGCGTACTTATTCAAGAATTGGCGATAGTGCTGCAGCTATGCGTTTCTATGAGCAATCGCTGGCGATGTATCGTGCTGTCTACGGTACAAGGCACCCGGATATTGCATCAACGTTAAATATTATAGGCAACCAATTGCTCTCCAACCGTCAGGCAGAGCATGCCTTGACTCATTTTCAGGATGCCCTGATTGCGAACTCAGTCACCTTTAAATCATCTGAAATTAAAGACAATCCTAATGATGGGCAGTATTATAACGGTATTGTCATGCTGTACTCACTCATGTACAAAGCCCAGGCACTGGAAGCCCTGCATTTTAACAAAACATTACGCCAGCGGGACCTTGAATTAGCGATTACTTCGCTGCGCATTACTGATCAACTAATTGACCAGTTACGCCAACAATCCACCAATGAATCTGACAAGATTGCCCTGGGTGTTATCGCCAATGAAGTATATGCCGATGGTGTTCGTATATCCACACTATTGAGCCATAGTTCATTTAAAGGCCGGGATAACTATCGTGAACTGTCCTTCTATTTTGCCGAGAAGAGTAAATCCGCTGTTTTACTGGATGCTATTTCTGACACACGTGCAAAATCCTTTGCCGGAATTCCGGAAGAAGTACTCGAAGAAGAATCCCGGTTAAAAGCAGAACAAGCGCTGATCAATCAGAAACTTGCCGAGATGCCGTCAGCAGCCGAACAGCAGGCACTGCGGGAACGCAGTTTTGAAGTTAATCAACGTTATCAGCAATTTGTTCGTCAACTGGAAATCAGTTATCCGGAATATTTCAACCTGAAATTCAATACTACTTCTCCTTCCATCAAACTCCTGCAGGAAAAGTTAGATAAACAAACTGCAATCGTCAGCTATTTTGTTGATGAGAAAAACAAGCGACTCTATCAATATGCCATTACATCCAAGCGAGTGCGATTGACTGATACTGCACTCCCCAATGATTTTGACCGATATATTACCGGACTTCGCAACAGTCTTTACTTCATGAGTGACGAAGTGTATGCGTTAACCGGACGTGAATTGTACAACGTGCTCAAACCAGCAGTACCAAAGTCGATTCGTGAATTAATTATTCTGCCAACAGGACGATTAAGTTTTATTCCTTTTGAAGCACTCCTGACCAAAAAGATCAAAACCAACCAATTTAATTACCAGACGCTTCCATATTTGCTTCGTGACTTCAGTGTGCGCTATGAATTTTCAGCTGGGCTAATTCTACAGCAAGCTGCAAAAAATGAAAGCACAACATTGTCTTCGGCATTACTACTGGCACCAGTGTACTTTACCGGCAATAATACCATGAATGACTTACCTGGTACAGAACGTGAAATTAACACCATCAGCCAGCTGTTTAGCAATAAGAACATTCCTGTTCAGGTGTTGATGAAGGAAGAGGCTGATAAGCAAACATTCCAGCATGCACTGCAAAAACAACATTCGCTGATTCATCTGGCCACCCACGGAATCGTTGATGAAAATTCACCGGAACTCTCAAGAGTTTATCTTTATGCGCATTCCGGAGAAACAGCAGACAACCTCTACTCCGGAGAAATCTATAATCTTAAACTCAATACAAAACTTGTTACACTATCAGCCTGCCAAACAGGACTGGGGAAGATTTCCAGGGGCGAGGGAGTGATTGGCCTATCGAGGGCATTGATTTATGCCGGTGCAAGGCAATTGATCGTTTCCTTCTGGAATGTTCCGGATGAGTCGACAGCCGAACTGATGACAGCCCTCTACGCACAGTGGTTAAACCAACCTCAAATTGGCATCAGCCAGCATCTCAGAACCGTCAAACTAAACATGATTGACGGAAAATACCCGCTTCCCCATTTTTGGGCACCTTTTATACTCATCGGAAAATAATTGTTTAAGCGATTTAATGAATATAAAAAAATGATCAAAAAGAGAATTCAATTCAAAGTTAGGCCAATAAGTGGATGGAAATTTCGGGATTATTAGCCCGCCCCATGCAGTAGTATGGTATGAACCACAACTACTGTCAGGAGCAGGTAATTTACACGTGAACGCTATGGCAAAGCTTATTCACTGTGCAAGAGAGAACCCTAAAGTACGTGGGTAGGTTCCAATTTTCCTAAAGAATTCAAGAAACTTTGTTCAGGGTAAAAAAATGCCCTTTTTTGCGCCAAAACTCAATGTTGGAGGATAATTACCGGCACCGCGGCTTACGAAAAAAATTGGTCAATCTGCTGAAGACCAAGGGTATAACTGATGACCTGGTACTACAGGCAATCGGCAAGGTTCCCAGGCACCTTTTTTTCGAAAATGCCTTTCTGGAACATGCTTATCAGGACAAAGCTTTTCCGATTGGTGAAGGCCAAACGATCAGCCAACCTTACACGGTTGCCTTTCAGACAGAGAAACTGGAAATAACCAAGGGGCTCAAGGTTCTTGAAATTGGCACCGGTTCTGGTTATCAGGCTTGCATTTTACTGGAGTTAGGCGCAAAAGTTTTCACCATAGAGTACAACAAAGTACTCTACGAGCGAACAAAAGCCTTTTTACCGAAAATGGGATACAAGCCCTACTTCTTTTTGGGCGATGGCTCCAAAGGCTTACCTTCCAAAGCACCCTTCGATCGTATTCTGGTTACTGCCGGAGCCCCGGTAATTCCGGATGCCTTGATAGAACAATTGGCAGAAGGTGGAATTCTGGTAATCCCGGTAGGTAACAAAAGTAAACAAACCATGGTGCGGATCAGGAAAAAGAACGGAATACTCTCGAAAGACGAATTCGATTATTTTAGTTTTGTGCCCCTGCTGGGTGACCAGGGATGGAATCCTTAATCCAATTGCAGAACCAGAAAAATCAAACGCGATGGCGAAAAAGAAAAAGACACCACAGGAATCATTCGTGAGCATGACCGAATTGGTACTACCCAATGACACCAATACACTGAATAACCTTATGGGTGGACGTTTAATGCATTGGATGGACATTGTATCGGCTATCGCAGCACAAAAACATTCTAACCGCATTGTTGTCACAGCTTCGGTTGATAACATCTCTTTCAAGCATCCGATCTTGCTGGGTAATGTCGTCACATTAAAAGCCCGAGTTACACGCGCATTTAATTCTTCCATGGAGGTTCGTATTGATGTTGATGCGGAAGACATCCCTTCCGGAAAAAAGATTGAAAGCAACAGTGCCTACTTTACGTTTGTTGCCGTGGATCAGAGTGGCCGCCCCATTGATGTTCCCGAAATTGAACCAGCAACGGAGGAGGATAATGAATATTACAATGGCGCCCTTCGAAGAAGGCAACTGAGACTCATACTTGCCGGCAGAATGAAACCGGAAGAAGCCCATGAACTAAAGTCGATCTTTAATCTCCCTGAATAACATGCAGGACTGGATCGAATCGTCTTTTAATGAGGAACTTTATGCACTTCCCTCACGCCTGCTGGT
The DNA here is from genome assembly GCA_025455465.1 of Cyclobacteriaceae bacterium. GTDB lineage: Bacteria > Bacteroidota > Bacteroidia > Cytophagales > Cyclobacteriaceae > UBA2336. The sequence goes on along the minus strand of JALOMI010000068.1, from coordinate 4,921 downwards.
ACTTCTGCCTGCTGCGTGGAAACAAATACCCCGGGTTGAACTTGATTTACTCACGAAGATCCTTAATTCTGTCCGGGAATCACCAGGAACCATCCAGGTATTAACAACCCAAGCCATATCTATTCATCAACTGGAACAACTTGGGCCAAAAGTTGTACTGGCCTTCGGTGTATCTGTGGAAGGAGTTGACACGTTTTATTCCGTCAGCCATAAGGCGGCCTTTTCGATTATCCAGTCACATGCCTTATCGGAACTTGATGAAACCCGAAAAAAACAACTTTGGAGTGCTCTGAGAAGCCTGTTTTTATCCTCCTGATTACCCTGTTGTTGCCTTAACCAAGCCTTTTGCAGGTATAACGAGTTATTCTATCTTTGCGCAGTTTTTTAAGCCCCTGTACTTCGCAGGCACGTTTACGAAGGGGGAATTAAACAACATTTGCATCGGAGCATAATTGAATCGATAACCTATAAATTAAACATGGAAAACCTAATCTATTTTCTCCCGCTCTTTGGTGTGCTGGGAATCATTTTCGTGATTTGGAAGTCAGCCTGGATCGACAAGATCGATGCCGGTAATGACAAGATGAAGAAAATCGCCAGCCACATCGCTGAAGGCGCCATGGCTTTCTTGAAAGCAGAATATAGGATACTGGCTATTTTCGTGATCTGCGTTGCAATTCTTCTGGGGGTAACTGCTAACAGTGAATCATCCTCACCATTGGTAGCTGTATCCTTCATTTTGGGTGCCTTTTGCTCAGGTCTTGCCGGGTTTATCGGTATGCGTGTAGCTACAAAAGCCAATGTTCGCACGACCAATGCTGCACGTACCAGTCTGGGTAAGGCACTTGAAGTTGCCTTTGCCGGTGGCTCCGTAATGGGAATGGGTGTTGTTGGATTAGGTATCCTTGGTCTTAGCACCCTGTTCATCATATACTCAAATATTTTTGGTGTTGATAATCAGGCCAATTTAAATCAGGTGATAACCATCATCACTGGTTTCTCATTTGGTGCTTCTTCTATTGCACTCTTTGCCCGTGTGGGCGGTGGGATTTATACCAAGGCGGCAGACGTTGGTGCCGACCTGGTAGGTAAGGTTGAAGCCGGCATCCCTGAAGATCATCCGCTCAACCCTGCTACAATTGCCGATAATGTTGGGGATAACGTGGGTGATGTGGCTGGTATGGGTGCCGACCTCTTCGAATCGTATGTTGGCTCTATCGTTGGAACAATGGTGTTAGGTGCAGCCTTCATGGTTCCCGGATTTGTTGACCAATTCAATGGCTTGTCGGCTGTACTGCTTCCGATGGTACTGGCTGGCGTGGGTATCGTCATGTCTTTCCTTGGAACATTCTTCGTACGTGTTAAAGAAGGTGGCGATCCGCAGAAAGCGCTGAATATGGGAGAATTCATTTCTTCCGGCTTTATGATCATTGCCTCCTATTTCATTATTACCTACATGTTGCCCGCGCAGTGGACATTCACAGATCCTTTATATACCGATGCATCCGGAGCCAACGTTGTGCGCGAAATGTCAGCTATGGGTGTTTTCTGGGCTACCGTAATCGGTCTTATTGCCGGTCTTTTGGTAGGATTGATTACTGAGTATTACACAGGCATGGGTAAGAAACCGGTTCTTTCCATAGTTCGTCAATCTTCAACTGGTGCAGCAACAAATATCATCGCTGGCCTAGGTGTGGGAATGATGTCCACTGCCCTGCCAATCATCATTATTGCTTTATCAATCATTGGTGCATTCTATTTCGGTGGCCTTTACGGAATCGCTATTGCCGCAGTTGGTATGCTGTCGAACCTGGGTATCCAACTTGCTGTAGATGCCTACGGACCAATCTCTGATAATGCCGGTGGTATTGCTGAAATGTCTGAGTTACCGAAAGAAGTTCGCTCCCGTACGGATAAACTGGATGCTGTAGGAAACACAACTGCTGCTATCGGCAAAGGCTTTGCTATTGCCTCTGCTGCATTGACTGCTCTTGCGTTATTCGGTGCTTTTATGACTACCGCCAAACTTGGATCTATTGATGTTTCGAAAGCCAACGTAATGGCCGGTCTGTTTATCGGTGGTATGCTGCCTTTTGTTTTCTCTGCATTAGCTATGGGTGCCGTTGGACGTGCCGCCATGTCAATGATTGAAGAAGTAAGACGTCAGTTCACCACCATCCCTGCACTTAAAGCTGCTCTGGATGTTATGAAGCGCAATGGTGATAAATCGAAAGACGAGTGGTCTGCCGAGGATCAGAAAATTTTCAACGAGGCGGATGGAAAAGCGGAATATGGTAAATGCGTAGAAATATCAACACAGGCAGCTATACGCCAAATGGTTGTTCCAGGTTTAATGGCTGTTGTAGTCCCTGTATTAATTGCTTTTCTGCCCGGTTTTGGTGTTGAATCCCTGGGAGGTATGCTGGCTGGTGTTACCGTTTCAGGCGTACTGATGGCTATCTTCCAATCGAATGCAGGTGGTGCCTGGGATAATGCCAAAAAGAGCTTCGAAGAAGGTGTTGAAATCAACGGTCAGAAATACTATAAGAAATCTGATCCGCATAAGGCTGCTGTTGTCGGTGATACGGTAGGTGATCCGTTCAAGGATACTTCCGGCCCGTCACTGAACATTCTGCTGAAGCTGATGTCAGTAGTAGCTTTGGTTATTGCTCCGCTGCTCGCCCCTGCTTCTGAGGATAAAACCTCTGATGCGGTTCAAGCCCCTGCTGCAATCGAAGTAATCGTAGACAGCGATGACGCTGCGGCTGAAACCGAATAGTTATCATAAAACCTACACAAAAAAGGCCCTGAATATTCGGGGCTTTTTTTATTTTCGAACTTTTCAGACCCTTTTATGATTGACCGCTTTGTCTGTTTTGTCGCCCTGCTTTTTATTGGTTCCGCTATTTATGCCCAGGCTTCTGTTCATGGTCGATGGAAATCGGTTGATGACAAAACCGGAGAGGCTAAATCCATCGTGGAAATCTTTGAACGAAACGGTAAGACCTATGGACGAATCGTGAGCTTATTAATAACGGAAAAGGACGACCCTGACCCGGTGTGTAAGCAGTGTGCAAAGGATGACGCACGATACAATCAAAAAATACTGGGTATGGAGATTATCAGGGATCTCCGTAAATCTGGTAAAGAGTATGTCGAGGGCACTATCCTGGACCCGGAAGTGGGAAAGGTTTACCGCTGTAAGATATGGTTGGAAGCAGATGAATTGAAAGTGCGTGGTTATCTGGGACCGCTATGGCGTACCCAAACCTGGAAGAAAGCCTGAAAATCTGATTATTTACCGTATAATAGTACCTTGTAACAATTAGAAGTGGTTACCTCTTAGTTAGCCCATGGTATTCAGAACAAGTGTAAGTAGTGAGCGCGAGCTTTTCGAACGAATCTGTAAAGGAGATGAAAAGGCATTGGAGTCTCTTTACAAGAAATACTACCGGATGATGACCAAAATGGTCATTTCAAACAGTGGTACCGAAGAAGAAGCACGCGACATATACCAGGATGCACTTATTGTGTTTTGGCAGAAGGCCACATCCGGCAATCTGGTACTTACCTCCAAAATCAGCACCTATATCTACAGTATTTGCCAGAATTTGTGGAGAAAGGAACTGGAGCGAAAGAAACGATTGTCCAGTGAAGAAAAGGATAGCGTAGTGATTGAAAACAATGATCTGGAAGAAAGAAACCGGATCATTGCCGAATGCCTGAACAAACTGGATGAAACGTGCCGGCAGGTTTTGATGTATTATTATTTTGATGAATTGTCAATGCAGGATATTGCCGAAAAGCTTGGCTTCGCCAACACGGATACTGCCAAGACAAAGAAGTATAAGTGCAAAGTTAAACTGGATGAATTAGTAAAAACGCTTTACTCGGAGCGTGACTTTTTAGATTAAACCCTATGATGGCCGAAAAAGATTTACAACTTATTGATGGCTACCTGTTGAACAAACTCAGCAGGGATGAAAAGACTGCTTTCGAGAAAAGACTGCAAACAGAACCCGGTTTGCAAAAGGAACTGCAGTTTCAACAACAACTCATTGAAGGGGTTCGCCATGAGCGCGTGATGCAGCTAAAGACGATGCTTAATAACGTTCCGGTGAGTGGTTCCGGTAACTTGGCGCAGGGCATGACCGCAAAAATCATTGCAGGATTATTAGCTACTGGTCTTGTGGCCTCCGGGTTGTATTGGTTTTTAAGCCGAACTGAGGACACCGAAATACCCGCAGCGAATTCATCAGTTAAGAATTCAACCCAACAACCCATTTCATCAACTGCTGATTCGTCCAACAATACTTCTGGTATGGTATCTCCAACTGTCGCGGATGTCCAGGAAGATATTAAGGCCGCAAGCGAAACAGCTAGGTCAACAAGCAGAACAGAAACGGATGGCAAGGTCTCCAAGCCTAGCGCTATCGATCAACAAATACGAGTTAAAGAGGCTGAGGCCCTGAAAGTAGTATCGTCAACATTTGTGACTTCATCTCGCGAGGTTATCACCGAAAGTACAACAGGATATAACTTCCACTATTCTTTCTCCCGTAATAAGTTGATTTTACATGGATCATTTGAACCCAATCAATACCAGATCCTAGAATTCATCACCAAAGACAATCACGTCTACATTCTGGAATACAAAAAGGAATATTACTTGCTGGATGTAACAGTATCAAAACCTACTTTGCTAAGCCCCATAAGAGACAAAAATCTCAACGAAAAAATGAGCAGCCTTCGGAAATAACATGAAATAACGTGTAACTAACAAAAGGAGCCTCGGATACCAATACGAGGCTTTTTTTGTAAATTTGCCCGCCATGCAGCGCTTGCGCGGCATCAAGCAACTGGGCACGGCCTATCTGGTCTATCCCGGCGCCCTGCACACGCGCTTTGATCACGCCATTGG
>JALOMI010000268.1 GCA_025455465.1 Cyclobacteriaceae bacterium | reverse complement strand
CTTTTTTGTTTCCCAACCTTCCTTCATATCAGTTCCAAAATTGAGTTAAGGATTTCTGCACTTTCTTCATCCAAGTTTTTCATCTCTTCCAAAATCTGCTGCGGCTGGCGTAATGCAGCTTCTTCTTTCCTGTTCGTGTTTTTCACACTCAGGTCGAACGTGGTTTGGTCAATATCCTTCACATTCACCGTCCATGAGTTGGGGCTGTCGGCTTTTGTCTTTTGTAGCTTTATGAAATCGGCAAGGTCGGCTTCGTTCAGCGGGTTGGTCTTACCCAAATTGCGCTCAAGGTTCAGCTGGTAGTACCACACTTTTTGCGTGGGCTTGCCTTTCTCAAAGAAGAGCACCACGGTTTTAACACCGGCACCTGTAAAGGTACCTCCGGGGAGATCGAGCACGGTGTGGAGGTTGCAGCTTTCCAGCAGTTGCTTGCGAATGGCAATGCTGGCGTTGTCGGTATTGCTCAGAAAGGTGTTCTTGATCACCACACCTGCCTTGCCGCCAGCTTTAAGAATCTTGATAAAATGCTGTAAAAAGAGGTAGGCCGTTTCGGAGGATTTGATGGGGAAGTTCTGCTGTACCTCGGCACGTTCCTTTCCGCCAAAGGGTGGGTTGGCCAGCACCACATCAAAGCGGTCTTTCTCCTGTATATCGGCAAGGTTCTCGGCAAGTGTGTTGGTGTGGATGATGTTGGGTGCCTCCACACCATGCAGAATCATGTTCATAATGCCAATGATATAAGCCAGCGATTTCTTCTCCTTGCCGTAGAAGGTTCGCTTCTGCAGGATCTCGTTTTCCTTGGTGGTGAGGTTCTTGCTTTTCTTCAGGTATTCAAAGGCCTCGCAAAGGAAGCCCGCAGAGCCAGCGGCACCGTCATAAATCTTGTCGCCAATCCTGGGCGCCACCACCTTCACAACGGTGGTGATGAGGGGGCGGGGAGTGTAGTATTCACCCCCGTTGCGTCCGGCATTGCCCATGTTCTTGATCTTGTCTTCGTAGAGGTGGCTCATCTCGTGTTTCTCGGCATGGGTGCGGAACCGCAGCTGGTCGATGAGGTTGATCACTTCCCGCAGGTTGTACCCGCTCTGGAGGCGGTTTTTCAGTTCACTGAAGATCTCGCCAATTTTATACTCAATGGTATCGGCACCGGAGGCACTTGTCTTGAATTTCTTCAGATAGGGAAAGAGCTTGCCGTTTACAAAGTCGGTGAGGTCGTCACCGTTAAGGGCTTTATGATGGTCGGGCTTACCGTCTTTGGTTTTGGGCATTGCCCATGTGCCCCAGCGGAAGGGCTTGTCGATGATGGGAGTATAGTCCTTGCCGGTGAGTTCGGCAGCCGTGGCTCGGTCTTTTTCGAGGTCGTCAAGGTATTTGAGGAAGAGAATCCACGAGGTTTGCTCCACGTAATCCAGCTCACTGGCACACCCTGCGTCTTTGTGGAGGATATCGTCTACGTTTTTGAAGGTTTGTTCGAACATGCTTTAGGAAAATTGACATGGAAATATAGCAGATGGGGGCTAATCCATATTATGGGTTTTGTAGATTACTTTACCCATTGTTGATCGCAGTTGTTTAGCCTGATCTCTGTTATAAAATGAATCTTGATCTATTTCGTAATGAACATGTAAACGATCGCCAAGATCAGCCTCTATTCTTTTTCTGCCAAGGTATTTAAACCAAGCCTTTTCCTCAACAGTTACGGGTGTCTCTTCATTTTGGGCCACTTTGATAAAACGAGCTTGTGCCAGAGTGAATGGATTCAGATCACCATGCGTAAGCGCATGGAACCAATGACCATATTTTTTCAAAATTTGGATTTCTTCATCAGTAAAAATCTTCAAATTACAATCAATTATGAATGGACCTTTTTCACTAATGAGTTGCTTATGTTTGATTTCTTCAGACATGCCACAACAACTTTGATACTCATCTATAAATTTAGAAGTTTTATGATACTAGCATAGATCGTTGGAATTGAAAATAACGAAACCCAACAAGTGTCATTTATTTGGTTGGCTTATTTGCCGATACAAAACCGCGAAAAAATATTTTCAAGCAAGTCTTCCGTAGTGATGGTACCGGTGATCAGTCCGAGGTAATGCAGGGCCTGCCGGATGTCCATCGCGAGGAAATCTCCGGTGATGTGTTCATCCAGGCCGGTGAGCACGCGCTGCAGGGAGTCGCGGGTTTGCACCAGGTTTTCGTAGTGGCGCAGGTTGGTGACGAGCACATCTCCGCTTTTCACCGTGTTGATGTGGAACATGTTCAGCAGCCGGTCTTTCAGTGTTTGCAGATTAGTCTTACCGGAGGCGGAGATGAAAACAAAATCACGTTGGGCTAATTGCTGGAGCAAAGCAGGATCTGCCTTGTCCATTTTATTACCCACTTTGATAAAGGGAATGTTGAGTTCATGCAGGGCCTGCTCTTCACCGCGGATGGATTCCAGCGTAGCAGAAGCTAAATCAAACAGGTAAATAATCAGGCTGGCTTTCTTCATGCGCTCGCGGGTGCGCTCCACACCGATGGCTTCGATGACATCTTCTGTTTCCCGCAGTCCGGCAGTATCAATAAAACGAAAGTTGATGCCGCCAAGAATAATCTCGTCTTCAATAGCATCGCGCGTAGTGCCGGGGATGTCGGATACGATGGCGCGCTCTTCGTTCAGCAGCGCATTAAGCAAAGTTGATTTACCGGCATTGGGTTTACCGGCAATCACAGTGGGTACACCGTTCTTGATCACGTTGCCGGCATTGAACGAATCGATGAGTACCTGTAAATAAGACTGGATGCGCAGGATAAGCTGGCGAAGGTCATCGCGTTTGGCAAACTCCACATCTTCTTCGCCAAAGTCGAGTTCGAGTTCGATGAGGGATGCGAAATGGATCAGCTCTTCCCGCAGGTGGTTGATCTCGCTGGAAAACCCGCCCCGCATCTGGTTGATGGCGGCCTGCCGCGCATTTTCGGTTTCGGCATGGATGATGTCGGCAATGGCTTCGGCTTGTGCGAGATCAATGCGGCCGTGCAGGAAGGCACGCCTGGTGAACTCACCCGGCTCGGCCATGCGGGCACCGTGTTTCAGGAAGAGCCGGATCAAATCTTTCACTACGATGGGGGAGCCGTGGCAGGAGATCTCGGCAATGTTTTCGCGTGTGAAGGAGCGAGGCTCGCGGAAGATGGTGACCACAACTTCATCGATGACCTCATCACCGTCTTTGATCACTCCGAAGTGAGCGGTTTGGGTCGGCTGCTCGTTCAGGTTCTTGCCGTCAAATACTTTATTGACAATGGTGATGGCATCCTTACCCGACAGGCGTATGACGGCCAGGGCGCTGACGCCTTGCGGGGTGGCGGGTGCAATGATGGTATCCTGGAAATTCACGGTGTGCAAGTTAATGCAAGCCGCAGGGATTCAGTTGATCACCGACCATTTTAGTGCGCTACCGAGCGTATTTTCGTAAAGATAATACCATGTGAAGGGGAGAAGAGCATGCTCAACGCGAAGAGCAGTCCGGCCACAGTGGCAATGGCCCCGGCAATGGAGCCGTCCAGCCAAACCGCCAGGTAGTAGCCGCCTATGGACGACAGGATGCCTGCCAGGCAGGCCAGCAGCAGCATGTGTTTCAGGTTATCGGTGAGCAGGAATGCCGTGGCAGCCGGTGCGATCAGCAAGGCCACCACCAGGATGGCACCCACCGACTCAAACGAGGCAACGGTCGTAACCGATACTGCGCCCATCAGTGCATAATGCCAGAGCGTGGTGGAGATGCCGATGGCGGTGGCAAAGGCCGGATCGAAGGTGGTAAGAAACAACTCTTTGTAGAACAAAATAATAAAGGCGATCAGCAGCAGCAGAATGGTGCCGGAGACGAAGATGGCTTTTGGCGCCAGCACAACCCCACCGGCAGTAATCACCATGTCCAACGGAACGTAGGCGATCTCACCGTACAGCACACAGTCCTGGTCGAGGTCGACTTTCCCGGCAAAGAGTGAAATAAGAATCACCCCGATGGCAAACAGCCACGTAAATGTTACACCGATGGAGGCATCACTTTGCAGGCGGGCTTTCTTGTGGAAGAATTCAATCAGGAAGGTGGTGAGCAGCCCCAGCAACCCGGCACCGATGAGCATCGTCACCGAATCCCGCGAACCTGACAAGAGAAAGGCAATCACAATACCGGGCAGCACCGCATGGGATATTGCATCACCGACCATGGCCATTTTCCGAAGGATCAGAAAACATCCCAGTAAGGCGCAGCTGCAACTGACGAGGATGGCGGTGGTGATGATGTAGATGTCGTTCATGATCAATTAGTAATGAGTAATTAGTAATTAGTAATATGAAATGGAGCAATCAGGATTTAG
>JALOMI010000267.1 GCA_025455465.1 Cyclobacteriaceae bacterium | reverse complement strand
AAGTGTTCGCGCACGCGCTTGTTGCCGAATTCAAATACTTTCGTGGCCAGTCCATCGAGAAAATCACGGTCGTGAGAAACAAGAATTAATGTTCCGTCAAACGCTTTCAAAGCATCTTTCAGAATGTCCTTTGTTTTCAGGTCGAGGTGGTTGGTCGGTTCATCGAGGATAAGCAGGTTCACCGGCTGAAGCAGCAATTTGATCATGGCCAGGCGGGTGCGTTCACCACCCGACAGCATCTTTACTTTTTTATCGATGGCATCACCGCTGAAGAGGAACGCTCCCAGGATGTCTTTGATTTTCGAACGGATATCTCCTTCGGCAACCTGGTCGATGGTTTCGAAAACGGTCAGGTCACCATCCAGCAACGAGGCCTGGTTCTGGGCGAAGTAGCCAATGAGGGAACCGTGACCTACCTGGCAACGTCCTTCGAAATCGATTTGCCCCATGATGGCTTTCACCAGGGTGGATTTACCTTCACCGTTCTTTCCAACGAAGGCTACCTTATCTCCGCGCGCGATGGTCAGGGAAACATCCTGAAACACAAGGTGATAACCGTAACGTTTCGTCAGGCCACTTCCACAATCTCCATCTTCTCGAGCATCTTCACCCGCGACTGCACCTGCAGTGTTTTGGAGTAGGTTCCCTTAAAGCGTTCGATGAATTCCCTGATCTCGGCAATCTGTTTGGCCTGGTCGTCAAACTGCTTTTGCTGCTGCTCGCGCCTTTCCTTGCGCAACTGCAGGTAGTGGCTGTAGTTGGTCTTGTAATCGTAAATGCGCCCCATCGTAATTTCAATGGTGCGGTTGGTGAGGTTGTCGACAAATGTTTTATCGTGGCTGATCACGATTACCGCCTTGGCGTTGTTCTTCAAAAATTCTTCGAGCCATTGCACCGATTCAATATCGAGGTGATTGGTGGGCTCATCAAGCAGGATGAGGTCGGGTTTTTGTAAAAGAATTTTTGCCAGCTCAATGCGCATGCGCCAGCCCCCGCTGAATTCGCTGGTGGGTCGTGTAAAATCCGAGCGGAGAAAGCCAAGGCCCATCAGGGTTTTTTCGACTTCGGCATCGTAATTCGAATCTTCAATGGAATAATATTTCTCACTGAGCTCAGAGAGTTCTTCAATCAGCTTCGCATAATCATCCGATTCATAATCGGTGCGCGTTTCGAGCTCGTGGTTGATTTCATCGATGCGCGTCTTCATGTTGTTGACTTTCGAAAACGCTTTGGAGGTTTCTTCGAATACGGTAAGCTTATCTTCCGTGAGCAGATGCTGGGGCAGGTAGGCAATCACGGCATCCTTAGGGGCCGATACTTTTCCGCGGGTTGGTTTATTTACACCGGCAAGTATTTTCAGTAAGGTAGATTTGCCCGCACCGTTCTTGCCCATGAGGGCGATGCGGTCGTTTTCATTGATGTTAAAGGTAATGTTGCTGAACAGGGCGGCACCGCTGAATTCAACACTTACATTATCGACTGAGATCATCGTTTTTCCAATAAGGGCGCAAAGATATCAGAATTCCGGCAGCCTGCTGAAAGGCTCGGTGAGTGTTATTCGTAATTCAGAAGGAACCATGCCGGACAGGGAAATTTTTAACACTTTTGAAGAAAATCCGGTATGCGCAACATCTCCCGTTTTCGTCTTATGGTCGCCATGATCTTGATCGTGCCGGGTACGCTTGCCGCGCAGGAAGACTTTTCTTTATCAGCATGGTACCGCGGTTTTGAATCGCGCACAGCAGCCCGCTCGCTGGAATCACTTCTTCAGGAGAATAAACAGGCGTTACAAAAAGCCTGGGAATCGCAGCATGATTCAATGCGCATCTTTCTGTTGCTGGAAGGAGGGATGCTTCATGTTACAAAAGCTTATGATTATGAGCGGGGAATGAATTACTACCTTCAGGCAGTCCGTGTTGCCGACAGCATCCGCTATCCGCTGGGTGAGGCGTTTTCTTATTTTCTCATCGCCCGTGCTTTTGAAGATACCGGCAACCCGGAGAAGAGTCTTCAGTTTATGCATCGTGCGCATCAGCTGATCGATCCTGCTATGCACACGGAGGTGGAAGCATTGTTTCTGCTAGCGCTCGGCCGAGTGTATTTAGCCACCAATCAGTTGGACGAGGCACAGCAGCAGTATGAGCGGGTGCTTGAGCTTCAACCGGACATGCAGGACTATGAAGCCGAAGCCGAGGCATTGGGCAGCCTTGGCACGCTGGAAATGCAGCGGCAGAATTATGAACGTGCATTGGAGTTGCAGCGGCAGGCGTTGGGTATCTGGCGTAAAGTGAAAGACCGGTTAAAAGAGGCACAGGGTCTGAACACCATTGGTGCACTTTATGAGCAGATGAAAAATACAGCGCGCGCGTATGCGAATTATAAAGCTGCGCTGGAGATTTTTCAACCCCTGGACGATCGCACCGGTATGGCCGATGCCTGGAATAACATCGGTGTGTGGTACTATCGCCAGAAAAAATTTAAGGACGCGCTGGCCAACCTTGAGCTGGCGCTGGGTGCTGCGCGTTCAGCACAATCCAAGGCGGGCCTGCGTAAAAGTTATGACTACCTGTCGCTGACCTGGAAGGCGCTGGGGGATTACAGGCGCGCTTTGGATTACCGGGAGCAGCTGGTAGCATTGAATGATTTCATCCAGAAAGAAGAGAATGATCAGCGCCTGCTCGATATGCAGAGCCGCTACACGCTGGAGGAAAAGGAAAAGGAGCTGGCGCAGACCGAAAGCATCCGCAGGGAGCGGGAGCGGGAACTGGCTGAGCAGAAACGTATTCAGGTTTATCTCTACGGCATACTTGCATTGTCGGGTGTCATCCTGGTGTTGATTGTTTATCTCTACATTCAAAAGCAACGATCAAACCGACAACTGAAAGAAATTAATGAACGCATTGAATCACAGAATATCGAGTTACAAAATCTGAACGCCACCAAAGACAAATTTTTTTCCATCATCAGTCACGATCTGAAAGGTCCGTTGAATTCTCTTACGTCATTTTCCAATCTCCTGATTAATCATTTTGATGCGTTGAGTAAGGAAGAAATCCAGGGATTGGCGAGAGATCTGGATAAGTCACTGAAAAATCTTTTCAACCTGCTGAACAACCTGCTGGCATGGGCGCGCTCGCAAACGGGCAACATTGATTTTACCCGGGAGCCATTTGATATCAGCCAGGTGCTGGAAGAGAATAGGGAATTGCTGCAGGCTCAGGCCGCGACTAAATCCATAACTATATTATCAGAATCTCCGGGAGTACTGATGACAAATGCCAATCGCAATTCAGTAACTACCGTGGTGCGTAATCTGCTTTCCAACGCCATTAAGTTTACACCTGTTGGTGGCGCGGTGAAATTACAGGCAGAAAAAGCCGGTACAGAAATCCGGGTTTCCGTATCTGATACCGGTGTGGGTATGAGCAAAAAAATACTAGATAAGCTCTTTCGCATTGATGCGAAGCATACCACTCCGGGTACGCAAAACGAAACCGGCACCGGCCTTGGCCTTATTCTCTGCAAGGACTTTGTAGAAAAAAATGGCGGACGAATCTGGGTGGAAAGTGAAGAAGGGAAGGGCTCCGTCTTTTACTTCACGCTGGCCGCCAGCGAAAAAGCATAACCGATTTCCACTCCGATCTGGTGTACGCGCTCACGGTACATCGCTTCCTCTTCCGGTGTTCCGTCAAAGGCTTTCGGATCTTCATAGGGCAGGCCAATGCGGTAATCAGCACCTCGTACAATCGGACAGTTCTGATCGGCTTCGGAGCACGTCATGATGGCCGCAAATCCGGTTGTTGGGTTACCGCCTTCTTCGTATTTCTTGGAGAACACGTTCAGTGCCGGAGCTTCATCACTGTAGCGAACTTCATACACCGGGTTGTTTCCTTCTTTTACGGTCGCAATCATAAAACCTGCTTCGCGCATGGCTTTAACGGCTCGGGGATTAAAGGCAGTAGCTTCAGTTCCTCCGGAATAGCATTGGACGCCATCAATGCCATAATAGGCAGCTGCAGCCTGTGCCCACAACTGGGAGATATGGCTTCTGCGTGAATTGTGCGTACAGATAAAATTCAGTAATACAGATTTTCCGTTCGCTCTTTTACGCCTGATGTAATCAGCCAGGTCCTGCAAATTTTCCTTTCGTTCTTCCGGTATGTTCTGAAACTCTTTTTCAAAGTCTTTGAGTTGTGATTCAAGCTTCGGATAGAGTGGAGATGGTGGCAGAAGTGTCATTATTGTCGTGAGTAAGGTAAGAAACAGTAGCGATTTCATGGATTCTATTCATCGCAATATTACGATAAATAGGTTTATGCAAATGTTAAATTTTTGATTTGCCCAAAACCTTAAATGGATTTCGGTATGTTGTTACTCAATAATCAATCCACTGTGACTTAGGTTACGGAAGCCGCTGAAGACGCAGCCTACCTTTGCAGGAAATTTTTAAATCGTAGTGCATGGAAATTATCGGATATCTTGCGTCAATAATTATGGGTCTAACCCTTGGATTGATTGGTGGTGGAGGCTCCATATTAACAGTACCCATTCTGGTGTACCTTTTTGAAATTGATCCTGTATTATCAACTGCGTATTCCTTATTTGTTGTTGGATTGACCAGCGCCATAGGCTCAGTCAGTCATTTCCGCAAAGGAAATGTTGATTTGAAGACGGCTATTATCTTCGGCATTCCCTCGATTGTCGGTGTTTATTCTGTTCGAAAATGGGTCGTGCCGGCCATTCCAGATCCGGTCTTTACGCTGGCCGGAACCGAGATCACCAAGGGTATCTTTGTGATGGTATTGTTTGCCATTCTTATGTTGCTGGCATCGGTTTCGATGATCCGTAAACCGAAGAACGTTAACGGTGAAACCAAGGAGAAGAAATTTAATTTCCCGCTGATCTTTATTGAAGGTCTTGTTGTAGGCGGTATCACCGGTCTG
>JALOMI010000067.1 GCA_025455465.1 Cyclobacteriaceae bacterium | reverse complement strand
CAAGCGAAAGATCATCTATCTCATCCGCAACCGCTCAGAGGACAAAAAAGCCGTAAATGAAGTAATCGACTTTGTGAAAAAAAGCGGTGGATTGGACTACGCAAAAGAAAAAATGAATGGATTCTATCAAGAAGCGCTGGCAATTCTGAAAGAATTTCCTGACTCAACTTACAAAACTTCCTTGAGGGATTTGGTGAGCTATACCATTGAGCGTAGAAAATAGCCAGAGTTCTTCCTTTTTAAACTTTGCCAAGAATCAGTTTCTCATCGACAAAGCCCTTGGCAATTAATGCGGTGATGCCGGGCATCACACAATTCATGGCGCTCTCTCCGGGGAAGCCGGTCTTATACACCACATCAGGAATAAACATCAGGTAGCCGTTGCTGGTGTACATGGTGCGGTTAACCGTTGAACGGTGCGGGAAGGGTTCAAAGTGCTGGTGCAGCGTTTCGCTGTTGCGTTCGTAGAAGTTCACGATCATCGGGTACTTCTTCTTCGGATCGAAGCCTTCGGGTTTGTAGAGCAGGCCTTCCAGCGGAATATTATCGAGGGATGTCCAGGTAATGCGCTCCACCGTTCCCCACAGGTAATATTTCATCTGCGGGTTGGCGTTGGAGAGTTTGCGGGCGTTAGTGAATGTGCCATCGGCAACCCACACATCCGGAAATTCCAGGAAGCTCTCGCGGGTGAAGAGTAACGCATTGGCCTGCCGTGCTTTCACGGTGTTCGCATAGCGGTAGTCACCCATGATCAGGCGGGTTAGTTTGCCGTCTTTCAGGTTAAGCTTGTAGTAACCGGATTGCTTGGTGGTTTCGTTGAATGCGCTGAGCAGCATTTCCTTTTCCGGATCGATAAACCGTTCTTCCGGATCAAGCCGCAGGTAACGAAAGCGTGTTTTTTCCTGCCGCCCGGTTTTTGTGAGGTTGATAGGCGCGGTATTGTTTTCCGGATCAAACGACCAGATATCGTAACGATCATAAATCAGGATACGGGCATCGTTAGCCGTGACACCGGCAAGTCCGTACGATGAAGGATAATAAGGCTGATCCTCTTCCTCATCACCAAACGATATACGCAAGCCCTCGGTAAGCTTTACTGTTTTTTTTCTGGCGATGGAATAGCTGTACCACGCTGTATCCGGATTGCTGTACCAGATCACATAATTGGCTTGTGGCGACAGGCGTGCATTGCCTTTAATCTTTGCACGGATTACTTCGCGACTGCCCTCCTGCACATCGATTAAGGTGAGGTCGCGGTAAACATCCACATCCCACGTGCGCATGATGTGGTAGTTGCTTTCGTCTTCAGCGAGTGCATAACGCGCGTTTCCTTCATTGCCCAATTCCAGTGAAGGCAATCGTTCGTGGGCAAGCTGAAGAATACGGTTGTTGTCGTTGAGGTGTATAACGGCCAGGTAGTTTCGTTTTTTATCTGCGTCAAGCCTGCGGTTTTGCATCGGGTAGATGTAATCATCTTTCCAGGTCCACACTTCTACGTTGACGATTTCTTCGGTGAGCTTTAAGGTATCCTGAACAACCGGCCTGGGAGAGGTGCCGAAGAAGAGCTTCGTGCCGTCTTTCGAGAACAGCGGAGTATAATGTTCATTTACAATCCAATCGGAAGGCAAGCCGGCCGATTTTTCATCCGCCAGCAACATTGCTTTTACGTTGCCTTCTTTCCAGTGATAAAGTTTGTGATAACGTACCAGCGCTTTGGTGGTGTCTTCATCCACGAGGAAAGCGGTCTGCAAGCCATCCTCACTGATGGAAAGTCCTTTTACTTTGTATTTGCTCCTGCCTTGGTAAAGCTGGGTCAGCTGGTTATTCTTCAGGTTATGCCAGTACACACCTGCAGACAAGGTACTGTCGTTGCCCGTGCTGTGAAAGAGCATTCCGTTGCCGTTGCGGGCGAAGGTATATTCTTTCACAAAGCCATAGCGTGTTTCAGTGCCGTTGCTGAGATTTTTCAACACCAGCGTATAGCCGTTGTCATCAGTATTCTTTTTCACTTTTTTCGGTTTGGCTGGAAGAGTAGGTGTTTCTGTTTTTGGTGCAGGAGTTGTTTTCACTTCCGCAGGCGCTTCGAGTTGATAGGCTACCCAGCCACCGGTTTTTTCCGGTATTTTATACGAGCGAACAGCCGGTATTTTATCCATATTACGCGTAGCGAACGCATAAATGCCAAGGGAGTCTTTTGGCATCTCTTCGCGCTTCTTTTTCTGCCTGCGCATTTCTTTTACCAACTCCTTCTGAGGTTTGATTTTGAAAATGGCATGGCGCGAGTCCCATGTTAAGGCTATGTCTGCTGCGCGGTGGATTGAATCCTGCGCGAGTGATTTCAGGTTCTGAAAGACCACCTTGCCGTCACCATCCTGCGGGTTGATGGTGTAGACGGCAAATTGGCCATCGTTGGTGATGGCGCGGTAAGTGATTTCCTTCCAGGAATCATACACATCGTGGGTGAGGGGTTTTTTGACCACCGGTGCCGGGGTGGATTTTTTCTGTGCCCAGGAAAAGGTGACAGAAACCAGGATAAGCGGGATGAGATAGAATCGTTTCATAGAAGCGGGAATAATCGGCTAAACATACCAAAAGCCCCTTGCCGCGCCAACGGCTTTTGTTTTGCCGGAATATTGTTGAGTGTTTGAATGTGTTTATTCATTAAGGCAGCAGGATGCTTACACAGTTCTATAAATGAATGGGAAAGGAAGTACATAGTGCGGCCAAATGAGTACCTTGAAGGACGAAAAAATAAACACGATACGTATGAGCCGATTGATGTTATCCTTTCTGTTGCTGGGCGCAAGTACACTTTTCTTTTCGCATTGCAGTGAGGATGAAAAACTTCCGCAGATAGGATTTTCTGCCGCCACCTCATCGGTAACCGAAGGGGGCACGATCACGGTACCATTTACCATGACCCTGCCCAACGGAGTAAACCCCGAGTTATCGTTATCGGGTACGGCTACGCAAACCAGTGACTACACGTTTTCCATCAGCAGCAGCGGCATCACCTTTATCGTTAAGGATGATGACGTATACGATGCCAATGAAACCATTATCGTCACCATTACTGGTTTCGATGGCAAGGCCGAAGTATCCGCCCAATCCATCCACACGATAACCGTTGCCGATATTGATGAAAACAAGGCCCCGGGGCTTCAGGTAAATCTCTCGTGGAATGCCGGTGCCGGTGGGCCAGGCAATGTGGATATGGATTTGTTCTTATGGGTAGAGGTTCCTGCCGGGTCGGGTGAATTTTTCGTAGTCGATATTTCGGCCGATATCGGAACCGTATTTGAAGAATTGTTTCTTCCAACGGATGATCCGCAATTGCCTAACGGGCTTTACGGGCTGAGTTATATTTACTATGAGGGAACTTCAAACAACCTGACATTCAGGGCGGACTTCCGGAGTTTCAAAGGCAACATCAATGCTACTTCGAACAAGGCATCGTTCACCGCGGTGTATACCCTGGCCAATATCAATGCATGGGATGTAACGGAGGAGTTTCACCTGGCACAAATCTTTACACGAACAGGAAATAACTTTTCTGACTTTTCGCCCATCGATGTGCCTGCCTCCGGTAGTCGCTACCGGAAACTCCAGATGAAACTGAAAGAGGCCGCGGAAGCCAAAAGGCTTCAACGAAAGTAACATTCCGTAGCCGCTATACCTGCTAAATTCCTATTGGGACCTAACCGAGTCCCGACTTGTTTGAATTACTGATGCTAAAGCAATCCCTCGCCACATAGCGAGGGGTTGCTGTAATTTCAGATAAGATTACTGTCCTCATCCTGAGCGGTTGGCATACTGAGCATTAAGTCACCTCGGAGTATTCCGTACGCCCGTGAGAAATTTTTCACGTGATAATCAAAAAGGAAGTATCTCCCCTTCGCGTTCTTGGCGAAACCTTTCGCTCCGGGAAGCAATTCCAGGAACTACTCCTACTCATTAATCAATTCTCCCAAAAGCACCACGGCTCATCCATCCCGATGGGTTGTCCGGGAGGTGCAGGCAGCAGGTTTTCGGCAACGTACTTCTCCGGGTTTTCACGATAGGTGTTGATCAGGCCAAGCATATACGCATAATGAGCACGCCAGTTTTCTGTGCTTGATGTTTTTGATTTATCAGCAAGCCAGCTTTTCAGCTGATCAATTTTTAAGGAGGCGACAGCGCGGGCCTGAACCGAAGCTGAATTGTCGTTCGCCAGTCTGATCAGGTTGTTCAGCAGCACATGATTGGTCGTCATCTGCAGCAAGCCTTCATACCCGTTGCGATTAGCTGATTTGAATGTTGCATTAATCATTTTATCGATCACACTTTCCAATGAAGGCTGCTGGCTGTTCAGGGCATTGTGTTGCACCAACCGGGTGGCGCGGGCCGGATGCAGCAACAAGCCAAACACCAGATCAGAGGCAGCTTCCGCATAGGCCAGCGGATCGAACGTAAGATCCGTGCGCGAGCGCATCACTTCACGCGAGCGCGGATAGCCGGCCGGATGCGGAGGGATTTTCGCAATCAGCGCTGGTGGTAAGGCAAGGGCTTGTGGTGTAACCGTATTCAACAAAGCATCAAGAGCTTTTTGCTGTTGTTCGGCATTGATGAGTTCGGTGACCAGTTGCCCGTCACCGCGGAGTGTGAATCGGTAGTTCAAACCGCCAACCATTTTGGACGCTGCTTCCGCCTGGTAGCGGTGGAAGAAATACACCGGCACCAGTGTTGCTTCCAGCATGGCCATGGGTGTTCCTTCGCGGATATTTTTTTCGCCAAAGTTTTTCAGCGCGAGTGCGCGTACCTGCATCACCCGGTTGAGTTCTTCGGCCGCATTGGCCCCGTTATCCCACAGGTGGGCATAAGGATGAGCTCCCCCTGTCGGGCGCGCATCCTGATCGGTGAGGAAGGTGAGGCCTTTGTTCAAGGCATCCCTGATGATTTTATTCAGCGCATCGGCTTCATTCGTGCTTTCCGGAAAATGCTGATAACCCCAGGTGACCGCCACCTTATCCCATTCGCCAATCTTGTTATCGTAGGCGCTGGCTAAATCAATTTTTCCGTTGTTGATGGTGGCAATCGGATGCGGATAATCCATTACAGATGCGAGGTTTTCTGTACTTGAAGAGTAACTGTGTGCGAGACCTATAGTGTGCCCCACTTCGTGTGCAGACAGTTGACGCAACCGCGCCAGCGACATCTCCAGCATGTGCGGAGGAATTGTTTTGCCGTCTTCATAAGGTGCGAGCAGTCCTTCAGCGATCAGAAAATCCTGACGAACGCGAAGCGAGCCCAGCGATACATGCCCTTTGATGATTTCGCCTGTGCGCGGATCACTCACGGAAGAACCATACGACCAGCCCCGGGTAGAGCGGTGCACCCACTGAATGACATTATAACGAACGTCCATCGGGTCGGCACCTTCGGGCATCATCTCTACACGAAAGGCGTTGATGTAGCCGGCTGCTTCAAACGCCTGGTTCCACCAGCGGGCGCCATCGAGTAAGGCAGAGCGGATAGGCTCCGGTGTGCCGCGGTCGAGGTAATAAACAATCGGTTTAACCGGTTCGCTTCTGGCGGCATTCGGATTTTTCTTTTCGAGGCGGTGCCGGTTGATGTACCGCTTTTCGATCGGCTCATGCACGGGGGTGGCATAATCGTAAAACGAAGTGCCGAAATAGCCTGCCCTTGGATCAAACTGGCGCGGCTTATACTGGTCATCCGGTAACTGAATAAAGGAGTGGTGCTGACGCACCGTTACCACGTTGGGTGTTGGCGTTACACTACGGATGTAAGAGCCTGTGGCCTGGCCAGTAAATGTAAGTGTTACTTCTACTTCAGTATTCTGTGGAAAGTTTTTGGTGCGCGGCAGGTAAAATGCACTGCGTGTTTTATCCAGTGCATAAGTGCCTTGCTGCTGGCTGCGCAGCGTGCCGATGACATCGCGGGCATCGGTCATGTAAAAATCAGTGGCGTCTACCAGCACTTTGTTTCCTTCTTCGGCCATCACAGTAAAGCCCCATAATACCGACTGGGCAAATGCTTGTTCCACAGCATTGCGTTCATCTTGATTATCCGTAATGGCACGGAACCGGTAGTTCGGCTGAATCATCAACACCTTTGGTCCTACGCGATTGAATTTCACAATGCGCGTTCCACCGAGCTGGCCGCGATCCAGTCCGATGTCGTTAGAGCCTACACCGGCTGGTAATGAATTGACGTAAAGAAACTCCGTATCAAACTTGTCGATGACCAGCAGGACCTTGTCCTGCTTTTCATCGTAATAGAAATCAAAGTAGCCGGGATAATGTTTCATGCCCGCAGTTTTTGCGGCCAGCCCTGTTGGTTGGGGCGGAGTGGCTGGTTCAGCTACAGACTTGTTCTTTTGAGCATGAACACTGGTCAGGACCAGTAGTAAGAGGAGTGCTAGCGTAATGCGCATAGGTTAGTTTATTAATTGAAGAAAGCTAAGCAGTTTTAGGTGCAATCTCCAAGGGCTTTACAGGAGTGGATCATTCCGATGAAGGTGATCCGAAGCGGCATTCATTGTAGAGAATGCGTATTTGCATTTTTTCATTGGATGGTGCCTATGCAATGATGAACTTTAGGTCATCAAACCCTGATAAGTTATGTTAAGGAAAATTGCCTGGGTCTTTGCGGCCCTTATACTTTTTGTAGGAACCTATGTGGCCTATATCATGCTGACCACGAAAAACCACAGCCCGTCTGTGGTGGAAAAATTTGTTGTCAACGGCTTTGAAATGGAAGTAACCTATTGCCAGCCCTCCAAACGGGACCGGTTGATTTTTGGAGAAGAAAGTGACGGAGCCCTGGTGCCCTACGGGAAGAAGTGGCGTACCGGTGCCAACGAAGCCACGGAGATCAGCATCTCGGAAGATGTGCGTATCGGTGATGCGGTGTTAAAAGCCGGCCGTTATTCCGTATACACCATACCCGGGCCCGATGCCTGGACGGTTGCCTTCAACAGCAAGCTGGGGTACTGGGGTGCCAGCATGAGCGGTGATCCATTCGAAGAAGAACTGGATGCGCTTCGGGCAACAGCGACTGTTACACCAATAGACTCCAGTCTGGAGCAATTCACGATTTCGATTACCCCGGCCGACAGTGTGATCAACCTGAATTTCAGCTGGGACAAGACACGGGCTACACTGCCCCTGCAGCGGATAAAGTAAGTTATTGCTTTTCGTAAGCCTCCAGCAACCTGCGGTGTTCATCGGGCACGGCAATGGTGGCGTTTTTATCGTAGTCGTAGCACACCAAGACAGAGATACCCTGCGCAACAACTTCTTCGGTGGGTGAGTTTTCTCGAACCATGACCCATTCGATGGTGATGCTCTTGGTGCCGATGCGAGCACAACGCGTCAGTACACTGATGGTGTCGCGAAGAAAGACCGGTGCTTTGTAGTCAATCTCGGTGCGGGCTAAAATCAGGCCTACGGAATGACTCCACTTGTTGCCATGCCCGACTACTGAGTCGAAGTAATGCACACGCGCTGTTTCAATGAACGTAAGATATACGGCATTGTTAACATGCCCCATGCGGTCGATGTCTTTGAAGCGGATCTGGATGGGAAAGCGGTGTTTAAAGTTTTGCATGCGCTAAAGATAAGCATTCAGCATTTTTTTGAGGGAGTGATCAAAGGGAGGTTGTGAATTATTCATAATTTTCATTTCACATGACAGACACAGCCACCGGCAGACTGCTCTCCCTTGATTTTCTTCGCGGGTTCATCATGGTGTTGCTCGCGTTGGAAAGCACCTATTTATATGGGCACCTGCTTGTACTAACCGAGGATATGCGCGTGTTGCATTCCTTCTTTCTTCAATTCGAACATCATCCATGGAATGGCCTTCGCTTCTGGGACCTGATACAGCCCGGCTTTATGTTCATTGCAGGCACAGCTATGGCATTCTCCCTGCACCGGCAGAAGGACCAACAGGTGCCATGGGGTGAACAGTTTTCAAAAATGCTCAGGCGTTGCGTGTGGCTGTTCTTCTGGGGTGTACTCAATTATGCCGTACGCCCAGGAGGTTTATCTTTTGAATTGTGGAATGTGCTCACGCAGCTTTCATTTACCCTGATGGTCGCATTCCTGATCTTTTCATGGTCATCAGCAAAGCAGATTACTTTCAGTGTTAGTTTGCTAATCCTTACGGAAATACTCTACCGGTTTGTCAACATACCCGGTTTTGATCAGCCATTCACCGACCAGTATAACTTCGGCAACTATGTTGATCTGCTGCTGATGAACAAAATCAACGCTGATGGTTGGGTGGCGATCAACTGCATCCCCACCGCAGCCCATACCATCTGGGGAGCCGTGGCCGGAAAGCTGTTGCTCAGCACAACGGATGCTGCACCAAAAATAAAGTGGCTGGTGCTTTTCGGATTCATTGCCCTGGTATTGGGTTATGGAATGAACTACACCACCACACCCATCATTAAGCGGATCGCCACCAGTTCATTTACGCTGGCATCAGGTGGGTGGTGCCTGCTTGGACTTGCCGCCAGCTACTGGTGGGTGGATGTACGCAAACAACAAAGGTACCTTTCCTTATTCACAGTGGTCGGCATGAACTCTATCTTCATTTACCTATTCTTCGAAATTGTAGGGCACCGGTGGTTTAATGATTATGTGGGCGCTATCACCAACGGGCTCATGTCCATGGCTCATGTTCCGCACGGGCTCATGCTCATCCTTACTTCGCTCTGCATTTTCGCGCTGGAGTGGGGCTTGTGTTATTTCCTGTATACCCGCAGGATATTTTTTAAGCTTTAATGTACCTGCGTGTATGCTGCACGGCTGAGGGATAAAACCAAATAATCCCCTTCCAAAAATAATCAGGTGTTGTCAGTAATGCTTACTGTTGCCGCATCGCACAGTGGCTGAAGCTTTTTGATCAGCGCTGCTTTATCGGTCGATTCATGCAGAAGAATTTTTGTGCCGTTGCTGAATTTGAGATAACCGCAATATACTTCTTCGCGATAGATGGATGAATGTGTGGTATGCGCAGTATAGAGCTGGCGGGTTTCCTTCCGTTTGTTGATGAAGATTTTTTCAATCTCTTCGAACGATTCAAATGTACCGGTTCGGAAAAGCAATAAAGCGGTGTATTCGCGGTAGCTTTTCTTTTGCAGGTTGATCTCCGTTCCTTCATACGAGACTACGATGAGGATGCCGGCCAGCAGGAGGATGAGCGTAATCCACGGATAATCCGGAAGTAAAACGAAACCACCAGCGGCCATGATGATTCCCATCAGCCGGAAGGGTTTTGGGAAGAGCATGCCGGCTTTGATGTCAATCATAGAAAGTTTAATAGGTGAAAATACCGTAAGGTGTTTTCAGCGTTACTTGTTTCTGATCGGATGATGTGACGTGACCAATCACCTGTGCGTTGATGTTGAATTGT
Organism: Cyclobacteriaceae bacterium; assembly: GCA_025455465.1. GTDB lineage: Bacteria > Bacteroidota > Bacteroidia > Cytophagales > Cyclobacteriaceae > UBA2336. The sequence continues at coordinate 3,862 of JALOMI010000067.1, read as the reverse complement.
GCGGAAATATCGATGATGGTTTGTGCATGGGCCTGGTCAGTATAGATCTCCAGGCGGTGCCCCATGTTGAACACCTTGTACATTTCTCTATAGTCGGTGCCGCTGACTTCGTGAATCATGTTGAACAAGGGGGGCACATCAAAAAGGTTGTCTTTAACAACATGAAGCCTGTCGATGAAGTGCAGCACTTTGGTTTGTGCGCCACCGCTGCAATGCACCAGGCCATGAATTTGATGACGAAGTTCGTTGAAAACTTCCATCATCACCGGGGCATAGGTTCGTGTAGGAGAGAGCACCAGCTTGCCGATGGTCAGTGGTGTGCCGGGCAACTCATCGGTAACACGGTACTTGCCGGAGTAGACCAGTTCAGCCGGCACATCGGGGTCGAATGACTCGGGGTATTTCGTGGCGTATTCATTTGAGAATACGTCATGCCGGGCCGAGGTCAATCCGTTGCTGCCCATGCCGCTGTTGTATTCGGTTTCGTAGGTGGCTTGTCCGTACGAGGCCAAACCGACTATCACATCACCAGCTTGTATCCGGCTGTTATCAATCACATCACTGCGCTTCATGCGAGCTGTAACCGTGCTGTCAACAATGATCGTTCGCACCAGGTCGCCCACATCAGCGGTTTCACCACCGGTGCTGCGAATATTCAATCCGTAATTGCGGAGCATTTCCAGCACTTCTTCCGTACCGTTGATGATCGCGGAGATCACTTCTCCCGGCACACGGTTTTTATTTCTTCCGATGGTGGAGGAGAGTAAAATAGTATCGGTGGCACCCACGCACAGCAGGTCATCCACGTTCATGATGATGGCATCCTGCGCGATCCCTTTCCACACGGAAAGATCACCGGTTTCTTTCCAGTAGATATACGCCAGCGAAGATTTGGTTCCGGCTCCATCGGCATGCATCACCGTGCAGTAAGCCGGATCGCCACCGAGATGGTCTTCCACGATTTTACAGAATGCTTTCGGGAAGAGGCCTTTGTCAAGTTTGCTGATGGCCTGGTGCACATCTTCTTTGCTGGCGGAGACGCCACGCTGCTGATAACGTTCGTTGCTCACAGTTGGGTAGTTCGTTGTACAAAGGTGTCAATTTTGACGGGATGTATCGGCATGAACCTTCAGGCAGGAATAGAAATTTTGCGGAAGAACTCCCACATCACAATACCCAGGCATACCGATACATTCAACGAATGCTTGGTACCGGATTGGGGTATTTCGATGGCCGCATCAGCCAGGGCAATCACTTCTTCGCTGACGCCATGAATTTCATTGCCGAATACGAGACACACGTTTTCATGTTGGGCAATCGTCAGTTGGTGAAGCGGAAGGCTTTGGTCAGTCTGTTCCACCACGAGAATTTTATAGCCCTGCTTTTTCAGCAGGCGTACAGCTGCTACGGGTTGTTCCGCATATTCCCAGGCTACCGATTCTGTGGCACCCAAAGCTGTTTTATGAATTTCGCGGTGCGGAGGCGTACCGGTTATGCCGGTGAGGAATATCTTTTCTGCTCGGAAAGCATCGGCTGTACGGAATGCAGAGCCCACATTGTGCAGGCTGCGTACATTATCCAGCAGGATGACCACCGGAAGTTTTTCGGCATCTTTGAACTGATCAACCGTGATGCGCCCCAGCTCCTCCAGTTTCAATTTTTGCATGGCGCAAAAGTAGGCAAATTACTCAGCCTTCAACTTCCATATCCCGGATTAGCGCTTTCAGCTGATCCAGATATTTATCGTAGGTGATTTTATACATCCACCGGGCCATCCAGTAGCAAAGCGGTGTAGCGATGACGATGGCAACAGCGAGCACCATCAGCATTTTGGGCTGCTGAATATTCTGTTCGAAATTATCATGTTCTCCAACGCCCATCAGAAAGCCGGCAATCGCACTTAAGGGATAAATAAATAGCGCTACGCGTTCCTGATAACGGATGGATTGATGAATGATGGAATGGATTCGTACAAGTGAATCTTTCAATGAACCGGCAAAGGCCATTTTAAGTTGTTCATTCAAACGATTCAGGGTAATGAAATTGTAAACACCAAAGAAGATGTATACGCCAACCATCAATCCGGTAAAGAATTTAATCAGCCAGGGATCGTAACGGAAAAACAACAGCACGAAAACAGCGAGAAAGGCAACCGTAAATGCAAGGCTGATGTAAAGGCCGTTTTTCATCTTGATGGCCGGATGCCTGGAATGCAGCTTACGCGGATGTCCGGAAAGCGGAATGTAGAGCGGCTGCTCTAAACGTTCCGTCTCCAGTTTTTTCCATGCCCGTTGAAGATCCATGTTCAATTGTCTTTTAATCGCCTGGTTAATACCTCTTTAATCCGGTGGAGTTTTACCCCCACGTTGTTTTTGGTAAGCCCGGAGATGTCGGCAATCTCCGGATTGTCGTAGCCGTCCAGGTGCAATGTGATAATCATGCGGTCGACTTCCGACAGCTCGCGAATGGCCTGGTATAAGGCCTCGCTTTCATCACTTCGATGATGCGGCTCATGCACACCGCCCAATTGCTCCAGGTTCTCTTCCGGCTTTACCAGAGCAGGTCTTCGCTTGAAGGTCAGTACCGTGTTCAGGCTCACTCGGTACAACCAGGTGGAAAATTTCGAATCTCCCTGGAATCGCGGAAACGACTTCCACGCCTGTAACTGAATTTCCTGCAGCAGGTCGGCTTCATCTTCCGGATGGTTGACATACAGCCGGATTACCTTATACAGGATGCCGCGGTTTTGCTGAATGAGTTCCAGGAAGTTCTTTTCAGTCATAGGATGGTTCGGTATTAACCACGAACAACCGCATAAGGTTAAAGCCATGGAATAAAACCCCGGATTCATTCAATTCCGTGGCGCTCCGATTAACGAAGTACCGTAAGACATACCCAATATTATCAATAGATGTACAAGGCATTATTCCTCATCTGGTGCCCCATCAGTAACACAGGGCACGGAATTATTACACAAGCCCAAAACCCAAACCGGAAATGTGAAGAGCATGCTTAATCCCGGGGCCTTCATAAACCATCGGTAATTGATATTACCTTGAAACGAAGACATCCGATTCAACTATGAAACGAAAAAAAGAAATCAGGTTGCGTTGCTGGATAGCCATCGATGGCATTAAACTTTTCGGTCCCGGACCGGCCGAATTACTGGAGCATATCGAACAGGAAGGCTCCCTTGTGAAAGCTGCGAAACGTATGCGGATGTCGTACAAAAAAGCATGGGATATTGTAGACGACCTGAATACCCGCTCCAGGAGACCACTGGTGGTTTCTCATAAAGGAGGAAAAGCAGGAGGAGGCGCAGCACTTACTGAAACCGGGAGAAAGGTTTTGCATCGCTACCAGGTGCTGACGGAAAAGTTGCAAGCGGTTATTGCCACAGAATCAGAACTGCTTAACCTGATCTGAAACCCACGTTGAAGCTCCTGTGTATTTTGTACCTTTCGATATATAAACCTGCATATAACGACTGATTTGTTCAGCTGCGCCATGGGATTACGAAGGTCAATCATGCTGTTATGCTTATTCTTACTGAGCCACACCGGCAACAGCCAGGAAAGGATACTGATTGCTGCTGCATCGGATCTCAAGTTTGCGATGGATTCAATTATTACAGTCTTCAAAAAAAATCATAATGCTGTAGTGGATGTTACCTACGGATCATCGGGTAAACTTTTTCAACAGATTTCAAACGGAGCGCCTTTCCAAATCTTCTTCTCGGCAGATACGGAATACCCTGAACAACTGCAGAAGAAAGGACTGATTGCCGGAGAACCCTATACCTATGGAATCGGGCGGATTGTATTGTGGAGTAAAAGACTCGATCCGCGTAAGCAAGGGATGG
>JALOMI010000066.1 GCA_025455465.1 Cyclobacteriaceae bacterium | reverse complement strand
AGCACGAAGAATACTTTCTCGGTGAACTTGTTCATCGTAAACGCCTTGTGGGCAGCATAACGATGCAGGAAAAATGTTTGGAAGAATAGCGACAAGTACCAGTGCGCTACAAAGAAAACAAGAATGGCAATCATTTAAGGTTAACAGTTTAAGTAATACAATGCTTATCAGGATGAAAACACCCTGACAGACTGTAAGACAAAAACAGGCTGCGGTTGTGACAGAATCAGAAAAAAATTTTCAGGAATTTTTTTCGGGCTGGTTCCAGATGTCGCGTTTGAGTTTGTTGATCAGTTCTTCACTGTCGCCTGAACAGGCTTTTTTGAAGCTGTCGACCAGGGCTGAAATGGAGGGCATATCCGTTTGGATACGCTCTTTTTCATCATTCAGCTTTTGCTTGGCACGGCACAGCAACTGGCGGCAATGGTCTTTTTTACGGTCAACTGCGGTCTGAATGGTATCATAATCAAAGTCAAATACCTCCTTCATCAGGTAAACGGCCCGTTCCATCGGCTCCAGCTTCTGGTGAATGGTTTTGATTGCACTGGCCAAATAAGTGTCGAGATCCATGTTATTAAGGGAGCTTTCCTTCCAGGCCAGAATAAAATCAGGTATATGAATGGATTCGATGTATTCTTCTTTTTTGCGCTTGAGCGCATTCAGGTGATTGAGGCAGTTGTTGGTCACCGAGCGGATCAGATACGCTTTGGTGTTCTGGATTTTCTCCTGTTCCGCATTGAGCCATTTCAGAAAGGTCTCCTGTACAATGTCTTCTGCGTCTTGCTTGCATCGCACCAGGTTATAGGCAATGGATTGAAGCAAAGGCTGATAGAGTGCGATGGTTTGTGCCTGATTCATAAGGATACAGAATACAAAGGTAATTCAAATAATTGTACCATCCGTTTAAAAAGATGGCATTCAAACCCTTACGCATGTTAGCCTGCGACAGTAATTCGTGACCGAATTCATGGAAAATCATGCAGATTATTGCCGTGATGTGCTGACCGCCAGCGTCAATAGTAAACCCGAAAGAAAGTTTATTGTGTAATGAGAAATCGGAGGGAAGCGTACCTGTGACGGGAGCCCTGACGATGCGCTTTTGCGGATGTAAGGATGCTGACCTTTAGCGTCAGCATTGAACCCGTAGTAAGGTTAATGATGTAATCAGAAATCTGAGGGAAGCGTACCCGGGACGGGAGTTGAACCCGTACAGCTATTACTAGCCACAGGATTTTAAGTCCTGCGTGTCTACCAATTCCACCACCCGGGTAAATATTGGGTGATTTTCTATTTGTTGACTTATTGATTATCCCGGCCTTTGGCAGATTTCCGCGAGGCAGACATAATGAACAAGATCTCTTTTGCTTCCTTTTTCAGCGATTCCTCAACGCTGGCAATTCCAGCCTCCTCCATCAGCTCCAGCCAAAGCAGTGTTTCATCCGCTTCTTCCACAACAATCGAAAGCTTGGCTATAAACTCAGCTTTTGATCTGCCCCGACATGCAGCCCTGTAATTAGCAGCAACCGATGTGGCTGCCCGCAGTAGCTGTTTTCCTAATAGCTGGGCTTCTGTGGTTTTGGGTAGCCCCTGAAAAAAAAGAATGATTTGAAGACTAAATTTTTTGGTTCGCTGCTGGAGATCCTGGGCATTCAAATCAAAAAATCAATAAATCCTCAAATCATTCAATCTTGAGCGGGAAACGAGACTCGAACTCGCGACCCCGACCTTGGCAAGGTCGTGCTCTACCAACTGAGCTACTCCCGCGTTGTCCCCAAAAGGGAGTGCAAATTTAACGAGGCTTTCTAAAAATCAAAATCTAACGCCAGAAAGATAAATGGTTTAAAAAATCAGGCTGCCTGAATTCCTGCCTAACGAACTTGTTGCTTGGTCAGGTCACTAAACAGGCTGTTGAAGAGGGATAGAATCAGGCTGAACGCCAGGGCCCACCAGAACCCGTCTACTTCAAAGCCACTTGTTATCAGCCAGTCGACCAGCAGAATCATCAGGGCGTTGATCACCAGCAGGAACAATCCGAACGTAACAAATGTGATCGGAATGGTCAACAGCACCAGGATGGGTTTAATCACCGCATTGACGATAGCCAGCAAAACAGCAACAAGCAAAGCATATCCATAGTGTTCTACATGAACACCGGGCAAGAGGTAAGCGGTTAGCAATACCGCCAAACCGTTTAACAGAAAGCGCACGACACCATTCATGAAATAAAAGTAATGCCCGAATATCTTCTTTTCTTCCCTGACGTCAAACTGTAACTTGCCATCATGTATGCCATTGTGGATATCGAGACGACCGGAGGCTACGCGGATCACCATCGCATCACAGAAATAGCCATCTACCACCACAACGGCACAGAGATCACCGATTACTTTTATACGCTAATCAACCCGGGCAGGAGCATACCGGAGTTTATCACCGGGCTAACCGGCATCACCACGGAAATGGTTGAAAATGCCCCGGCCTTTGAAGAAGTGGCTGATGACATTCTTCGGTTACTGCACGACCGTGTATTTGTAGCACACAATGCCCAGTTTGATTATGCCTTTATAAAGAAGGAGTTTGAACAAGCCGGCATTTCATGGAGTGCACGCAAACTGTGTACTGTGCGGTTGAGTCGTAAAATCATACCTGGGTTGCGTTCGTATAGTCTGGGCAGCCTGGCGGAAAGTCTGGGCATAACTATTGCCGACCGGCACCGCGCGGGAGGTGATGCCGAGGCCACCGCCAAAATATTTACGTTGCTAATGAACCAGGATACAGAAGGTCATATCCGTCAAGCCTTGAAACGCAACTCGGGTGAGACCATTCTTCCACCGAACCTGCCGCGCGAAGAATTTGATCACCTGCCGGCTAAAGCAGGTGTCTATTATTTTCTGAATGAGCAGGGGCGAGTTATCTATGTGGGCAAAGCCATCAATATTAAAAAACGAATTGCCGGTCATTTTACCGGAGAGGCCAGGGAATGGAGTCGTTCACGCATACGCCAGGAGATTCACCACATTACGTACGAACTTACCGGTACAGAATTGATAGCCTTGATTCTTGAATCACAGGAAATTCAGCGGCTGTGGCCGCGATATAACCAGGCGCAAAAGTTTAAGACCGAGGAGTGGGGCATTTTTGATTACACCGACCGGCAGGGCTATCAACGGTTTTCGGTAAACGTGGTATCTAAAGGATCACACCCGCTGAAGCGCTTTAGTTCCAAGACCGATGCCTGGAATTATCTCTGGGAGAAGGTAAATGAATACGAGCTTTGCCCGAAGCTCAGCGGATTACAGGTAGCCAAAGGTCCATGCTTGCATGAGCAAAGCGGAAATTGCCGTGGAGCATGCAGCGGTAAAGAGTCGCCAAAAAAATATAACAAGCGTGTAGCGAAGGCACTGGATTCGATGGAGGAACCGGGGGATACACTTGCAATAATCGGTAAAGGAAGGGATGCTGAAGAGCGCTCCATCATTCTGGTGGAAAAAGGTAAATACATCGGGCATGGGTTTTTCAGCGGGGATATAACCATTGATGATTTTGAGGAAGCCTGCACCTACATCCGCAAGGGAACGGAAACACCCGTCATCCAATCCGTACTCAACTCCTTTCTGGCTTACCCTGCCGATGCAGAAATCATTCTGTTCGATCAAGTACAGTCAGGCTGAAGGCTGTTTACGCTGTCGGGGTGGTACACCCGGATAAAGTGAGGGCACCGGGTCGCTGGCAAAAATTTCCTTGGTGTGGATGTCCATCATTGTTAACCTACCAGCCCAGCCAGCCCCAGTATCCATTAGCCAAACACCACCACCCAGTACAGGTTGCCCGAAGGGAGTAGGCGTATGCCCGATATACACTTCGTCATAATGGGTAATCGGAAAATAATTTCCCCCGTAATAATGCACCAGCGCCAGCCTGGCCAGGGTTCGGTCCCATAAAAGCACTTCTGCTTCCTGCTCAGCCACGGGCCGGTCAGTTTCGAAGCCGGCATGGACAAAAAACCGGTTTTCGTACTCATAATATAATGGAGCATCAGCCAGAAATCGGGCATGAGCCGGGTCTGGAATACCCTCGTAGGAAGCAATAGTGGCCTTGCCTCCCTGATCAAGCCATGCATTTTCTTCAAACCCATGGCTCATCCATTGCAGCGTCCAGTAATCGTGATTGCCAAGCAGGTAGGTTAAGTGTGTAAGGGTCAATAGGGTGTTAATGGCTTGCCTTGTTTCCGGCCAGCCATCACAAACATCCCCCAGGCAAATCAGGTGATCGTTTATTGGATTAAAACCTGACCGTTCAAGACATTGCTGCAGGGCCCGGTTGGCACCATGGATGTCCCCCATCACAAAAGTTCTCATCATCGGTATGAAATTAATACTTTCGTCTCCTTAAAACTGTAAATCATGAATTGGATTGAGCTGACCGGGCATTTCGGTGCCTTTCTTACCAGTGTTACTTTCGTTCCGCAGGTATACAAAGCCTGGCAGACAAAAAGTGTAGGTGACCTGAGCCTCGTGATGATTTTTATTGTCTTCATCAGCACTATTGTATGGCTTATATATGCCGTCAGCCTGATGCTGTGGCCGGTTATCATCGCCAACGGCATCGTCAGTGTGCTAAGCCTGCTGCTGATCTATTTTAAGTTCACCTTCAAAAAATAGAACAGGCAGCGTCAGGCAGACACTCATCATAATTAGGTGTTTTCAGTATTTGATTAAGCACTACTTTAGCAACTCATTAGCATTAACGATTAGACGATATGGAAGGGGTTTTGGCAGAAAAGCAACAGCAGCATCAGCAAACCATCAGTAAGGTCATCACCGAAGTAGGCAAAGTGGTTGTTGGGCAGGAGTACATGGTTAACCGCTTGTTGATTGGTTTATTTACCAACGGGCACATTTTGCTGGAAGGTGTTCCCGGCCTGGCCAAGACACTTACGGTGAGTACGCTGGCCCGTGTTCTTCACCTGGATTTCTCACGCATCCAGTTTACACCCGATTTACTTCCGGCCGACCTGATCGGTACCATGATTTACAACCAGCGCGAAGGTAAATTTGAAGTCAAGCGAGGACCGATTTTCGCCAACATTATTCTGGCCGATGAAATCAACCGCTCTCCGGCCAAAGTGCAGTCGGCTCTGCTGGAAGCCATGCAGGAAAAGCAGGTCACCATCGGGGAGTCAACATTTCCATTGGATAAGCCTTTCCTGGTGCTGGCTACGCAGAACCCGGTTGAAAATGAAGGAACCTATCCGCTACCCGAAGCCCAGATCGACCGCTTCATGATGAAAGTCTTTGTGGATTACCCCAGCAAGGAGCAGGAGCTGGAAGTGATGCGTAGAATATCCAACCTTCGGTTTGACTTTACTGTACGGCAAATCCTGACCAAAGAAGATATTTACGATATCCGCGATCAGATCAACAAGGTGAAGATTTCTGAGTCGCTGGAGAAATATATCATCGAACTGGTGTTTGCCACCCGTAAGCCACTTGACTACAAACTGAATGAACAAGCTCCGTACATTCAGTTCGGAGCATCGCCCCGTGCCAGCATCAACCTGAACCTGGCTGCCAAGGCAGCTGCCTACATGGACGGCAGGGATTATGTGCTTCCGGAAGACATCAAGGAGGTTGCTGTTGACGTGATGAACCACCGTATTTTACTGAACTACGAAGCCGAAGCTGATAATGTCAAAACCATTGATATAATCAAGGCTATTCTGAACAAAGTGCCGATCAGCAAATAATCTGCGGCTTAACATTCCCGTAAGGATTTTTTAAACTGAATAATCATAGGATAATAGTTGTTAGGGGTAAGCTCAATCGTAATATTGCGATAAAATTGAAAATCAATGGATTAGCCCTAGATTTCCCGATTAACAATTTGGTAATACTGCCTTCCTGATGGGGTAATAGTGCGCATGTTCCTTTGCGGAAAATTTCAATTTATGCGCAATTTGCTTCTGTCGTTGGCTGGTTTTCTGATAGCAACTGTTTCGGTAGCACAAACCGGTTCTATCAAAGGAAAAATAACCGACTCAAAAACCGGAGAGGAAATCATCGGGGCCAACGTATCCATTCAGGGAACAACCATCGGTGATGCCACCGACCTGGAAGGTAATTATAACATTACCAATCTTAAACCCGGCACATATTCACTGGTTGTCACTTTCGTTACCTATAAAACACACACCATTCCCGATGTGGTGGTTGAAGGCGGTAAGGTTACCACTGTCAATATTATTATGCAGGAAGATGCCACAGAACTAGAGGAAATTGTTGTTCAGGGAACACGCGAAATCAACAATGACCTGGCCCTGATCAATGCTATCAAGGAAAGTAAACTGGTGGTAAGCGGTATTTCAGCCGAACAAATTGTGCGCATACCCGATCGCGATGCTGCGCAGATTATGCAGCGGGTACCCGGAATAAGTATAGTCGATAACCGGTTTGTAATGATCCGTGGCGTCAGTGAGCGCTACAACCAGGTAATGATCAACCGGGCCATCGGTCCGAGTACAGAAATTGATAAGCGATCGTTTTCGTTTGATTTGATTCCTGCCGGCTCACTCGATCAGATTCTGATTTATAAATCTGGGACACCGGAACAACCGGGTGATTTTGCCGGTGGCGTTATTCAGATCGTAACCAAGCAGGCCCCCGCTGAGAATTATTTCAAAATTGGAACAGCTGTTGGCTACCGGTTTAATACCACGGGCAAAGATTTTTATTCAAGCCAGGGAAGCCCCACGGATAAATTCGGCTTTGACAATGGCTTCCGCGCATTGCCGGATCTGTTCCCGACCACGGAACAATTAATAAATTCTAATCGAACATCGGTTTTGCGCGAGCAAGCCGGAAGATCGCTGACCAACAATTTTGATAACACCGCAAGGACAGCGCCAATCGATTTTGGTTTAAACATGGAGTTATCACAAAATTTCCGTATCGGTAAAACACGCGTTAGCACACTGACCAATCTTCTTTATTCGAATACTTACCTCACGAAGGAAGTTGATTTCAATCGTTATTTATTTGACGGTGAAAGTACTGACGTGAGGTTTTCTTACCAGGACAGATATTATGAAAATGATGTTCGTATCAGTGGTATTTCCAACTGGGCATTTGTTTTCAACGACCGTCACAAGATCGAATTTAAAAACCTGGCAAACCTTTTGGGCGAAAACCAGACGATTCTTCGTGAAGGACAGGATCTGTTCTTGAATGATGACCGTTTCTATAAAAATTATGCCTACCACTACCTGAGCCGCTTTATCTACTCCGGTCAGTTACAGGGTACACACAAGTTTGCCGATAATTCAGTTACCCTGGATTGGGTAGGTAGTTATAATTACATCAATCGTGATGAGCCGGACTTCAGACGTTTCCGCACCTTCCGCCTGGTATCATCGGGTGAAGAAACGTATCAGATGCAATTGCCGCCCAGCGCAAACTTGTTTGAGACAGGAAGGTTTTATTCGGATTTGACCGACATCGGCATTTCAAATGGTGTTAACCTGGAGAAAAAATTTGGTGATGTTTCCAGCAAGCGCGCTCCTGCACTCCGCGCAGGTTATTATGTCGAGTCCAAAACCCGTGATTTCAGCTCACGCTATGTGTCTTATCTCTATCCTGGATTTTTCGACCCAACTATCGGAGAGCAACTGATCCGATTGCCGCTGTCTACCATTTTTGCTCCTGAGAATATCCGCTCACAGAACGGTTTTGTAATTGAAGAGGGAACTCGCCCTTCGGATCGCTACACCGGTGAGAATCTTTTACTGGCCGGCTACATTGGCGGAAACCTGCCATTGGGAAAATTCGATGTTGCCGGTGGCTTCCGGCTGGAGAGCAACCGCCAGCAAATCAATACAGCAACCAACAACGGACCAGTTGTGGTTGATAACCCGGTGGTATCCCCCATGCCCTTCCTGAACACAGCGTATAATCTAACAGACCGCTCTCTTGTACGAGTGGCCTACTCACGCACGGTGAATCGTCCTGAGTTCAGGGAGTTGGCACCTTTCCTGTACTATGATTTCGAACTCGAACTGGGTGTTTTCGGAAATCCCAACTTGAAAACAGCAGACATTGATAATATCGATTTGCGCTGGGAGATGTATCCCAACCCGGGTGAAATCATCAGTCTTGGATCATTCTACAAAGCATTCCGCAATCCGATTGAATCCATTCTTCAGTTAACAGCTGAATCACCGCAATCCACCTATGGTAATGCCGATAGAGCATTTGCCTATGGCGCTGAGTTTGAGTTCCGTAAGTCACTGGCAAGTCTTGGGGTTTCTAAATTCCTTCGAAACATGGCAGTTAACCTTAATGCCTCTTACATCGTATCGGAAGTTGACTTGGGTAACCAGGCCGGATTCCAACAGCGTAAGCGTGAACTGCAAGGACAGTCTCCTTACCTGTTCAACACTGGCCTTTACTATACTGATAGCGACAACGACTTTTCCATGTCGGTTGCCTACAATGTATTTGGGCAGCGTATTTTCCAGGTAGGCGATATCAATTTCCCTTCTGTGTACGAATTGCCGCGTAATCAATTAGACGTACAAGTTGCCAAACAGTTTGGCCGTATGGAAGCGAAGTTGAACATTCAGAACTTATTAAATGCTGAGTACCGCTTCTATCAGGATACCGATGTGAATAATAAGATCGATGTAAACTCTACAGATGCACCTATTCTGCGTTATAAGATTGGCCAGCAGTTGAGTTTCAGTGTGAATTATAAAATCAGCAAGGATTCGCCAGCCCGCAGATCGCCTTTCATACTCTAGAATTTTCATTCTTGAGTACTAAAGTATGTGTTAAGTAAATATTATGAGCCGCAGGAATCGTTAAGCCATCTGCGGCTTTTTTATTCATAGCCCGTAACGATTTGTTAAAACTGGTTTAACAGCCAGTTGGCATGGTGAACCTAATTTTGCCGCGAATCGAAATTTTCAACTTAAACTTATTTCTAGATGAACAAGCAAATTCTCAAATTCCTGATTGCCATCAGCCCACTGGTGTTTCTTGCTGGCTGTGATGATGGCAATGACATTCAACCGGCACCCAGCCTGTCAGTAAGTAATGCTCCAACCTCAGCTTTACCCGGAGCAGCGATTTCATTCGATGTTACTGTCACCGCTCCGAATGGTGGAAAGTCATTAAGCGCTTCCGTAGGAGCAACCTCAATTGTTACTATTGATCTCGGAGGACAGACATCATCCACTCAAAAAATTGATTATACCATACCTGCCAACGCAGTAGTAGGTTCAACTATAGTAATTACGCTGCAGGCTATTGATAATCAAAATCTCCCTTCACTGATTACCAACGTTTCGATTCAGGTGAATGATCCGGTGATTGTACTTCAAGGTAATTTAGCTTCTCAAACCCTGGATGCAACCAAGCGTTACTTGCTCAGAGGACAGGTTTTCATTCCCAGTGGAGTGACAGTAACCATTCCTGCTGGTACTGTTATCCTTGGAGAGAAAGCTTCCAAAGCTGTTTTGGTTGTTGAAAAGGGCGGTGTGCTGAATGTCAATGGTACTGCCGCTGCACCGGTTGTGATGACGTCCAATCAAGGCATCAATGAGCGCGACAAAGGGGATTGGGGAGGATTGGTTATTCTCGGCCGTGCCTTTACCAACCAGAATACCTCTGCAGATGATGCAGGTTCACCCAGTATTGAAGGTATTGACCCTCCGAAGCGTTTTGGTTCCAATGTGCGCACCAATGATGGCGAAAGCTCAGGTACGTACAAATATCTGCGGGTAGAGTATGCCGGTGTTGAATTAACCCCTAATAATGAAACTAATTCCATCACCATGGGGGGCTTAGGAAGCGGTACAACGATGGAGTACGTTCAAGTGTCTTTCGGTGGTGATGATGGATTTGAGTGGTTTGGTGGTGCCGTTAATGGCAAGTACCTGGTTTCACTCTCCACCTGGGATGACGACTTTGATTGTGACTTCGGATGGAGTGGCAAAGTTCAGTTTGGCCTGGTGGTCCGCAATCCATTTTATGCTGATCAGTCTCAATCCAACGCCTTTGAAATGGATAATGGCCCGAACGATACTGATACCGGTGCCGGCACGTATACCAATGCTATTTTCTCAAATATTACAGTCTACGGCCCTCGTGACCATGCTTCCCGCAGCTTATCAGCGAATAACGTTCATAATATGGACCTGAGAAGACGTGTGGCGGCTTCCATTTTCAATTCGGTGATCACTGGTTTCCCTACGGGCTTGCGCTTCAATCAGCTTTCTGTACAACAGAACTACGATGCCGGTTTAGGTGTATTGGCGAACAATATTCAGGTGGCAAACACTTTGTATGCTGCATCCGGAACTACTGTAGCCAACGTACAGGCTTATTGGGAGACTCCTGCATTAGCTAACACTTCTTTAGTAACACCTGCCGAGGCTAACGCGGCTGCGTTCTGGGGTGATATGGGTCTGCGTCTTGATAACTTCTTTGCTCGTTACCAAATTGCTACCTATCCTTCAAATCCGAACTTTACGTTACCAAGTGGTGCTGTAACCCTTGCTTCGGGCGCCAGCTTCAGCAACGCGAAATTTACGGGTGATACATTCTTTGATAAGACGGCAACCTATCGCGGTGCTTTCGGTACAGCTACCGACTGGACTGACGGATGGGCTGAATTCAGACCGATCACAAAAGTTTATTAATCACATCGTGAATACATCTTCGAAAGACCTGCCCTCGGGCGGGTCTTTCTTTTTATAATTTTACATCTATGAAAGCTGTCTTTTTGCGCATCTCAATTCATTTGCTGGTTTTATTTGTTGCGGGTATACAATCCTGTACAGAAAAGAAACCTGACTATAACCCCGACCGGTTTTTGTCAAAGGATCAACAGCAGCAATTCAAGGCACAGATTATCCGCTACGTGGCCAAAACACCCAGACGTGTTGTTGATGCCACAAAGTTTGATACTACCTATGACGAGCACTATATGAAGCTAGTTGCTCAGCATGATTTGCTGGCGTATTACATCGATAAGAAATCGGGTGAACACTTTTTTATGGTGGCACGCATAGCACCAAGTATTGATTCGAAATGGGTTGCCACCGGTGGGCGCCTGCGTTATGGCAAGGATAATTCCCTAGCGGAGTATGAAGAGATTTTCCGAACCTGGAAACTGCCCCGCAAAGATCTGGAAGAACGCAGCAAGTATTTATTCGGGTTGATGGTTCGCGGTGAAGATTTAACACCGTACTATACGGCCAAAGCTGGTTTCAATTACATCGAATTTCCGGATGACAACGTTTACTTCGATAAATCGGAGCGCACGTGGAAGTCCAGGTTGTACGGCTCTGTGGAAGAAATGGTTTATGAAAGCCGTGACCGGGATTCGCTGCAGAAGAAATAAAGCCTTAAATACTTCGATGCGCACTAGTAATGACAAGTGTTATAGGTTGTGGAATAATCGTTCAACACTACAGGCCTTCGAATCCTTTCAAAGGTGAGCGTAATAATTGCTCGAGTATTTTCCTGATGCTCCCGGTGATTTGACGTACAAACATGACTAGTTTATCGTAATATTACGATGAAATTCAACTTCTCATGGCATCACAAAAATCAATCAGCTTTTTTGACCGTTATTTATCCGTTTGGGTTGCAGCCTGTATTATAGCTGGTATTGTCATTGGAAATTATTTAGGTAGCAGCATGGAGGTGATCAGTAATATGGAAATCGCCAATGTGAATATTCCGGTGGCCGTTCTCATCTGGTTGATGATTTACCCCATGATGCTTCAGGTAGACTTTACCAGCATAAAAAAAGTCGGTGAAAAGCCGCGCGGTGTAGTGTGGACAGTAGTTATCAACTGGCTGATCAAACCTTTTACCATGGCTTTCTTTGCCTGGATCTTTTTCACCAAACTCTATGCGGCCTGGATTTCTCCTGAGCTGGCGGGTGAGTACATTGCCGGGGCCATTATTTTAGGTGCAGCACCCTGCACAGCCATGGTGTTTGTATGGTCGTATTTGTCGGATGGTGATCCTAACTATACGCTCGTGCAAGTCTCCGTTAATGACTTGATTATTTTAGTTGCTTTTGTCCCAATTGTTGGATTGCTTCTGGGAATCACCAACGTAATCATACCTTATGAGACACTGGTAGCCAGCGTTGTCATTTTTGTGGTTATACCATTGGTGGCCGGAGTGATCACCCAGCGTCTGCTGCTTCACGCTCGCGGTGAGCAATGGTTTAAGCAGGTATTTCTTCCGAAGCTAAAACCGGTCAGCATCATTGCCCTGTTGGTAACACTGATTTTTCTGTTTGCTTTTCAGGGTCAAAACATTGTCAACAATCCGCTCATTATTCTATTGGCTGCTGTACCGCTCGTGATTCAAACCTATTTTATTTTTTTCATCTCCTGGTATGGTGGTAAGAAATTAAAGCTTAGCTATGCTGTGTGTGCACCTTCTGCCATGATTGGCGCTAGCAATTTCTTTGAACTGGCCGTGGCCGTGGCTATTGCTTTATTTGGATTAGACTCTCCGGCCGCATTGGTTACAGTAGTTGGCGTATTGGTCGAAGTGCCGGTGATGCTGTCGCTGGTAGCTTATGCCAACAGGCATCACTTTGTTTGATCGATCAGTTCACTTTCTTCTGCCGCTCCTGGTGCATTTCGAGTACTTTCTTAATCTGCTCGGATGCCACGGAAACTGAGTCCTGACTCTTCTTGTTCTGCTCCATTTTCAGCAGCAGGTTTTGATTTTCCAGTTTATTAGTTTCCAGGGATTTTTCCAGTTGCAGTTTTTCTTTCTGGTTGTTTTCAAGCTTCATCGTGAGATTTTTGTTCTCTGTGGATAATCGCTGTTGCTGTTTCTCTACGGCTTGCAGGGCGCGGTTTGTTTCGTCAATCTGTACCTGGATTTTGTCGCGGTAGTACTTCACGCCAAAGTCGTACATCATTTTGTCGATAGCCTTCATCACGGTTTGAGCATCCTCTTCGCTGGTCCATTCATTCGCCTTTAATCCCATCCAAGCCTGGGCTCCCTGCCCTTTTTCTTTCACAGTGGCATAGAGCGGACTCTTGTAAGAAGTTCCGTTAATGACGGCTTCGCTGGTAGTCATTGGGTTGGTGCCAAATTTTAACCTGGCAAAAGAACGGATGTATTTGTTGAATGCGTTGGTTACATCATCTACATTGCCTTCCAGTTCAACGGCAAAGCCTTCTGCCTGGTCGTTTTTGATGCGGGAGGTTTCTTTATTTACGTTAACCTGCTGGGCGTGGCTGCCCATTACAACGAGCGCAAAAAATAAGGGCGCAAACTTTTTAAGGGTATTCATGTTACAGTAAATTGAACGTATAA
>JALOMI010000266.1 GCA_025455465.1 Cyclobacteriaceae bacterium | reverse complement strand
GCCTTCGGCCTTCATCAGCTCAATGGCTACGGGATGCACATTCTCGAGCAGCAATACGTTGATCCTGTTTTTCGGATAGGAGACCACCGTGTTTAGCTTGTTCAGGTATAAGAATTCATCGAGGCTGGGAGCAATGTGATCTGCTTTGTCGATAATGTTTTCGCGCTCTACGTTTTCGGTGAAGGCATAAAACTTATTGGCAAGGCCGGCATGTTTGATTTCGTAATCGGTGTAACCGTCACCAATGACATATACATCTCCGGGAAGGTTAAGTCGCTTTAGTTGCTCCACCTTGCCGTTGTTGGCCGATAGGGGGTTTTCTTTATCAAAGCCAATTACGTTGCCGGCTTCATCGAAGATAAAACGGTTGGCCAGGATGTTTTCCGGTTTGATGCCGAACTCGGTAACCACCGGGTCGATGAAAATGTGAAAGCCGTTGGAGATGACATAGATGTTGTCAGCGTATTTTTTGAAAAAGTCTTTGTTGCGTTTGAAGGATTCGGATACCTGCGACTTGAGCCGCTCGGCCAGTTGAAGCAGGTGGGTTTTGTTGGGTGCTAAAAGTGCCACACGCTGTTCAAGGGATTCTCGGAACGAAATCGCTCCGCTCATGCCGTAATTGGTGATTTCCTTGATTTTATGGGTTCGCTCTTCGGCTTCCGGATGGTCTTTAAGACTGATCTCGGCCAACAGGTCAAAGGCTTCTACTTTGGTAAAGGTGCTGTCGAAATCGATTACGATGTACTTAGTTAACTTCATGGGGCGCTAAAACAACGCCAAATGTAGATTATTTCAGCTGATCCTGAATCAGTTTTGACCCTCCGAAATAAGAAGAAGTGAGGGGTATTAGTCTTACATCTTAACAGCAGTTAGTTACACCCGGTGCACAGCAACTGGCTTTTGATTCAGTCGTTGATGGATGCTGGTTGACGTCAGCTGGTTTTTCTCCGTAAACCGTTATGCTGTAAATCCCAAGCGCGCCATCACGATACTGTTCGAGTTCGGCAGGATTCAGGTGGTTGGCCAGAATCTCATCCGGGATGGTAATCTTTCGTTCTTTCTGGATGCTGACCGGTACAAAACCGGCACGGTGAATCATTGCGAGGTAGTCTTCTTTTTGAATGGCTCCGGCTACACAACCTGCGTACATCTCCGCATTTTGCTGAAGACCTACCGGCAAAGTTCCCTGAAGCACAATATCAGAAACACTGAAATGACCTCCCGGTTTCAAGACCCGGAACATTTCCGAAAATGCCTTTGCTTTATCCGGCACCAGGTTCAATACACAATTACTTACAATTACATTGGCCACATTGGCGGTAACCGGCATTTTTTCAATATCACCCTGACGGAATTCCACATTGTGGTATCCCAATTTATCAGCATTGGCCCGGGCCTTTTCGATCATCTTCTCGGTAAAGTCTATGCCGATTACTTTCCCTTTCTCACCGGTAAGACTTCTCGCTACAAACGCATCGTTGCCGGCACCGGAACCCAGATCAATGACAACATCTCCTTCCTTGATTAACGCGAATTCAGTCGGTAATCCGCATCCCAAGCCCAGATCGGCTTCAGCTACATAGCCTTCCATGGAAGAATAATCCTCGGCCATGATGGTATAATCCATGGTGGAGCAGCCTCCCGCACCGCAGCAACTCGAAGCATTTTCTGTGTACGACTGCTCGGCAATCTGAGCGTATTTTTCTTTAACGATTTGCTTCAGCGCTTCCGATGAAGTCAGGGTTGGTGAGGTGGAGTTCATGATGTTGTAGTTTATTTCGTTGTTTTGGCTATGTGGGTTTTTACAGCATCTTCAGCAACAGGTATTCTCAATGCTGTAACTCTCAAATAACTGGGTAAGCGCCTTTCCGGCCTTTTGCCATACTTTTTCATCGATGCAGTAACAAATGCTGGTGCCGCTGATGGTGCCTTTGATAATACCTGCTTCTTTTAATTCCTTCAAATGTTGTGAAACAGTCGACTGCGATAAGGGTAGCTCATCAACGATATCTCCACAAATGCAACTCTTTCGGTCAATTAAATGCTTTAGGATGGCGATGCGGGCGGGATGCGCCAGAGCCCGGGCAATTTCAGCCAGTTCTATCTCCGCTTTGCTGAATCCTGCTGTTTTGGTTAGTCCCATACAACCTGTTTAATCGTAATATTACGATTTAAGTTCCGCTTAGCAGTGACTATTTTTCTTTTCTTCAAAAATCTTGCTGGATACGATCAAATCCAGGTTCAGCGCATCATCAATATCCGGGTGGCTTGTTCCACTGTATTGGCATATCGTCCGATAGCTTCTGCGGCAATCTCGATCTGTTCCTGGGCTTCCTGCCAGCTGCGTTGTTCAATGGCTTCACGAATACCAGGCAACGTCTTAACCCCGTAGCCGGTGTAAAACCCCGGGGCATAGATAGTGTGGCGATACCAGCCCCTGCGGGGTAAACCGGTGTCAGTAAGCAGTTGTTGCTCCGCCTGGTAGAGCAGTTTGTTCAGCGTATTCAGATTCGTATTGGGTTTTGGATTGGCCGTTTGCAAATCGGCAAATTGATTGACCGCTTTATCCAGCGAAGCAAGTGCATTTTGCAGGCTGCTGAAATTCAGGTATGGCACCTGGTCTTTTTTCGCAGGCGGAAAATAGGGTATTGTGGGATCGGCAGCATGGATAAACCGCTTTTCATCGATCAGTTGGTTTTCTATTTCTGTAGCCTCACGCATACTTTCCAGCAAGGTCATTACCTCACTGGCATAACTACTAACAGTACGTTGAAACGTTCTGAAATCGAAGGGCAGCATATCGGCATTGGCGATGCGGAGGGTTGCACGCCCGGCAGTTTTGGCCAGCACTACACCATATTCAAACTTCGGATCTTTAAAGCGTTTAAAATGATCATAAGAATCGTAAATGGAATGGTATTCCCCTCCGGCATTTTCACCGCCATAACCCAGGTTGAGCGAAGGTATGCCCAGGTGCTGAATGAACGGTGAATAATCCGAGCCGGAACCAAGCGCGCCCAAGGTCAATGTACGTTTCGTAATTGCCTCTTTCCTGGCCTTCGCAGTACCGGCACTGATAGCCTGCCGCGACATCAACCGGTCAAAGACGCTTACGCCTGTCTGCGGGTCGGTGACGGCTTGTGCGATTTCTGTCATCAGCGTTTCGAAGGTGTGCGATCCCTGCGCTCCGAGAAAGCCGCGTCCGTTACCATCCGAGTTGATGTAGGCTACTGCTTTTTGCCTCAGTTCGGCAGCGTGGTGTTCTACCCATTCGGTGGAGCCGATAAGGCCGGGTTCTTCACCGTCCCAGGCACAATAGATGAGTGTTCGTTTAGGTTTCCAGCCGGTCTTTAAAAGTTCGCTCACTGCGCGGGCTTCTTCCATGAGGGCTACCATTCCGCTGATCGGATCGGCAGCACCGTTTACCCAGGCATCGCGGTGGTTGCCGCGAATCACCCACTCGTCAGGCAATTCACTGCCTTTCATGCGCGCAATTACATTGTGGCAATCCACCATGTTCCAGTTGAACTCGAGCTTTAGCCTCACGATGGCCTTGCTAGGCCCGACATGATACGTAATCGGCAATGCACCTCGCCAGCTTCGTGGTGCAACCGGTCCGCGTAACGCTTCCAGCAGGGGCTGGGCATCGCTGTACGAGATTGGTATTACAGGTATTTTGATCAGGTTGGTAGCCTCTTCACGCTTCAATCGTTTTGCATCATCGGTTGCACCATAACCCGGTGTCAGGGGATCACCGGGGTAGACGGGCATATCCATGACGGAGCCACGCTGCACACCAAATTTGTTTTTAAAGGCACCTTCAGGGTAGACATCGCCCTGATAGTAGCCGTCTTCCATTGGGTCAGAATAAACAATGCAACCAATAGCTCCGCGCTCCTGCGCCACCTTCGGCTTGATTCCGCGCCAGGAGCCACCGTATTTGGCGATCACAATCTTGCCCTTCACATCAATACCCATGCGTGCCAGTTCTTCGTAGTCATCCGGCACACCGTAGTTCACGAAGACCAGTTGACCGCTCACATCACCATCGGCAGACCATGCATGGTAGGTGGGCAGCTGTTCGGCTTTTTGATTCGATGTTCCGTCTTCCTTCAGCGCAGGTTCTTCCAGCCTGGCTTTGTAACGTAGTTCACCGCTCATCTCAAGCAGACGCGTCTTCGGTGTGGGGAATAATACTTTGTAGGTTTCAATCTCGGCTTCATAACCCCAGCTGCGGAACAGGTCCCGTACATATTCAGCATTTTGTTTTCCGTACGGAGAGCCGAGTGGGTGAGGACGTGCCGTGAGGCGTTTCATCCACTGATCGAGGTTAGCGGCATTCAGGTAGGAATCAAATTGCTTCTCCGCAGCCAGCTGTACTTCAGCCGATTCGCGCGTAAAGCCTTTTACCGGTTTGGATTGTGCCC
>JALOMI010000265.1 GCA_025455465.1 Cyclobacteriaceae bacterium | reverse complement strand
GGATTTAATCTCACTCTCGGCATTGATAAAATAGGTGGGGAATTTTCGCTCACACAGTTCCACAATGTGCGAGGTATTCGAGCTGTTGTAACCTCCGACTACAATAGCCATATCGGCATCGGTATCCAGCAGCGCATAAGTAGCATCCTGGTTATCGTTCGTGGCATAGCACAAGGTGTCGCGTGTATCTGCGAAGTGATAGCGAATGTTGCCTTCACCGTATTGCTGCACCATCAGTGAGCGGAAGTAATCAGCGATGCCCTGTGTTTCTGAGGCGAGCATGGTGGTTTGATTGACCACCCCCACACGCTTTAAATGCACATCCGGATCGAAGCCGGGCGAATATTTGCCGGCAAATTCCGTGTAAAATTCGTCCCGTGATTTTTGGCCGAGCAGGTAAGTGCCCAGCTTCAGTGATTCAGCCATGTCGCGCACGATAACGGAGGCACCGGTGTCGGCACTATGCGAAAAAGTGGCCCTTGTCTCTTCGTGTTTCGGCTTTCCGTGGATGATGATAGTGTACTGATCTTTGCCCAGCTTCTCCGCCCGGTTCCAGACTTTCTCCACAAAGGGGCAGGTGGTGTTATACTTTTGTATTTCTACGCCTTTGTCGAGGAGGAGATGTTCAATCTCCAGCGTAGTGCCGAAAGCGGGGATGATCACCACATCATCTTTTCCGATGTTTTCCCAGGGGATAAACTGTGTGCCATCCGTATCCATGATAAACCGAATGCCCCGCTGCTCCAGGTCTTTGTTTACCTCCTGGTTGTGAATCATCTGGCTGAGCAGGTAGACGTTCTTGCCGGGATTTTCTTCCAGAGCGCGGTAACTGATTTCGATGGCGTTTTCTACACCATAACAGAAACCGAAATGGCGCGGTATATAAAATCCTACGGGACCGAAATCAACATAGACCGGAGAAAAGTCCTGCTTGCGCGGATCTTTCTGCTTTCTGGATTCTTTGATGCGGCCGGTTACAGACGAACGGTAGTAGGCGGGTATGTCAAACTTTTTGATAGGCGATAACTTTTAACAGTGGAATAACCGCAAAGTTATCATTTAGTTTTTTTGGAAGAGCGTTCCGGGTGAAAACCCTTAGGACTTCACCCGGAACATTATAAAGTTATCAGGCAGCTTTAGAGAGCTTGTCTTCTTTCACCTGCTCTTTGCGTACTTCTTTTTTCTCGAGGTCAAAAGTCATCACTTCAACCACATTGTTTTTCAGGTAGCGCAGCACTTCCATCACTTTGCCGTCAATTTTGCTGCGCACACGCTCGCCTTTACGAAACAGTTTTCTCATGCGTTATTAACTGGGTTTAATTTTACATGCGGAAGGCGTAGTTGAACTCACGCGGGAAATCCTCATAAGTACCGGTGAGGATGACCAGCTCGCCTTCCTTTTTCTTCTTCATCTCTTCATTAAATTCTTTGACTGATTTCACGGGCACATCGTTCACATGAGTAACAATGAAGCCTTCGCGAATGTTGGTGCTGCGCGCCAGCTTGCCGTTGGGCTGAAGTTTCGCAATGCGAACACCATTCTTGAGTTCCAGTTGCTTTAACAAGCTGTTATCTACTTCGGCCATTTCCAAACCAAGCGCGGCAAATCCGCTGCGTTCTTCGGCTTTCACAACGGCCACTTCACCCGAACGGTTTTTCAGCGTAACCGGATAGGTGATTTCTTTGCCTTTGCGGTTCACGGTAATCATCAGTTTGTCACCGGGGCGATGACGGCCTACCGTTTCAATCAAGGCTGAACTCGATCGTATCGGAGTATCGTTTATCCGAACCACCACATCATATTCTTTAATACCGGCTTCTTTTGCAGCGCTCTTGCCATCTTCCGGGAAAGCGGACACAAATGCGCCTTCATTAACCTCGAGGGAATGACGCTTTACCAGTTCGCTGTTCACGCTGGTCACCTGTATGCCCAGCCAGCCGCGCTGCACGGTGCCGAATTTCATCAGGTCTTCCACAATCTTGCTGACAATGTTTGAAGGCACGGCAAAGCCGTAACCGGAGTAAGCACCTGTCGGGCTCGCGATGGCCGTGTTAATACCCAGCAAGCCTCCATTCATATCGACCAATGCACCACCGCTGTTGCCGGGGTTGATGGCGGCATCAGTTTGAATGAAGGATTCGATGGCTGTTCTCTCTGCATTGTTGCGGTTGATGATATCAATTGCACGCCCTTTGGCACTGATAATACCGGCCGTTACGGTGGAGTTCAGGTTGAATGGATTACCTACCGCGAGTACCCACTCACCCACGCGCGACTTATCCGAATCAACAAACGAAAGATATGGCAGGTCGCTGGCTTTAATCCTCACCAAGGCAAGGTCAGTATCGGGGTCTGTGCCGACCACTTCAGCCTTGAAGGAGCGATTATCATTGAGGGTTACTTCAACGATGTCGGCATTTTCTACCACGTGATTATTGGTAACGATATAACCGGATTGGTTGATGATAACGCCCGAGCCCGTTCCTTCCATCGGTTGCTGGTTGCGGGGTATGCCGAAAAACTCGCGCCATGGATCGATGGGTTGATTTTGTTCGCGCACACTTGGTGCCTGTGCTGAACGGATGTGCACCACGGCCGGGGTAACCTTTTCGGCTATTCCGGTGAAGTCCGCCAGCACGGTGGGAGTACCATTTTCACTGGTCATGTAGTTCACCCGTGCAGGGGCCGGTTGGGTGATATACTGAACCTTTACACCTTCGTCTTTTCTCAAGTATTCGTAAGCACCCAGGGTGATTAAACTGCCTAACAGGGCAGCGGCTAAAAGAGTCGAGAACCGTTTCATATAGTTTGTTGCTTAATGATCAGATAATTTCTTAGCAAAAACCACGCAGATTGATCGTAAGACGATGCTGCCAGTCTTAATTCGGGAAATTTTGTCAGTAAAAAGTTGCCAAAATGTGTCGCCCATTCAATCAACGCCTTCTTTCTGCGGGTAACCTGAATACGAAATTCAGCAGGTTTTAGTTTATTTATGCCCGATGCAAGGTTGAAATATAAGTTGAGCGGATAAAAACCGCAACAACCAGATGATTTCTTCAAGCAAAGAAAGGACCGGTAAATCAGTATCATAATGACTATTTCAGGGAAGGTTGTATTGAAGCAGGGAAGGGAGCAATCCGTATTGCGAAAACATCCCTGGATATTTTCTGGCGGTATTGCCAGTACCGGGGGTAATCTCGGTGATGGTGACTGGGTGGAAGTGTGCACCGACAAGGGGCAGACATTAGCATACGGACATTATCAACAGGGAAGTATTACTGTCAGGATTCTTTCTTTTGGGCCATCGCAGCCCGACAGACACTTTTACGTCAGTAAGTTGAACGATGCGCTTCAACTTCGTCATGCAGCCGGCTTACCGACATCCGCAACCAATGCCTTCCGCTTGGTACACGGTGAAGGAGACGGGTTGCCAGGTTTGATTATCGATTATTATGATGGCGTGTCGGTTGTGCAGGCTCACTCGTACGGAATGCATAATGACCGTGAATTGATTGCCAAAGCCCTCCTCGATGTGCTGGGTACCTCACTGCACACCGTTTATTATAAAAGCCGGGCAACACTTCCTGGTAAGGTTCGCGAAACACCGGCCGATGGGTACTTGTCGGGTATGGGTGTTGTGCCGCACATCATCCTCGAGCATCAGCATAAGTTTTATGTGGATTGGGAAGAAGGACAGAAAACCGGATTCTTTCTCGACCAGCGCGAAAACCGAAAACTGCTGGCTGATTTTTCCAACGGCAAAAATGTACTCAACACCTTTTGTTATACCGGTGGATTTTCTGTGTACGCACTTAAAGCCGATGCCAGGCTGGTACATTCCGTGGACGCTTCGGAGAAAGCCATTGAACTTACCCGGAAAAATATAGCGCTGAATTGCTTTGATCCGGAAACACATGCCTGCACGGCAACGGATACGTTTGAGTTTCTGAAAAACAAGGAAGCGTTTTACGATGTCATTGTGCTCGACCCACCGGCATTTGCCAAACACCGCGACTCACGCCATCAGGCCGTGAAAGGCTATCAACGTCTTAATACGGAAGCCATGAAGGTGATCAGGCGCGGAGGTATACTGTTTACGTTTTCCTGTTCGCAGGTGGTTGACCGGCAGTTGTTTTATGACACCGTAGTGTCAGCTGCTATCCAAGCGGGGCGCGATGTAAAAGTATTGCATCACTTAACTCAGCCTGCCGACCATCCTGTATCCATGAGCCATCCGGAAGGTGAATACCTGAAAGGCCTGGTGCTGTATGTAGTGTAGTTTAATGGTAGTCATCGGGAATGTCCTATTTCAATAAAAAGACGGTTATCATCACGGGATCCTCCAGGGGAATCGGAAGGGTGCTTGCACGTGAACTTTGCCGGCAAGGAGCGAACGTTGTGTTGAACGGCCGGGAGGCTGAACGACTTCAACAAACTTATTCAGAATTCCTT
>JALOMI010000065.1 GCA_025455465.1 Cyclobacteriaceae bacterium | reverse complement strand
ATCGTAATAAACAGCATACCGGTAATGGCTGAAAATTTCAGTGCATTTTGTTGCTGAATATATTTCGGTATCGTGATTACACCAATAATGTATCCGACAACCATTGACCACAAGGTATAGGAAGTAAAATTCTTGGTTTCATCAAGACTGATACCGAAGGCTTTTCCATAAGGACCAATTACATCACCAGCCATAACTTCTGCGCCTACATACACAAAGATGGACAGTACGCCAAGCAACAAGTGGGGGAATTGCAACACGGAAGTCTTGCGCGTGCTGGCCGGTCCGTCAGTAACTTCTTCACCATCGGTATCAATTTCCGGCAGTGAGGAAAACCAGATCATCACCGCTAATAAAACCAATACGCCAGACATGATGATATAAGGCATAATAACCCGGTCAGCCAACGCCTGAAGCAGTTGTTCGCGAACGCCAGCATCCGTTGCACTTACAATTTCGGCTTCAATCTCACTGGCGCCAGCAAGTACAATCGCACTAAGGATGAGGGGGCTAAGGGCACCCGCCACTTTATTGCAAATACCCATCAGGCTTATGCGCTGGGCAGCTGATTCAATCGGGCCGATAACCGAGATGTAGGGATTGGAAGCAGTCTGCAGTAAGGCCAATCCCATACCCTGTACAAACAGACCGGTAAGAAACATGGTAAAGTCTCGGCTATTGGCAGCCGGAACAAAAATGAGTGCACCAACGGCCATGATCACCAGCCCCAGCGACATTCCTTTCTTGAAGCCGGTCTTATTCAGAATAAACGAAGAGGGAATGGCAAGAAAGAAATAGGCCATATAAAAGGCAAAAGTTACCAGTAATGCCTGGGCATCGCTGTGAAGATCACAGGCGAGTTTCAGAAACGGAATCAGCGTTCCGTTGAGCCAGGTAACAAAACCGAAGATGAAAAATAAAACCCCGATAATGGCAATGGAGTAGTAGTAGCGGTTGGGTGTTTGGCTCATAGCGTCTAATTTTAGCCCCCGATAATAATCAATTAAACAATATTCCTCATGACCACTTCTAAAAATCTCACCCTGCTGGTTCTGGCCGCGGGTATGGGAAGCCGCTATGGCGGCATCAAACAAATTGATGGCTTTGGCCCAAGCGGTGAGACAATCATGGATTATTCCTTATATGATGCTATTCGAGCCGGATTTACCAAAGTGGTTTTCATAGTGCGCGAAGAAATACTGGAAGCGGTAAAAGAAATGTTCCTGCCCAAGCTGCAGGGCAAGGTTGATGTCGATTTTGTTATTCAGTCCCTGCAGACTCTTGTACCATCAGCATATCAGAAAGCTGAACGCAGCAAGCCATGGGGAACAGCCCACGCGATGTTATGCGGGAAGTTGGCCATTAATGGACCTTTTGCCGTGATCAATGCCGATGATTTCTACGGACAGGAAGCTTTTCAGGCAGTAGCAAAATTTTTCCGTGAAGAAACACAAGGGCACCATGCGTTGGTGGGTTACACATTAAAGCATGTTCTCTCTGATTACGGAAGTGTATCCAGGGGTGTTGGTGAAGAAGATGCTGAAGGTTATCTCACTTCCGTAGTTGAGCGCACCAATGTGTCGCGTGAAAACGGTAAGATTATCGCAAAGGAAAAAGACGGTGATATCGAACTCAATCCGGAAGCAAAAACTTCGATGAACTTCTGGGGTTTTTATCCCTCGATATTCCCTTACACAGAAGATCTTTTCCATCAGTTTCTGAAGGATAATGCCGGTAATGCAAAGGCTGAATTTTTTATTCCGATAGTAGCCAATTCACTGGTGAAATCAGGCACGGGAAAGATTAAGGTGATCTCCGGTGGCAGCACCTGGTTTGGCGTTACTTACAAGGAAGATAAAGAAGCCGTATCGCAAAAAATCAGAGACTTAGTCAACCAGGGTGAGTACCCGGCCAAACTCTGGTAACAAAGGATGATCCCGAAACTCGTTGCGCAGGCGTATGGCTTTGATGCCCAAACGGACATCAGGCCATTGGGTGCTGGTCATATTCATAAGACGTTTCTTGTCGTCAGTGCACCATCAACCTATGTACTTCAGCGAATCAATCATTTTGTCTTCAGACGGCCTGACCTGATCATGAAGAACATTTCCCTGGCCGATGACTATTTAAAAAAGTATCATCCGGACTATACCTTTTTATCTGTCATACGCACCAACGTTGGAGCAGCGATGGTTTATGATGAAGAGGGCTATCCCTGGCGGCTTTTCCCTTTTATTGATCAGACGGTAACGCTCGAAGAAATTCACACAAGAGAACAAGCTTATGAGGGAGCGCGGGGCTTTGGCTTATTAACACGTAATCTGGAAGGATGTGAAGTTGCTTTATTCGCTCCAACAATAGAGCGCTTTCATGACCTCAGCTGGCGGTATGAACAATTCGAGCAGGCACTGGCTCAGGCAGGTGAGGACAGAAAGACTATCGCCAGTGAAGCCATTCAGCAAGCAGTTCATTTCAGTTACCTGGTGGATCGATACCATCAATTGATCAGCAGCGGCTCACTGGTATTGCGAGTAACCCACAACGATACCAAAATCAACAACATTCTCTTCGATCGTGAAACCGGGAAAGCGCGCTGCGTGATTGATCTTGATACACTCATGCCCGGGTATTTTATCTACGACCTTGGTGATATGATGCGTACGTTTATCAGTCCGGTTTCGGAGGAGGAGAAGGATCTATTAAAAATTGTCTTCCGAAGCGAAATGTATGATGCGCTGGTCAGCGGTTATCTGGAGGTAATGGGTGATGTGCTGACAGATGCGGAAAAGACAGCGATCCCGTTTTCCGGATTGATGATGACCTACATCATGGCGTTGCGTTTTCTGGCCGACTACCTCAACGGTGATGTTTACTATACCATTCATTATGAAGGCCAGAACCTGAACCGTGCCCGCAATCAGCTTCGCCTGTTGCAGGTGCTGAGCGAACAGCTGGGTCAATGATCTTACCTTGGTTGCCGATACGATAAAAATATACTCCGATTGGGATGGACAAAAAAAAGCACGGTGGATGCCGTGCCTTTTTTGATTTTCAGATTCGTTAGAACTGCTCCAGGTGGGAGAAGAAAAAGTTGCTTTCAATCTCTGCATTCGCATCGCTATCGCTGCCATGGATGGCATTGGCTTCAATGGATTTGGCAAACAGGTTGCGGATGGTGCCGGGGGCAGCCTTCTGCGGATCTGTAGCGCCAATAAGCTTGCGGAAATCTTCCACGGCATTTTCTTTTTCAAGAACCATCGGAACAATTGCTCCAGATGACATGTAGGTGCACAAATCGTTAAAGAACGAACGCTCCTTGTGAATCGCGTAGAACTGTCCGGCACGCTCCATTGTCAGTTGGGTTTTCTTCATCGCCACGATGCGGAAGCCGGCCTCTTCAATCATTTTAATAATAGCCCCGGTGTTGCCAGCGGAAACGGCATCGGGCTTAATCATGGTAAACGTTCTGTTGGTCGCCATTGGTAAATGCTTAAGGATTAACTGCCTGCCCCATGCAGGCGGGCGCAAAAATAATGGTTTACCGCATAGGCGGTACTCTAAAAAACCTCTTTTCTGGCCGATTTTGGGCTGTAGACTCTGGGGAATATGGAATATGGATTAAAAATCTTCATTTTTGCGCCTCGTTTTGTCGCCATGACGCATTTAGAAGAGTTCCGCGAGTTGATTAGTACGCCCAGGCGCATGGCGATCGTAACCCACTACAAGCCCGATGCGGATGCACTGGGTTCCTCCCTGGGGCTATGGGCATTTCTGAAAAAGCTGGGGCATGCACCGGTAGTAATTACACCCAGCGATTATCCGGCCTTTTTACACTGGATGCCGGGGCACCCCGAAGTCATCATCAGCGATGATAAAAATGAAGAGCTAATCAGCCGCAAAATTCAGGAGGCAGAAGTAATTTTCTGTCTGGACTTTTCCGCACTGAACCGCATCAACCATCTCGGTGACCTAATCCGGAAAGCTTCCGCTAAAAAGGTGCTGATCGATCATCACCTCGAGCCCGAGCATTTTGCCGATTTTGAGCAATGGAATATTAAGTCGGCCTCTACAGCAGGATTAGTCTACGAACTGATCCTTGATCTCGGTCACCGCGATGCTATCGATGCCGCGATTGCCGATTGTCTTTATGCCGGACTGATGACTGACACCGGAGGTTTCCGGCACAACAATACCCGGCAGGAAGAATTTATCATCGCTGCCGACCTAGTGGCCCGAGGCGCCAATCCAACGCGGGTGGCCAAACTTATTTATGACAACAACACGCTTGACCGGCTTCGCCTGACCGGCTATGTGCTTAAAGATAAACTGACGGTGTTGCCGGAATTCAAGACGGCCTACATTGTGCTTTCGCAGGATGAACTCCGTCAGTTCGACTCACAAAGCGGAGATACGGAAGGCTTTGTTAACTACGGGCTCTCTATTGAAGGCATCCGTCTTTCAGTAATGATTTATGAACGAAAGGATGAGATCAAGCTCTCCTTCCGGTCGATGGGTGATTTTTCGGTGAACGATCTTGCCCGGAAACATTTTAACGGTGGCGGGCACAGAAATGCAGCCGGGGGTTCTTCAAAAACTTCTCTTCAGGAAACGCTTAACCGATTCCTGAGCGTATTGCCGGAATACCAGCAGCAATTGCTGGAGGATAACAACGTTTAACTTTAACCAATTAATAATCGATAATGAAAATTCTGAATGTTTTGTTTTTAGCAGCGCTGGTGGCGCTGGTTTCATGCGGCAGTAACGAAAAGGAAACACCCAGCGGCATGAAATTCACGGTAGTGAAGAAAGGTGATGGTATACTGCCAAAGACTGGCGAAGTGGTCGTGTTTCAGTTCCGTTTTATTGACTCCAAAGACTCAGTCTGGGGCGAGACAACAAAAGGACTTCCCGCTGCGGTTTTAACCAATGACAGTACAGCACTGGTTAGTGAAGATGGTATGACGCAGATGCTGCGCATGGTTTCCAAAGGCGACAGTGTGATTGTTAATTTCACGGTATCCAAATTCTTCAAAGACCTGGTGAAAGCACCGGTACCTATCGGTGTTGACTCAACCCGAACATTAATGTATCAAATCCGCATTGACAGCATTATGAGCCAGGACGACTTCACAACTTACCAGATGGAACTGATGGAGCGCCAGTCCAGGGAACAGATGGCTATTGATGATGTGCTCATCGACAAGTATCTGACTGAGAATAACATCACTGCGATAAAAACAGAATCCGGCCTGCGGTATGTTATCACGCAGCCTGGAACAGGTGCGTTGGCACAGTCCGGACAGACCGCTAAAGTTAATTATACCGGCTACCTCCTCGATGGGCAATACTTTGATTCCAGCGTTCAATCGGTGGCCGAAGCGAAAGGACTTTTTAACCCGATGCGTACCTACGAACCTTTCGAAGTGGTTATTGACCAGACTGGTGTTATCCAGGGATGGCATGAAGCGCTGAAGCTGATGAACAAGGGTTCCAAAGCTACCTTCTACATTCCGTCTCCGCTGGCCTATGGACCGCAGCAGCGCAGTGCCGTAATCAAAGAAAACTCGATTCTGGTGTTTGATATTGAAATGGTTGACGTGAAATGAAGAAGTTGGCAGGAAAGATTTTGATTCTCGTTGGCGCTGTGGCCGGCCTGAGCCTGGTTTCAGGTTGCGAAGCTCCGTGTACCCGCACGGTTTCACAGGCGGAAATTAATGCAGTAAATCAAACGCAGCTGCAGACCGATATCGCAGCCATTGATCAGTACCTGGTTAACAATGGTATAGTAGCTTCCAATGATCCTTCCGGAATTCGATACACTGTTGATACACCCGGCACCGGTGCAAAGCCATGCCTGGAAAATACCGTAACAGTCCGGTACACGGGTAAGCTGTTGAGCACGGGTAACGTTTTTGATTCATCTGCGAACCCGGTTTCTTTTGCCTTGAGCAACCTCATCCTCGGCTGGCGAATCATGCTGCCACAGTTTCAGGCAGGCTCCATTATTACGTTGTACATTCCTTCCGGTTTTGCTTATGGAACCAGGGGTGCAGGCACAAGCATTCCCGCCAATGCCAACCTGATTTTTACGATTGAGCTGGTGCGGTAACATGAAACACGAACTGGTTATTGCCTCCAACAACCGGCACAAAATAGAAGAGATGAACTCGTTACTGGGTTCATCTTTTTTATTGAAAAGCCTGGCTGAGATCGGTTGCTATGAAGAGTTGCCCGAAACGCAGGCCTCCATTGCCGGCAACTCCCTGCAAAAGGCACAGTATGTCTATGATCATTACGGGGTTGCCTGTTTTGCGGATGATTCCGGCCTTGAGGTGGAAGCTTTGCAGGGTGAACCCGGTGTTCATTCGGCTTACTATGCGGGGCCGCAGCGAAGTGCCGATGATAATATTCGTTTGCTTTTGGAGAAGCTGAACAGGCAATCCAATCGCAAAGCGCAATTCAAAACGATAATCACGTTAGTTGAGCCGGAAGGAGTTCAGTCTTTTGAAGGCATTGTGCCGGGAACAATTCTAACCGAAAAGCGAGGCACCGGTGGATTTGGTTATGATCCGGTGTTTCTGCCGGATGGTGAGACTAAGACTTTTGCCGAGATGATCATGGAAGAGAAAAACCGAATCAGCCACCGCGCCCGCGCCTTGCAAAAACTGGCTGATTATCTTCAATCAACATATGGTAGCTGAAAGACGGTGTTTGTATTTTGAGCCGCCAAACCTGAACGGATGATTAAACCCTACACCATCGGCATAACCGGAGGCAGCGGATCCGGTAAAACCTATTTCCTGAGAAACCTTGCAGAGCGTTTTTCAGAGCAGGAGGTGTGTTTCATCTCGCAGGACAACTACTACCATCCGCGTGAACGTCAGGTGGAAGACGAACGCGGTGTTAAAAACTTTGACCTGCCCGGAGCCATCGATCACGAAGCCTTCTTTCATGATATCCAATTGCTGAAACGCGGAGAGATTCTGAAGAAAGTTGAGTATACATTTAATAATCCGGATGCCGAACCCCGCATGCTGGTTTTCAAGTCTGCCCCCGTTTTGATCATTGAAGGCCTCTTCGTTCAGTATTTTCCGGAAATCGAAAAGGAACTCGACCTGAAGATTTTCATTGAAGCCAAAGATTATGTGAAGTTGTCGCGCAGAATCAGGCGGGATAATGAGGAGCGCGGCTATGACCTCGATGATGTACTCTACCGGTATCATCACCATGTGATGCCCGTATATGAAAACCTGATTGAACCCCTCAAGCACCGGGCCGACCTGGTGATTCCCAATAACAGCCATTTTCACCGGGCGCTTGAGATTCTGATGCTGGCCATCCGCGCCAAATTGGGCCTTTTAGCTCCCAAATGAACTTTTCATAGCGGGCACTTTCAATTCTAGCGTAAACCCCTACTTTTGTAGGCCTTTATGAAATCGGGATCGAAACTTCGTGTATTGACGGTACTGGCCGGAATTCTCACCGCAGTGATTATCGTGGTGTCACAGGTATTCCTGTACGAAGTGAATGTTAACTCAAATGATGTCCCTGCAACGGAACAGTCCGATAAGGATTCCGGAGAGGGGCAATCGTTTATTTCAATTCCTTCCTCGCTTTCTATTCCTTCTTCAGTACATGTGGTCGGTAACCATGACTTTGCCTGCATTGAAGAGTTTCTGCTTGGTGACAATCGTGATGAGAATACTCCGGTATCCATTACACAAATTACCAGCAGGTTATTCAAAACCCTTTTTCATTTCATCATTTCGCCCAACGCGCCCTGATCAGGTACTATCGCATTTGATGGTGCTGCAATCGGTGCTGCATCTTCTCCAGATTTTCCAATTACTGTATTAACTACTGAACTAATAATCATATGCAAAACAAAGGATTTGTCATTTTTCTGACGCTGATTGTTACGGCACTATGCCTGTACTATCTGTCGTTTACATTTGTATCCAACCGGGTACAGCAAGAGGCTATCGAACATGCCACCGATGCCAACGGTATTATTGACCTCAACAGAAAGCAGGCTTACCTAGACTCGGTATGGAGCAAGCCGGTGTATAATCTTTTTGGTGTTGAATTCACCTACAAGGAAGTAAAAGATAATGAACTAAGCCGCGGCCTCGACTTGCAGGGCGGTATGCACGTTACGCTGGAGGTGTCGCCCATTGATATCATTAAAGGCCTCAGCGGCAATAATAAAGACTCTGCTTTTGTAAAAGCGATTATCAAGGCACAGCAGCAACAGAAGAACAGTCAGGATCAGTTTAGTACCTTGTTCTTCAACGCTTATCGTGCCGATAATCCGGGCGAGCGCCTGGCACCGCTCTTTGCCTCAACGACCACCCGTGGCCGCATCAGTCTTAACGATACCGATGAGCAGGTTATTCAGGTTGTGGAGGAAGAAATTGAACGTGCCATCGATCGTTCATACACCATCCTGAAAAACCGTATCGACCAGTTTGGTACATCACAACCCAACATTCAGCGTTTGCCGGGCACTGGGCGTATACAGATTGAAATTCCCGGTGCGGATAACCCTGCCCGTGTTCGCAAATTATTGCAAGGTGTTGCCCGCCTGGAATTCTGGGATGTGGTAGAAGCCAATGACATCAACAGTTCGCTGATGGCGATCAATAATGTGCTGGTAAAAGAGCAGCAGGCCAAAGCACTGGCTGATGCCAAGACCGAACCAAAAGCTGCTGAACAGGTAAAAACTGAACAGCCCGATGACGAAGTTTCAGATCTTGAAAAGCAATTGCAGACTGCCGCTGCCGGTGACACTACTTCCAACGCTTTGGATTCACTTCAGAACCTGGCCGTATCACCGTTGTTCGCAAAAAGTACACCTCCGGGAACCTTCCGTTATGACTTGCGTGATACCGCTGAGATCAACCGTATTTTCAAACGCCCCGAAATCAGAAACCTTTTACCGCGTACCGTAAGTGTGTACTGGGGCAATAAACCTGATAAAGACTTTGGGCCAACCGAAGCGCTGCCGTTGTACTTCCTGGATATCGGCCGCTCCGGCCAGCCTAAAATTACCGGTGAGGTGATTAACGATGCACGTCAGGATCTGGATGAGTATGCCCGTCCTGCAGTAAGCATGACCATGAACGCTGCCGGTACCCGTGTGTGGGCAAAAATGACGGCCGAAGCCGCCAGCAAATCACCACGTGGCCGTATCGCTATTGTTTTGGATAATGCGGTGTATTCGGCACCGTCTGTGAACGGTGAAATTCCGAACGGAAACTCGCAAATCTCCGGAAATTTCACCGTTGATGAAGCGAAAGATCTTGCCAACATTCTTAAAGCCGGTTCACTCCCTGCACCTACCAAAATTGTAGAAGAGGCAATTGTTGGTCCCACGCTGGGTGAGCTTGCCCGTAATCAGGGATTGATTTCAACGCTGGCGGGCCTCGCACTGGTGATCATCTTTATGGTAGCCTATTATTCCCGCGGTGGTATTGTGGCTAACATTGCCTTGCTGTTCAACATCTTCTTTATTCTGGGTATTCTTGCCCAGCTGAATGCTGCGCTCACCTTGCCGGGTATTGCCGGTATAGTGCTTACCATCGGTATGGCGGTGGATGCGAATGTGCTCATCTTTGAGCGTATCAAAGAAGAGATGTTGCACGGACGGAAATTAAAAGACGCTATCCGTGTTGGCTATGAACGCGCTTTCTGGACTATTTTCGACTCCAACCTGACTACGCTGTTAACCGCGTTCTTCCTGTTTGTTCTCGGACAAGGACCTATTAAAGGATTTGCCATCACGCTGATGATCGGTATCATGACATCGTTCTTCACGGCAGTTTATGTATCACGCGTCATTGTGGAGTGGATGACCCGTAAAGGTGATACCAGCAAGATTTCCTTTGAAACGGTACTTTCTAAAATGGTTAAGAAACGCAGGTCGTTTGAATTCGTGGCGAATAGTAAGAAAGCCTACATCGCATCTTCAGCTGTCATTCTGATTGGTTTTGTTCTCCTGTTAGTAAACGGACTCAACTTTGGTGTTGATTTTAAAGGCGGTCGTTCTTATGTGGTATCGTTTAGTCAGCCTGTTGTGGCTACGGATCTGAAAATTCGTTTAAGCCAGAGTTTTGAAAATGCAGGTACCGAAGTAAAAAACTACGGCAGCAACTCAATTGTTAAGATCACAACTGCTTACCTGATTGATGATGACAGTGACACTGCCGATGAAAATGTGAAACAGCGGCTGATTGAGGGCCTGCAAGGCATTACCGGCAAGACTTTCGTTGAGCAGAATAATCTTGTTGACGACAACAGCTTTACAATTGCCAGCTCTTCTAAAGTTGGCGCCACTGTAGCAGACGACATCAAGAACTCTGCCTGGGAGGCCAGCTTGTTCTCATTGGTAGGGATCTTCATTTACATTCTGATTCGTTTCCGTAAATGGCAATACAGTGCCGGTGCAATCATAGCCACGGTGCATGACACATTGTTTGTATTTGCAGCATTCGCGATAGCCGGTTTCTTCGGCCTTGGTTTTGAAATTGACCAGGTGTTTGTGGCTGCCATTCTGACCATCATCGGTTACTCCATTAACGATACGGTGATCATCTTTGACCGTATCCGTGAGAATATCGGTTTTGGCGCTACACACGACAAGCAAAAGATTGTGAACGATGCCATCAACGATACGCTGGCCCGTACCATTATCACGGCCGGAACTACTCTGTTCGTGGTAGTCGTACTGTTATTCTTTGGCGGTGAGGTGTTGCGAGGTTTTGCCTTTGCATTGTTTGTCGGTGTGGTTATCGGAACCTATTCTTCCGTATTCATTGCCGCACCGATTGTAATCGACCTTGATCAGGAGAAAAAACCTCATCTGAAGGAAAAGGAGTCTAAAAAGGCTGTGGCAACTGCCTGATTTGAATTGATCTCAATAAAAAATCCCCGGTGAGCAGCCGGGGATTTTTTTATGTTTTTAAGTCAGTCATTTTAAGGTTTTCGCTCGATACGCAAACCTACAGCCAGGATACCGCGCAGGGTATCAGTGCGCATGAATTGTTCATACTGCAAAGTGTACTTGCCGTTATAAGGAAATGTATAGCCTTCCAGCAAGTGAAACCGGTGATCATAAATATTACCCAGTCCGCTGTTGCCGAGCGGCCATCCGGTTTTTTGATCGAATAAATAGTCAGACGCCAGCTTCTTATCTAATTCACGTCCGGTAGAGTCTTTCAATTGCCATTGATAATACAGGTTGGCAAAGGGGTAGTCTGATTCGTTACGTACAGTCAGCAAGAGATTATACGGCCTGGTGTTGTCTGCAATCTCAAACTCAAAGACTGGCTTTTCATTGACCAGCCAGTAGCCGGGTTTGAAGTCAGTATATTGTTCGTAATAACGGCTGTCATCGCAGCCGGAGCAAAGCGCAGACAGGCAGAGAGCTGCAATCAGTTTTTTCATCCCTGCTTTTTGGGTTGGTTGGACTGGCGCGGATCTTTCCGTTTTTTCTTCTTTTTCTTCTTTTTCGAACGATCGAACTTTTTATCGAGTTGTTCCAGGTCGCGGTTTAAAGTTTGCACGGGCACTTTTTCCACCGCTTCATTCGCCTGAAGTGTTGCCGGTTTTTTTCCAGCCCGGTTAAGTTCGAGGATTTCGTTTACGCGGGCTACATTCAGCGGATACCAGGTGTTCTCTTCACTGAAGCCGAACCACATGATTTTCTTGAAGATGTCGGTCTTCTGCAGTTTGGCCTCGCCCTGTTCGGTCAGCAGCGGAGTTTCCACTTTGGGTATGTGCTGAAGTGCTTCCATATAGGTTTCCAGCTCGTAGTTCAGACAGCATTTCAACCGTCCGCATTGTCCGGATAGTTTGCTTGGATTGAGTGAAAGGTTCTGGTAACGCGCTGCGCTGGTGGCCACATTTTTAAAGTCACTGAGCCACGTGGAACAGCAAAGTTCACGGCCGCATACACCGATGCCACCCAGTCTACCGGCCTCCTGACGAAGGCTTATCTGCCGCATCTCTACACGTATTTTGAATTCGCCTGCCAGGATTTTGATCAGTT
Organism: Cyclobacteriaceae bacterium; assembly: GCA_025455465.1. Classification (GTDB taxonomy): domain Bacteria; phylum Bacteroidota; class Bacteroidia; order Cytophagales; family Cyclobacteriaceae; genus UBA2336. Next base: position 1,433 of record JALOMI010000065.1, on the reverse strand, counting down.
CGCGGAAATCTACGCGCTCATCAGCAGAATAGTAGAAGATGGCCTTGGAATTATCTGCCTGGTATTCAACATCAGACAGCTTCATCTGAAGATTCAGTGAGCGGACAATTTCGCGGGTCCGGTAGAGGGTAGGCAGTTCGCGCTTTTTGACTTCCTCGGATTTCTCCAGGTCTTTGGTATGGGCCAACCGGTAGATTTTTTTGATTTCGTTGTCGTTGGCAATTTTTTTCTTTTGCATCTGCAGGCGCACGAGTTCGCCCTGCATGGATACATGGCCGAGATGATGCCCGTTGGGAACTTCAACAATGACAGCGTCTCCGGTGATCAGTTGCAGGCGATCGATGTTGCGGTAAAACTCTTTCCGGCCGTTTTTAAAACGAACTTCAACCACATTAAATGTATCGTTGCCCGGCATCTCCATGTTGGAGAGCCAGTCAAAGACATTCATTTTATTGCATCCGCCTGTACCGCAGGCACCGTTATTATTGCAACCGGCAACTTTGCCATCTTTGGCCGTTCCGCACGCACACCCCATTGAATCAGTAGTTTATCTATAAAAAGGCCGGGTTAGCCCTGCTTTTCATAAGCCAGCAAATCCAGCCCGATATCAGACCTGAAATATACTCCATCCCACGAAACTTTGGTTACATCGGCATAGGCTTTGTCGCGGGCTTCGGCCAGACTGGTACCCATACCGGTAAGGGCCAGCACCCTGCCGCCATCGGTGATTGTATTGCCATCCGTACCTCGTTTGGTTCCGGCATGAAAAACCGTTGATTCATGCGAAGCGTCCAGTCCGCTGATGATTTTTCCTTTGGGGTAATCTCCTGGATACCCGCCTGAAACCATAACAACGGTTACGGCATGCCTTGGATCGATACTTACCTGTGTACTCCCCAGCCTGCCATTGGCCGCTGCCAGCAGTAATTCGACTAAGTCGGATTGAAGGCGGGAAAATACCGCCTGCGTTTCAGGGTCGCCCATACGGGCATTGTATTCAATCACATATGGCTCGCCTGCGCAATTCATCAAACCGATGAAGATAAAGCCCCGGTAGTCAATACCTTCTTGCTTCAGTCCGCGAATCGTTGGCTTAACAATGCGCTCTTCTACTTTATGCAGAAATTCAGCATCAGCAAATGGCACCGGTGAAACCGCACCCATGCCACCGGTATTAGGGCCTGTGTCTCCTTCGCCAATGCGCTTATAGTCTTTGGCTTCGGGAAGGATAACATAATCGGTGCCATCGGTGAGGACAAACACCGATAATTCGATGCCGGAAAGAAATTCTTCTACGAGCACGCGGGCGCTTGCATCACCGAATTTTCGGTCAACGAGCATTTCGCGCATCTCCTCAATTGCCTGGTTGACATCAGGGGCAATGACTACACCCTTTCCGGCAGCAAGTCCATCTGCCTTTAAAACAATAGGTG
>JALOMI010000264.1 GCA_025455465.1 Cyclobacteriaceae bacterium | reverse complement strand
CTTCACGGAGGGCCTGGCGCCACCCATGAAGTGTATGAATGCTTCGACAGCTATTTCCCCAAGGAAGGAATAGAGTATTACTATTACGACCAATTAGGATCTTATTATAGTGATCAACCTACTGACACCAGTCTTTGGAATCTGCCCCGTTTTGTAGAGGAAGTTGAACAAGTAAGAAAGGCACTTCAACTGGATAGCACCAATTTCTTTTTATTAGGCCAATCGTGGGGCGGCATGCTGGCTATGGAGTATGCCCGTAAATACCAGCAAAGCCTCAAGGGACTCATACTGTCCAACATGATGTCTTCCATTGCCGATTACAATAAGTATGCTGATGAGGTACTCGGCCCGCAACTGCCACCGGAAGTGTACAAGGAGATTATAGCGTATGAAAATAAGGAAGACTATGGCAATCCGCGATACCTGGAACTAATCACCGAACATTATTACACCCGGCATGTATTGCGCATGCCGGTAGCGGAGTGGCCTGATCCGGTGAACCGGGCTTTTAAGCATATGAATCCTGAAGTGTATGTGCTCATGCAAGGCCCCAGCGAATTCGGTATAAAAGGAAATGCCAAACTGAAGAACTGGGATTTTAAACAGCACCTTCCTGCTATCCGTATTCCTACACTAACGATTGGCGGCCAGTTTGATACGATGGATCCTGATCATATGAAATGGATGGCCACCCAGGTGCAACAGGGCCGATACCTTCACTGTCCGCAAGGCAGCCATATCTCGCAATTTGATGATCAGGAAACTTACGTTACGGGTGTAATCCGCTTCTTAAAAGATGTTGATAAGGGAACCTTCAAAAAAGATCAGTAATAAATAACTTCTATGAAAAAGCAAGCGTCCTCAACTGGCGCAAGCGTCCGACTGTGCCGGTGTGTGAAACTGAATTGGTATCGGTAACATTGCTTAAGTTATGAGTAAATATTATGTAATTATTGTATCGCTAATCCTGGCTTTTAGTTGCAGTGATGATATTAGCGACCCATGTGCAAACGTTGTTTGCCTGAACGGTGGAGGATGCAACAATGGAAAATGTGCTTGCCCCCCTGGTTACTTAGGTGACGATTGTGGGCTAACAATGCAACCTAAGAAAGTGCGCCTTACTAAAATTCAAGTAACTAAATTTCCTCCCACCAATACAAACGGTGAAGCATGGGATAGCAATGATGGCCCGGACCTTTATGTAAACCTGGGATTAGTTGATGGCTTTAGTTATCTGACAACTGAGTTTGAGCGGATAAACAATGCAATAAGTGGTCAGGTTTATGAATGGGATATCGAGATTATTTATGAATTAGAACCAGTAACCAGTGATTTCGTTGTTGACCTCAGAGATCATGATGATACTGGATTTCATCCGCTTATCGGAAGAGGGCTGTTTAAGCCCTATGATCCAACACGAGGACTGCCAGCTTCAATAACTATTGAGTCATCCTCAGGATTAGTCTCATTCAGATTGTATGTAAGCTATTCTTTCTAGACCCCCACCTGACGCAAGACTCCGCCTGTTCATTATTAGCTACATTGTAACCGGGAAATAGTATCTACAGACATGTCATGCGTATGCCCTTTGTATTGACATTAAATAGGTGATGCACTATTAATGATACTATTTCCTCCACGTTATCCGGTGAAATTTGTTCTTCCGGGCTTATGAGCATGAAATACCACAGAATAGAATCACTTGCTTCATCGATTCCAAACACCGTTAGTTCCTCTTCCCTTCTGTCTGGCTCACGAGCGACAACCGTTGATTGAACTGCCAAGGATAATTGATAGTGGGTGTCGTTATGAACCGTCATACCGGATAGTTGCTCTCGTAATGAATTCAGGAAGGATTGCCTTACCGAAACAGATCGGAACAGAATGCTGTCTAACACATCATCTGTTTTAATTCTGAAGGAAGCATTTTCCAGGATATGCTGATTTAATCTTCCTCCGCTGCAAATGGACCATGCCGTATTCATAGTTATCGTTTAACTATGTTTACGGCCGGGTTAAAAGAGAGGTATTGGTATAACGGGACAGTTATTGGTCTTTCAGGACAACCGGCCTGAACGGGCCTTTTTCCGGTACTCAAGTGGAGTTACACCATTGTGGTGTTTGAAAAACTTTGAAAACTGAATGGGATCAGAAAAACCCACTGCGTAACCGATTTCTTTGGCGGAGGATTGATTATGTACCAGCTGACGTTTTGCTTCGTAATTTATTTTTTGATGAATGATGGCTTGTGCAGAACATTGGGCAATGGCCTGACAAGCCCGGTTCAGACTTTTCTCTGAGAGTTTAAGTGCAGCTGCATAGTCGGCCACACGATGGGTTTCAGAAAGTTTCTCATCAAGTAATTTCAAAAATGAATAATAGGTATAATTACCCTTTGGTAGTTGTTTAACCGGATTCGATTGTTCGCATAACTGCGTGAGTAAATGCGACATCAGGGAAACAATCAACGGGGTTGCCTTTTGTTTTGTCTTGTACTCCTGAAATACGGAGCGGAACAACAGAGGAATCACATCTTTCTCATAGTTCTGGCCCTTTACGAACAGGATTCCAGCCGGGTTGTTTGTCATCATATTAACCCTTGCGCTCAGATTCAACCGGTTGAAAAAGGATCGGTTGAATGCCAGGACAATAATCTTAATTACCTTCTTATCAACCGGTCTGACAAAGTGTATGTGATTGGGATTGATCAAGGCCACATCACCCTGATGGAAAATCTTTTCTTTAAAATCGATGTAGTTCCGGAATGATCCTGTAACCGTATACGACAGCACAAAATGGTTTTTTTGGTGTGCCCTGTATTGCATCATGTCGGCAGGTGGCACAGATTCAAACCAGACCGCGTTGAACAATCGCTCTTCATCAATATTCCAGAGGGAGATTCTTGGAATGCTGCTTCTTGACCGGTGCCGTTTAGACATATGTTATCATCGGTTTAAAAAACTACCGAATGTAATTCCGTGCTTGTGGCGCCTGCACCCCCTTCAGACGATAGATGGATACGAAGGTAATGTCTGTGACTATTCCAACGAAGCACTTTCAACAGGATCTGCCTGTCCCGGCTCTTCGCTACTAGGATTTAACCTCGAAATATGCCTTTGATGTTCTTAACCAAGAAAACTATACATTTTGATGCCTTTAGAAATACCCATCAAATCCAGCAGAAGCTTCTTTCCAGAGGAAATTAAAAAAAGAAAAAAGTAATAATTATCCCTCCATCCGCTCCGCCAGTTCAAGCCAGCGATTGGTTTTCTTTTCAATTTGTTCGTTCAGCGTTTTAAGTTCCTGTCCCAATGACTGAAGTTGGACATGATCGGAGAGGCCGGAATTAAGCTGATCTTCCAGTTGTTTCTTCTGGCTTTCCAGCGTTTCTATTTCTGCCTGCAGGGTTTCATACTCCTGCTTATCCTTAAAACTGATTTTTCTGGTTGGCTTCTCCGGCTCTGGCGCAGCCGGTGACGGTGCGGGTTTGGTTTCTGGTAGTGTGCCTGTTTCAAGTTCATCCTGCCATTCGCGGTAGTCGGTGTAGTTGCCGTTGAAGAAGCGGATATTCCCCTCCCCTTCAAACACAATAAGCTGATCCACCAAGTGATCCATGAAATACCGGTCGTGGGAAACCAGCAGCAGGCAGCCGTTGAATTTTTCCAGAAACTCCTCCAGCACATTCAGTGTGTCGATATCAAAATCGTTGGTGGGCTCATCGAGGATCAGGAAGTTCGGGTTCTTCACCAGCACCTTGAGCAGTTGAAGGCGCTTCTTCTCTCCTCCGCTGAGCTTCTCCACATAGGTGTATTGCTTCTCCGGAGGAAAGAGAAAATTATCGAGAAACTTGGAAGCAGAGATCTGCGAGCCATCTGAAAGGGTAATAAACTCCGCGATGTTCTTCACTTCTTCAATCACCCGGTTGGTCGGGTTCAGGTTCATCGTATCCTGGGTAAAGTAACCGAAGGTGGTGGTCACGCCCGGTATCACCTCACCCGAATCGGGCTTGATGCGTTGCGTCAATAAATTCAGAAACGTACTCTTGCCGATACCGTTCTTGCCGATGATGCCGATGCGATCTTTCTTTTTAAAGATGTAATTGAAATCACGCACGATGGCATGCCCGTTATAGGCTTTGCTGAGGCGATGCACCTCCAGAATCTTTCCGCCCTGGCGCTTTTCCTGGATGTCGAGTTCGAGACGGTCTTTGCGCAACTCCTGTGAAGCTTTCTCCTTCAGTTCATAAAAGGCCTCGACACGGTATTTCGCCTTGGTGCCCCGCGCCTTCGGCTGCCTGCGCATCCACTCCAGTTCCTTCTTCAGCAGGTTGCGAGCCTTGGCCACTTCAGCCTTCAGCATTTCTTCGCGTTCGCTTTTCTTTTCCAGGAAGTAGGCATAGTTGCCCTTGTAGCGAAACAACTGCTGCCTGTCGATCTCAATGATCTCGGTACGGTCGTGTGTAACCATAATGAGCGTTACCTGCGGCCCCGAGAGGTATTGCTCCAGCCATTCGATGGCCTCCAGGTCAAGATGGTTGGTAGGCTCATCCATGATGATCAGGTCAGGTTCCTGCAACAGCAGATCCGCAAGAAAAATACGCTTCTTCTGCCCGCCTGAAAGATCACCGAAACGTTTGTCGAGATCGGGAACATCCAGTTTGCCGGTGATCTCCTGCACCTTGGCATCATAATCCCAGGCGTTGTAGGTTTCCATCGCTTCCAGGGCCGCCTGCATGCGCTCGGCCGGCACATCCGGATGATGGAGGCAATCTTCGTATTCTTTCACTGCGCGCGCCACTGGGTTGTCATCATGAAACAGCACATCCTTCACCAGCAGGTTGTCATCCACCTGGGGCTGCTGGGTGAGGTAGCCCATCCGTATGCCTTCGCGCACGGCAATGGTGCCGGCATCGGTTGGCAGTTCACCGGTGAGCAATTTGAGCAGGGTGGATTTGCCCACCCCGTTGTTGCCCACCAGGGCAAATTTCTCGCCCTGCGAAATGCCTAAGGAAATGTCTTTGAAGAGCCAGCGGTCGTTGAAGGACTTGGCAATATGTTCAGCGGATAAATAATTCACGTCAGTTGCGTAATAACCGCGCAAAGGTACAACGCCCTGCCCGATGACAAGGGATGCGGCTGATAATGTTTTTTGAAGTACATTCCCTGCCTGATTCGTTGATTGCGTTATGGACTCCATCACCCATGTTGTGCTGGGCGCTGTTATTGGTGAAGCGCTGGCAGGAAAAAAACTCGGCAAAAAAGCCATGCTGTTCGGAGCCATCGCGCAAAGCTTACCAGATATTGACTTTGTGGCTTCTTTCTGGCTTTCGTTTTCGGCAAACCTGATCGCCCACCGGGGCATTACCCACTCCTTTTTCTTTGTGATTATCGCCAGCGTGCCGATTGCGCTGGCGTTAAGCCGATGGTATACCAAAGCGGAGATGTCGTTCAAATCGTGGTATATATTCTGGGTTGTGCAGATGTCGGTACACCTGCTGATTGATGCCTGCAATGCTTATGGCACCGGATGGTTTGAGCCGTTTAGTTCCTTGCGTGTAGCTTTCCATTTTCTCTTTGTGGCCGATCCGTTCTATACCGTTTGGCTGCTGATCGCCACGGTGGCCTTGTTTGTGTTGCGCAGGGATCATCCCGCAAGGATAAAATGGGTGGTGGCCTCACTGGCCCTCAGCAGTCTGTATATAATCTATGCCTATTCCAACCGGTATGCTATCGAAGAAGATGTGAATAACAGCCTCAAACGAAACAACATCATCTATCAGCGTGTGCTGATCACACCAACCCCGTTGAACACCTGGCTCTGGTTTGTAGCCGTGGAGGCGGATGACGGCTTTTACATCAGCCACCGCGCCACAGCCGATCACAACCGGGAGGTGCCCAATTACTTTTTTCCACAGAATGCACAGGTGTTGGATACCTTGCGTGACCGTGAGACGCTGAACCACCTGCTGCGTTTTTCAGAAGGGTATTACATCGTGGAGGAACGTGACGATAAACTGATTTTCAGCGACCTGCGATTCGGACAAATTACCGGGTGGGCGACACCGAAGGAAAAGTTTGTCTTTCATTATTACCTGAACCATCCTGAAGACAACCTGCTGGTAATTCAACGCGGGCGCTTTGCCAACTGGAATAAAGAAACGGTGGGTGAAATGATCCGACGGATACGCGGGAAGTAAGGGGTTGTTCGCTGTGTTAACAAAAAAACTAATCGCGCTGCTTGAAATAAAACGTAAACAGGAACAGCACCAGCCGGAAAATATCAAAAGCACTGCGCTGCAGGAACTGTTCCCAAAGCGTTTGCCTTCGCTGAAAGTAATCCGGTGTAATGCGGATGCATTCTTCCTGCATCAGCCGGTCCAACATGTCATCCACAGCTGTCGCAAACGCGGTATTGGCGATATCGAGATTTAATTCCACACTGGCATAGGCGCTGATGTTGTTGAGGTTATACGATCCCACCGTTACCCATTGCCTATCGTACGTAGCCAGCTTGCCGTGCAGCACTTTGCGCTGGTACTCCCAGATCTCAATACCGTGGCGAAGAAACCAACGGTACATATAGCGCTCCGCATACTTGGCAATCGTTACATCCGAAATGCCGGTCTGTATTACGCGTACCTGCACGCCCCGCTTCACCGCATCGGCCAGCTGGCGCTTCAGCAGTTTGCCCGGAATAAAATAGCTGGATACCAGCGTTACCCGCTCGTGTGCCTGCTGCAGCATCTCCAGGTAGCTTTGTGTGATTTCTCGCTTTCTTCTCACCCAGTCATTGATGCGGGGCCGCACAAGGATACTTCCCTCCTGCAACCGCTGCGGGGGTGGAACGGTGCGTACAAGTGAGCTGTTGCGGATTCGCTTCTCCGCAATGTGCTGAAGGTTTACACCAACATCACCCTGTACATAAACGGCCCAATCGAGCCAAGCCACATTCTCGGCTGTATCGTTGTAATGATCACCGATGTTGATGCCTCCTACCAGCGCATAGCGGGCATCTACAACCAGGAGTTTATGATGCATTCTTCGACCGAAATAGAAATATTTGCTGCGGAAGTACGAACCAAAAAACCGGAAATAGACGCCTGACTTACTGAACTTATCGATTAAGGCCGAAGAGATATTCTGTGAAGCATAGCCATCGGCAATCACATACACCCTCACCTTGCGTTCAGCCGCTTTCAGCAACGCTTGGGCTACCCGTTTACCGGTTTCGTCTTCTTCGAAGATGTAAATCTGTAAATGAATGGTGTGCTTTGCCCGGTTGATCAGTTCTTCCAGCAGGTCAAAATAGTCGCAACCGGACTTAACCAACCGTACTTCATTGTTCGGAAGGTACCCTTGCCGGAAGGCGTTGGAACTGTTCATCAGCAAACGATTGTCGTGCCGTCAAATTACAGCAAACAGCGCATCTATGAATGAACTGGCACCCATTTCATCGCAAAATAGTTACCGGATAAAACAGTCGCAGCAAAACTTATTCATACCGCCTTCGTTATAACGCATGACATTGATTAAACACATGGCAAATCAATGAATGACAGTGACTTACAATAAATTTTTTAAATACCGGCATATCCTGAATAATGATTGCCAAAAGTACTTTTTAACCTAATAACTATTTGTAAAACCTGAATTAAATGAATTTTTATGGAGTGGATGACAATATATATAGCGGGAAAACCCGGATTCAAAGAAGAAGTTACCCGCCAGTTACAGGCTTCCCGCTTCCCGAGCATGCCCGGTACCGCTGAGAATGATTTGTTGTGTTTATTCTGGATCGATGAACGCTCAAGCCTGCGCGATTTCAAAAAAGCCATCGGCAGCAAAGCCGTATTCAAATACAGACTTCAGTTCTACCCTTCCCTCGAAAGTTACCTCACTTCACAACATGATGAAAAGAAACTGATGCTGACGGATGATGAGTTGCAACTGATCAACCGGATGGCTTCCTGGGAAACCATGAACGTAACCTACAAGCGCAGCGCCTGACAGCAATCAGCGGGTGCGAATGACTTTGCGCGTATAGCGGATGCCTGATTTGGTCGTAACGGTAAGAAGGTACATGCCCTCTGGATAAGTACCCAAATCAACTGTATGGCGCACGATTCCGTCCTTCTGCGGATATTCCAGATGTTCAGATAATACCTGGCCCTGATTGGTGCTCATTGTCACGGCTACCGGTTCATTTCGGTAAGGACGGTACTCAAGGGTTAACCGATCTGACACCGGATTGGGATAAACCTTCAGGTGCAATATGGATGGATCTTCTTCGATGGAGGTGATCAACAGCGATAAATTTTCATCCAGCCAGTTCATTCGCTCGGTGATCCAGTTTTTCAGCCATACTACCTCCTGCTGATAGGTTTGTCCGATGTAATAATTGGGCCATACATACTCTCCCAGTACGGGCCAGCGCTGAAAATTGCGCTGCTGGGCTTCCTGATTGAGCACCTGGTATACGGAATCAATGTATTGATGCATCACAGCGGTCTGATAGGGACCGTTTCGCAATTCCTTCCAGCGCTCCGAAAGCACTTCGACGCTTTGGCCGCCATCCCGGATCGGTTGCCGGTCGTTGCTGCCCAGCATCATGACGGCGAGGTCGATCTTCTGGT
>JALOMI010000263.1 GCA_025455465.1 Cyclobacteriaceae bacterium | reverse complement strand
ATTGCTGGTCGATGCCGACCCGCAGGCCAACTCCACTTCCGGGCTGGGCATCAATCCGAAAGAAGTGGAAACCGGTTTGTACGAATGCATGATTGACGGTGTTCCGCCACAGGAAGCCATCGTCAAGAACGACCAGATCAAATACCTGGATATTCTTCCCTCCCACATCGACCTGGTCGGTGCGGAAGTAGAGATGGTAAGCCTGGCCGGCCGCGAAGAAAAAATGCGGGAGGCGCTCAATAAAGTGAAAGATGAATACGATTTCGTCATCATTGACTGTTCGCCTTCGCTGGGATTGATAACCATCAACGCGCTGACAGCAGCTGATTCGGTGATTATTCCTGTGCAGTGCGAATATTTTGCTTTGGAAGGATTGGGCAAGCTACTGAACACCATCAAGATTATTCAGACGCGCCTTAACCCGAGGCTGGAGATTGAAGGCATCCTGCTGACCCTGTATGATTCGCGCACCAGCCTGGGCAACCAGGTGGTGGAAGAAGTGCGTACCCATTTCTCCAAGATGACTTTCCAAACCATCATCCCGCGCAACGTCAAGCTGAGCGAGTCGCCCAGTTTTGGATTACCGGTAATCATTCACGATGCGGAAAGCAAGGGCGCCATCAGCTACCTGAACCTGGCACACGAAGTTTTGGCTAAAAACGGTTTATCGAAATGAGCAAGAAAAAAGCATTGGGCAGAGGCCTCAACGCCCTGCTGAGCGACAGCGACAAGGAAGAGAAACTCGAAGTGGAATTGCCGGCACCGGTCATACATCCGTCACCTTCGGGCAGCATCTCAGAAATACCTGTTGAACAAATTGAAGTAAACCCGTTTCAGCCGCGTACGCATTTTGATGAAGCAGCCTTGTTCGAGCTCGCTGACTCCATCAAAATTCACGGCATCATCCAGCCGATAACCGTGCGGAGGCTGGCCCATGCCCAATACCAGCTTATCAGCGGTGAAAGACGCTTTCAGGCTTCGCAGCTGGCCGGACTGAAAACGATCCCTGCTTATGTGCGGTCGGCCGATGACCAGCAGATGCTGGAGATGGCCCTCATTGAAAACATTCAGCGCGAAAACCTCAACGCCATTGAAATCGCGCTGAGCTATCAGCGGCTCATTTCCGAATGCAACCTGAAGCAGGAACAACTCGGTGACCGCGTGGGAAAAAACCGCGCTACCATTACCAATTACCTGCGTCTGCTCAAATTGCCCCCCGATATTCAAATTGCTGTACGCGATAACAAGCTATCAATGGGGCATGCACGCGCCATCATCAACGTGGAAAACCCGGAGCAGCAGCTGTACATCTTCCGGAAGATTCTGGATGAAGATCTCTCCGTTCGTAAGGTGGAAGAACTGGTGCGCAACCTGACCAGGGAACCTGAAGCCAAACCTGTAAAAGAGGCTACCCCTTCAACCGTCAACCGGGAAATAAATCAACTGCAGTCTCAACTTTCTTCACACTTTGGCACCCGTGTTGTTGTGAAAAGCGATGGCCGGAAAGGGGAAATCAAAATACCTTTTCTTTCCATTGAAGACTTAAACCGGATTCTGGACATCCTCAAGATGCACTAAAATCCGGTTATCTTTGGTCGCCATTACCGGATATGCGTTGTATTCTTTGTTGTGCGTTGGTTATTGCGCATTGTGCCTTCGTGAATGCACAACAGGACACACCTGTGTCTGCCGCTGAACCCGACACCGTCAAGCTCAATACCTACGCGCTTCGCTACCAGCCGGGTAAAGCGCTGATGTATGCCGCTGTTTTTCCCGGACTTGGCCAGGCTTACACTAAAAAATACTGGAAGATTCCAATTGTTTACGGGGCGCTTGGCTTTACCGGCTACTACGCCAAATTCTACCAGGACGGATACCTCCAGTACCGCAGCGAACTGTTTTATAATCTGGAAAACGGATTGGAGAGCTCGAATGCGATTAACCCCAACACCGGTTTTACTACTTCACAACTCCGGACCATTGTTGACCGATACAGACGCGAACGGGATTTCATGCTGCTTATGGTGTTGGGTGTGTATGTGTTACAAATGATCGATGCCCATGTGGATGCACACCTGAAAGAATTCGACCTGAATCCCAATCTTCATGTGCGGTTTGAACCCACATTCAGCCAGGATATGCTCACCGGCCGCTCAGGCGGATTATCAGTAAAACTCCGGTTTTAACCGCTTCTTTTCCACGGATGCCGTATACTTGTACGGTTAACCTGAATTGACAGCACCATGAAAATCCTCTTACTGGGCTACGGCAAAATGGGCAAAGTGATTGAGCAAATTGCGCTTCAGCGCGGTCACCATATTGCCGGCCGCATTACCTCCGCCAACCGCCATGAACTTCCGGGCATCAACGCTGATGTGGCCATTGAATTTTCAAAACCTGAAGCCGCCTATGAGAATGTGAAGTTTTGTGTCGAAAACAACCTGCCCGTGATCTGCGGAACAACCGGCTGGCTGGAACGAAAGGCTGAAATAGAAAAACTGACGCACCACTGTAATGGAACATTCTTTTATGCGTCAAACTTCAGTATTGGTGTTAACATCTTCTTCCGTCTGAATGAACAACTCGCGCGGATCATGAACAATTTTCCAGACTATGCCATCCAGATTGATGAAGTGCATCACACCCAAAAGAAAGATGCACCGAGCGGAACGGCCATTTCATTGGCACAGGGCATCATGCAACACATGCCCCGTAAAACCAGCTGGGTGAACCATACCGATGCCGCAACGCATGAAGTGCCAATTTCCAGCTTCCGTATTGACGATGTGCCCGGTACCCATGTGGTGAACTATTCATCTTCCATCGATGATATCGAGATCAAACACATCGCCCACTCCCGCGAAGGATTTGCACGCGGTGCGGTGATGGTAGCGGAGTGGATTCAGGGGCGTAAGGGCGTGCTCACCATGGAAGATTTTTTACAATTCTGACCAATTATCTCTTTATTTGCAGGCCTTTAAAACGAACTGAGCTGTGAATTCAATACTTCTAACTTTCCTGATTATTCGCCTGGGGGTAACTGTCGGCTATTGGAAATTATTCCAGAAAGCCGGCATCGATGCCTGGAAATCACTCATCCCCTTCTATTCGGAATTTGTGATCATGGTGGATATGGTGGGTAAACCAAAGTGGTGGTTCATTTACCTGCTCATACCGGTGGTTAATTTCTTTGCCTACTATGTGCTGATCTTTGAAGTGTTGCGTTGCTACGGAAAGAACTCCCTGTGGAGTCAGATCCTCATCATCTTCACCGGCTTCTTTTATCTCATCTACCTCGGTTTCAATTCATCGGTTCAATACATCGGAAAGCTGAATGAACTTCCGGCTGAAGAAAAGAAATCAGCATTGGTGGAATGGGCTGAAGCCATCACCTTTGCCGTAGTAGCAGCTACGCTCATCCGCTTCTTGTTTATGGAAGCCTATACCATCCCAACGCCATCCATGGAGAATTCATTACTGGTAGGCGACTTTCTGTTCGTGAGCAAATTTCATTACGGCACACGCACACCGGCAACACCACTGCAACTGCCGCTCACCCACCAGAAGATATGGTTCACCAACGCCCCTTCTTACGTGGACTGGATTCAACTTCCACAGTATCGCCTGCCCGGCCTCGGTGAGGTGAAGAGCGGAGATGTGGTAGTCTTCAATATCCCACCAAAACGACTCAATGAAAACAAGGACTATCCGGTCGACCTGAAAACAAACTACATCAAACGCTGTGTGGCTGCTGCCGGGGAAACACTCGAAATAAAAGACCGCCAGTTATTTGTTGACGGCAAACCCTTCAATGAACACAAGCTGGTGCAGTACAGCTATAAGGTTACTGCCACCGGGCTGATTAACGAACGCAACCTCGACAAACTGGGCATAGGTGAAGAAGATTACCAGGTGACTGGCCGCCCGGATGACAACAGCCTGGATTACATCATGTGGCTTACCCCGGAAAAAGCCGCTGAGCTTAAGTCGATGCCGTTTATCAAGTCGGTTGAAATTGAAAATCAGAATCAGGAGTTTGCCATTTTCCCTTACTCAGAATACTACGGCAATGGTGCCGGAACAGAAAACACCGTCCACTGGACCCTTGATAATTTTGGTCCGCTTTGGATACCAAAAAAAGGAAGCACTATTTCCATCAATGATTCCACCCTGGCCTTGTACGGTTTCATCATCGCGAATTACGATTTTCAGAAAGACGCAAAAATCGAAAACAGGAAACTGCTGATCAACGGTCAGGAAGTAAACTCGTACACCTTCAATCAGAACTACTACTTTATGATGGGTGACAACCGGCACAACTCGCTGGATTCCCGTTACTGGGGTTTTGTTCCCGAAGACCATATTGTAGGCAAAGGTTTTTTCATCTGGTTATCCATCGATCCCAACAAGAGTTTCCTGAACAAGATACGCTGGAGTCGCTTCCTCAAGATGATCGATTAACCTTTGGTCAAGAGACGTCA
>JALOMI010000262.1 GCA_025455465.1 Cyclobacteriaceae bacterium | reverse complement strand
CCCAGACTTCTTCACTTCCAGCCACGAAGGCACCGGTTTGCCGTTCATATCCACGGTCAGGTCCCAGCGGCCGATAATATCCTGGGCTGATACCGGATTAGTAAACATAAAACAGAAGATAATCAGGGATGTAATCAGGGTGAATCCCGGCATCCGGAGTTTAGTGGTTTGTGCAAATTGAATCATGGCTGTTTATCGGTATAACGTCCTCTTAAAAATAAGCATATCGAAGGAATATTAATGAAGGTGATAGTGAGAATGACGGTCACAGTGGCAGCTGCTGGCAGCGTTGTGCATTCGATAATTCATGCATCTATTCAAGAAGTCTGTTAATACAGAAGGATTCGCTTTTAGGGGTATTTAATACCTGATAATGTTCTGATTCTGACAGACTCAAAATGAATAAATTTTAAATCCGGCACGGCAGCATCTTACCATTATTTGTCAGATATTCATCGCACGGTTAATCATTATGGAGAATCTGGTCGGTCTGCTTCGCAGTGAATTTCAAGAACGGTTTCAACAGCAACCCCTGGTGGTACGTTCCCCCGGACGGATCAATATTATCGGAGAGCATACGGACTACAACGAGGGCTTTGTTTTGCCGGCTGCGATTGATAAGGCAGCTTATATGGCCATCGCGCTTCGGGATGATGATGAGATATGCTTGCAAGCTGTTGATTTTAATGATTCTTTTTCGATCAGGATTTCTGATTTGAGACCGGTGACCAATGCAAGTTGGCCAAACTACATCCTCGGTTCTGCAGCACAGTTTGTTAACAGGGGAATACCCCTGAAGGGATTTAATGCGCTTCTGGTAAGCGATGTTCCCATCGGAGCCGGCATGTCCTCATCGGCAGCTGTGGAATGTGCTACGGTGTTTGCTCTCAACGAAGTATTGCAGGCAAAACTCGATAAACTTACCATGGTAAGGATGGCACAAAAGGCAGAACATGAATATGCCGGTGTCTTGTGCGGCATCATGGACCAGTTTGCTTCCATGATGGGTAAAAGGGATCACGTGATCAAGTTGGATTGCCGTTCATTGGCCTACGAATACGTGCCTTTTAAACTGGATGGTGTCAAGGTGGTGCTCTTCAACACCAATGTCAAACATTCGCTGGCATCAACAGCCTATAATACCAGGTGTATGGAATGTGAGACTGCCGTAAACTGGGTGCAGGAGCACGTGCCCGATGTCCATGCCTTACGGGATGTTTCTGAAGAGATGCTCAACCAGTATGTGCTGCCCAGGAATAAATTGATTGATCAGCGCAGCCGTTTTGTGGTTCAGGAAATCAACCGCCTTCTTTCTGGTTGTGCCGATCTTCAACAGGGTAACCTCCGGGCCCTGGGCAAAAAAATGTATGAGACTCATACCGGTTTAAGCAACTTGTATGAAGTAAGTTGTGAAGAACTCGACTGGCTGGTTGATCAGGTAAGAAGAAATAATGCTGTCATTGGAGCCCGCATGATGGGTGGTGGTTTTGGCGGATGCACGATCAACTTGGTGAAGGAGGAGGCCATTGATGAATTGTATGATTCGTTGAAACCGGCCTACGAATCAATATTCCGTTTGCCGCTGACCATGTATCAGGTGGCAATTGGGAATGGCACTGAAGTGATATCGCAATGATATCGAATCGAACATGATATAGATGATAATTCATTGTTTTATGCGAAAAATAGTAGTTACCTGTTTGTTCAGTCTGTTGCTGAATATAAGCTATGCCCAGTCGTTCACATTTACGGAATGGGAAAATGAAAAAATTGTTGACATCAATAAAGAGCCACCACGCGCTACGTTTATGGCTTTTCCCAATGAAGCATTGGCGTTAACCAATGAATTCAGTCAATCTCCGTGGTATAAGTCCTTGAACGGCACATGGAAGTTTCACTATGCCGAACATCCGGAACACCGACCCGTTGATTTTTACAAGACTGATTTGAATGATGCGGGTTGGAAAACGATAGCGGTACCGGGAAACTGGGAGCTTAACGGTTTTGGTTTGCCGATATATACCAACATTATTTATCCGTTTCCGGCCAACCCTCCTTACATCAATCATTCATTTGCCCCGGTGGGAACCTACCGAACCAGCTTTTCGATCCCTGACAGTTGGACTGATAAGGAAATTGTACTTCACGTTGGTTCGGTTACTGGTGCCATGTACCTGTACATCAATGGTCAGCCGGTTGGTTTTACAAAAGCCAGTAAGTTACCGGCTGAGTTTAACATCACCCGGTTTTTAACCAAAGACAACAATGTGCTTGCTGCACAGGTATATCGGTGGCATGATGGAAGCTATCTGGAAGACCAGGATTTCTGGCGGCTTACCGGTATTGAACGAGATGTATATCTGTTTGCCAGGAATAATGTATCCGTTAGCGACTTTGAATTAAAAGCGGACCTCGATGCCCGGTATGTCAACGGTATTCTTAACGCTACCGTTTACATCAATAATCTTAAAATGCAACCAACAACAGTTCAGCTGGAAGTTCATGATAAAGCCGGAAAGAAGGTCATCAGCTTAGCGAAGAAAATTGCAGCAGAACAAAGCGAGTTATCGTTCTCGGCAACGATCAGGAATGTGGAGAAGTGGAGCGCAGAGACTCCCTACCTGTACAACGCTGTCATTACGTTGAAAGACAACAGCGGCAATATCATTGAGGCAGTGTCTCATAAAATTGGTTTCCGGAAAGTAGAAATCCGGAATGCACAGCTGCTGGTTAACGGCAAGAAAATTATGGTGCACGGTGTTAACCGCCATGAACACGATGAGGTGCTGGGGCACGTTCCCACCCGGGAGCTGATGCTGAAGGATATTCAGTTAATGAAGCAGTATAATATCAACGCGGTGCGCACCAGTCATTATCCCAACGATCCATACTGGCTTCAGTTGTGCGATGAATATGGTTTGTATGTGGTTGATGAAGCCAATGTTGAAATTCATGGCATGGGTGTGGTGCCCGGCAATTTTGACCAGTCGATGCATCCGGCCTATTTGCCTTCATGGGCGCCTGCGATAACCGATCGCATCAAGCGCATGGTGGAGCGCGACAAGAACCATGCTTCCGTCATCATCTGGAGCATGGGCAATGAATGCGGTAACGGCAAGGTATTCTTTGATGCCTACACCTGGATAAAGCAGCGCGATCCGTCCCGGCCGGTTATGTTTGAACAGGCGATGGAAGAATCCAATACGGATATCGTTTCACCGATGTATCCGTCCATTACCCACATGAAGTATTATGCCGCTGATCAATCCAAAACACGTCCCTTCATTATGTGCGAGTTTTCCCATGCCATGGGTAACAGCAGCGGCAACTTTCAAGCGTATTTTGATATCATCCGTTCCAGCAGGCACATGCAGGGTGGTTTCATCTGGGACTGGGTCGATCAGGGATTAAAAGCAAAAGATGTCAACGGAAAAACCTACTGGGCTTATGGTGGTGATTTAGGTGCGGGGCATTTGCAACACGATGAAAACTTCTGTGGCAATGGTTTGGTGGCCCCCGACCGTTCCGTTCATCCGGGAATTTTCGAAGTGAAAAAAGTTTACCAGAACATCCTGTTCCGGGATAAGGATTGGAGGAAAGGCGTTATCACAGTGGTGAACAATTTCAAGTTCACGCGGCTTGATGATTTCGGCTTCAAATGGCGTTTGCTGAAGAATGGTCTTGAAATCGGAACCGGGGATTTTTCTGTGTCTGCATCTCCGGATACGAAAAGTGATGTACAGCTCAATATGCCTCCTATCGGAACAGATGCGGAATATTTGCTGAATGTGTTCGCATTTACGAAGGTGGCTTCGCCTATGATACCTGCCGGACATGAAGTGGCGCGTGAGCAGTTTGGCGCTGACACCAGGCAATTCTTCAGTACACAGGCTGCACCGTCCGGCCTTCTGGCGATTATGAATGACAGCGGAGTCATAACATTCACCAGTGGCCAGGTATCCGGTAGTTTTGATACCAGGCGGGGTGAATTTACCGCGTACACGAGGGGAGGAAGGCCGGTGCTGGATAATTTCCCGGAGCCCTATTTCTGGCGGGCACCGACCGATAACGATTTTGGAAGCCAGATGCCGGAACGACTCGGCCTTTGGCGGTCTGCCCATCAAAACAGGAAACTCGTTTCCGTGCAAACCAGGGAGCATCCGGGCGAGGGAATGACCATTGAAGTAAAATGGAGGCTCACGGACGTTGATGCACCCTATACCGTGGTTTATACCATTCAGCGAGATGGTTCCATCAAAGTAAATGCTGAGATAGACCTGTCAGGCAGGCAGTTGCCGGAGCTGCCCCGTTTTGGCATGCGGCTGCGGCTGGATAAATCACTGGCTCATGTCCGGTTTTACGGGCGCGGGCCATGGGAGAATTATGCCGACCGCAACACAGCGTCATTTCTGGGAGAATATGAACAGGAATTAAAAGACCAGTTTGTCTGGAATTATCTTCGTCCCCAGGAAAACGGTTACCGCACTGATGTG
>JALOMI010000064.1 GCA_025455465.1 Cyclobacteriaceae bacterium | reverse complement strand
TTATTAAAAAGATATGAATGGATGATCTATCCCGTAGCGATCTCCGCGAATCTTTTGCGCCTTCTGCGTGAAAATCAGCTTCATCAAAAATGGCATACGGATATTATTAGCTACCGTTTTTCAAACCTTTTCGGATTCGGATACTCAATATTGAGTCTTCCGATATCTCAATTCATCGAGCATAAATCAGGATTCTGAATGATTTCCATCAGGAATTCTCATGCGTTCACCCGGCAACTTATGGTCGTTTTAAAGGAAGTTTTTTTACACCAGTTAAGATGCTATTAAGCCTATGAAATCAAAGAAATATGTAACACTCGATGGCAATGAAGCCTGTTCCTATGTTGCTTACCGGGTCAATGAAATCTGCGCGATTTATCCGATCACCCCTTCCTCCTCCATGGCCGAACTGGCCGATGAATGGTCTTCCCTGAAGATAAAAAACATCTGGGGTAACATACCCACGGTGGTTGAAATGCAAAGCGAAGGTGGCGCAGCCGGTGCCGTCCATGGCGCGCTGCAATCGGGAGCATTAACCACAACGTTCACCGCCTCGCAGGGATTACTGCTCATGATCCCGAACATGTTCAAGATTGCCGGTGAGTTGACTTCTACCGTATTTCATGTTACGGCACGCTCGGTGGCTACGCATGCGTTGTCAATCTTTGGTGACCACAGCGATGTGATGTCCACCCGCTCTACAGGATTTGCTTTGCTCGCCTCGGCCTCTGTGCAGGAAGCCATGGATATGGCGCTGATCGCTCAGGCTTCCACGCTCGAAGCCCGAATTCCGTTCCTTCATTTCTTTGATGGCTTTCGCACTTCCCACGAAGTAGCGAAAGTTGAATTGATAGACGATAAGGTGTTACGCGAGATGGTGAATGAACAACTCGTTCACCAGCACCGTAAACGTGCACTCACTCCGGATAATCCGGTATTACGCGGAACAGCACAAAACCCTGACGTATTCTTCCAGAACCGTGAAGCCTGCAACCCGTATTTCCTGGCTTGCCCGGAAATCGTGCAACAGCAGATGGATAAGTTTGCTGAGCTGACCGGCCGCGCCTATAAACTATTTGATTATTACGGTGCCCCGGATGCCGAGCGTCTTGTGGTAGCCATGGCCAGCGGCACAGAAACACTGCAAGAAGCAGTGGACTACCTCAACAGCAAAGGCGAAAAAGTAGGTCTCATTAAAGTGCGCCTGTTCCGTCCGTTTGATGTTCGTAGACTAGTGGATGCAATTCCCTCAACGGTAAAGGCCATTTCTGTATTGGACCGTACCAAAGAACCCGGTGCACCAGGCGAGCCCTTATACCTGGATGTATCCCATGCCATCATGGAGAGCTATGCGGAAGGCACTACGCCATTTGCCAACATGCCGAAAGTTATTGGCGGACGTTACGGATTATCTTCCAAAGAATTTACTCCGGCCATGGCGATTGCCGTGTTCGAGAACCTGAAGGAGGGCAGAGGCAAGAATCATTTCACCATTGGTATTCTTGATGATGTAACTCATAAGAGTCTCGAATTTGATGCCGATTTCAATTTGGAATCCGACCGTGTGGTGAGAGCTGTGTTCTACGGACTTGGCGCTGACGGTACCGTTGGTGCGAACAAGAACTCCATCAAGATTATCGGTGAAAACACCGATAATCATGCCCAGGGCTATTTTGTTTATGATTCGAAGAAATCCGGATCAATGACGGTGTCGCACCTGCGTTTTGGACCAGAGCCCATACACTCACCCTACCTGATTAAGAAGGCTAATTTTGTAGCCTGCCACCAGCCTATCTTTTTAAAGAAAATCAACATGGTGGATTTGCTGGTAGAAGGAGGATGCTTCCTCTTGAATACAGACCAGTCTGTTGAAACCGTGTGGGATTCATTGCCCAAGCAGATACAACAATCCCTAATCAAAAAGAAGGCGAAGTTTTACATCATCGATGCCCAAAAGGTGGCCGAACAAAACGGTATGGGCCGCAGGATTAACACCATTATGCAGGCCTGTTTCTTTGGCATCTCCGGAGTGCTACCGAAAGAAGAAGCCATCAAGGCAATTAAATACTCCATTAAGAAGGCGTACGAGAAAAAAGGTACCCGTGTGGTGGAGATGAACGTGAAAGCGGTAGACAGTTCGCTGGAACAGCTCTTTGAAGTTCCGGTTCCGTCTGCGATTAATTCAGCGGTCAATCTGCTACCTCCGGTGCAGGAATCCGCGCCTGATTTTGTGAAGCGCGTACTCGGACAAATTATCGCAGGTCAGGGTGATGAATTACCGGTTAGCGCATTCCCGCCTGACGGTACATTTCCTACGAACACCGCTCAGTATGAGAAGCGAAATATCGCCTTGCAGATACCCGTGTGGGATGAGTCCATCTGTATCCAGTGCGGCAAGTGTATCATGGTCTGTCCGCATGCCGTGATCCGTGCCAATGTATTTGACGGCAAAGCCCTCGATGGTGCACCCGCTACATTCAAGTATACCGACAGCCGCGAGAAGGAATGGAAGGAGCAAGGGTTAAAATACTCCATCCAGGTTTCACCGGAAGACTGCACGGGATGCAGTGTTTGCGTAGAAGCCTGTCCGGTAAAGAACAAATCCAACGTCAGCCTGAAGGCGCTGAATATGGAACCCATACATCCATTGCTTGAACAGGAGTCGAAGAACTGGGAATTCTTCAATGCCATTCCGGATATGGACCGCAGCAAGATCAACATCAACTCCATCGGGCAGCAGCAATTACAGCGCCCGTTGTTTGAATTCAGCGGTGCTTGTTCCGGATGCGGTGAAACACCGTATGTCAAGTTATTGTCTCAGCTCTACGGTGATCGAACCGTAATCGCCAATGCTACCGGATGTTCTTCCATCTACGGAGGCAACCTACCTACGACACCGTATGCTAAAAATGCGCAGGGCAGAGGACCGGCCTGGTCGAACTCGTTGTTCGAAGACAATGCCGAGTTTGGACTGGGTATGCGCCTCGCTATTGATCAGCATGAATCCAATGCGAGAATCCTGGTGGATGAACTGCGCAGTGAGATCGGTGAAGAACTAGCCAATGCAATTTTACATGCCGATCAGAAAGAAGAAGCCGGTGTGAACGCCCAGCGCGATCGGGTGGAGCAACTGAAGAGTATTTTGAAAGGAAAAACCAGTGAACATACCGAACGCCTGTACAACCTGGCCGACTACCTCGTGCGCAAGAGTGTCTGGATTGTTGGTGGGGATGGCTGGGCCTATGATATCGGTTATGGCGGCCTCGATCACGTGCTGGCTAGCGGCAAGAATGTAAAGATTCTTGTGCTCGATACGGAAGTATATTCCAACACCGGTGGGCAAATGTCGAAGGCTACTCCAACAGGCGCTATTGCGAAATTCGCTGCCGGTGGCAAACCGGGTAAGAAGAAGGACCTCGGCATGATGGCGTTGGCTTACGGCAATGTGTATGTGGCTAAAATTGCCTTTGGTGCGAAGGATTTGCAGACACTGAAGGCGTTCATTGAAGCTGAAAACTATGATGGTCCGAGCGTTATTATTGCCTACTCACACTGTATCGCACACGGTATCAATATGGAAGCACCATTGCAACATCAGAAGGCGCTCATCGACTCCGGCCAGTGGGTACTCTACCGCTATAATCCTGATCTTGAAAAGGAAGGAAAGAATCCGCTGATCATCGATTCTCAGCCGAAGAAGTTATCTGTTGAAGAATACATGAACCTCGAGAACCGCTTCAAGATGCTGTGGAAATCACATCCGGAAGAAGCGAAGAAGTATTACGAGATGGCCAAGCACCAGGCCGAAGAACATTACCAGGAACTGGTACACCTCGCCTCGCGTTCATTCAATGGAAAAAAAGCAGAAGAGAAAACAGCTGAAGTACTTAAATAATACTGACTATGAAATTGTCAACCAATTACCTGGGATTAAACCTCAAGAACCCGTTTGTGGTTTCCGCATCACCGTTGTCGGAAGAAGTTAGCAATATCCGTTTAATGGAAGACTCTGGTGCTTCAGCCGTGGTGCTCTATTCCCTCTTTGAAGAGCAACTTGAACAGGAGGAACGTGAACTAGAGCATCACCTCACCGAAGGAACAGAAAGCTTTGTCGAAGCGCGCTCCTACTTCCCGCAGGTAGGTGATTACCGCAGCGGCCCGGATGAATACCTCGACCTGATTGCCCGTGCGAAGATGGCTGTCCGCATGCCTGTTATCGCCAGCTTGAACGGTTATTCCATGGGCGGCTGGACCGACTTTGCACGAATGATTGAAGAAGCCGGTGCCGATGCGTTGGAGTTAAATATTTTCTACATCCCGTCTAACCTGAATATGACCGGTGCCGAGGTAGAGCAGAATTACATCGACATTGTGAAACAGGTGAAAGAGAAAGTGAAGAAGATACCGGTGGCGGTAAAGCTCGGCCCCTACTTCTCCAACCTGGCCAATATGGCCCAGCAACTGGATCAGGCAGGCGCAAACGGACTGGTACTATTTAACCGTTTCTATCAGCCTGATATCGATCTGCGTAATCTGGAAGTGCAGCCAAATATCGTATTGAGCAAATCTTACGATATGCGTTTACCGTTGCGCTGGATCGCCTTATTGAAAGGGAGAATCAAAGCTGACCTGGCGGCCACCAGCGGTGTTCATACCGGCTGGGACGTGATCAAACTCATGATGGCAGGCGCCAATGTAGCCATGTTGAATTCTATTCTGTTGAAGAAGGGCATCCCCGAAATCCGCAATGTGGAACAAACTATGGTTGAATGGATGACGGAGAATGAATATGAATCTGTTAAGCAGATGCAGGGCAGTATGAGCGCCATGAACGTGCCTCATCCTGCACGTTTCGAACGGGCGCAATACCTCCGGGCGTTGTCGAAGTTTGAAGTTTAAGGATTCAGCGAGGGTAGCAATTGCTCTGACGGGTAGTGGTTAGTTGATAATACCGGGATTTTTCCCTAAAATGGGAGAATATTCCGCAACCACTACCGTACTATGCCCTCCATCCTCCCAGGTTATTCCTATGATATATTTGTCAGTTACCGTCATAATGATAATAAGTATGATGGATGGGTAACTGAGTTTGTCGAGAAACTGCAGTTTGAACTTGACGCCACAGTTAAGGACAAGCTCTCCATTTTTTTTGATAAAAATCCCAAAGAAGGGCTGCAGGAAACTCACCATGTTGACCAGTCCATTAATTCTAAAATCAAATCCCTGATCTTTATTCCTATCGTATCGCAAACGTATTGTGATACCAATTCTTTTGCCTGGAAGCAGGAATTTAAGGTGTTTAAAAATGAATGTGAGGCGGATGACGTTGGCCGTATGGTTCAATTGCTAAATGGCAATGTTGCCTCAAGGATCCTGCCGATTAAAATACATGAAATCGATTCCGATGATATCAGGTTGCTGGAGTCTGAATTATCCGGAGCTTTGCGTTCCATCGATTTTATTTACCGCGATGCCGGTGTAAATCGTCCGTTGCGCCCGGTGGATGATGAGTTGGGTGTTGCCGGTGGAAGAGTGCTGTATCGTAACCAAATCAATAAGCTGGCCAATGCCATCAAGGATATCGTTCAAGGTATAAAGGCAAAAGACCGGGGTGTTCAAGTGCCGGTATCATCCCAGGATATCACGGCAAGACAAATTATTCCTACCACCTTCAGCACATCATTGCCGTCTGCCATTAAGGTGCAGGTAATTGACCGGCAACGGCCCAATGTATATCTCGCCTGGACTTCTTCCGATCTCAAGGAGCAGCGGGAAGAAATGGCAATCATTCTGCAAAAAGCAGGTTTCAATGTCTTACCGGCAACGGATTGTCCGGCAGACGATGAGACCTTTAAATCCCGTGTAAAGGAAGAGATGGCGAAATGTGCCTGCTCGCTGCATATGCTTAGCGGTGAATTCGGAAGGCGGTTTGAATCCGATGATGAGTTATCATTTCCTCAATATCAGTTTCTGGAAGCCAAGCGGATAATTGACATCGGTCAGGCTGATTTTAATTCATTTATCTGGTTAACTCCCGAAGCGGGTGCGATGAAACCGGCACAGCAGAATTTTATCAAATACATCCGGAACAACATCACGCGTAACATGATGTTCTCCAACAGTCAGGGAGCCATGCAGCTGGTAGACGATATTCGTGTGGTGATGATGAAGCAGGATTCGGTCGAGTATGATTCCAAAGACACCGATATCTTTTTCATATTTAATCAGCAGGATGAGCACGAAGCAAAAATTATAACCGATCGGTTAAGTCTTGAATACCCGGTAGAGATCATGAATATCATGCCGGATGGTGAGGACCAGTACCGGGAAATCTCCACGCAACAAATTCCAAAAAGTAAACTGGCGGTTGTCTATTTCAAGTATGCGGCCGACTGGGCATTGCCGTTCATTAAACAAATCTGGAAGCAGGTGGGTGGAGCATCTTCGCCCACTCCGTTATTTCTTGTAGGTGAAGACGATCCGAAATCCAACCTGGCCAGAAATTTCAAAGCGCCAAAAGTGGTATCCACTATCGTTCCTAAAGAAGAGGTGCCAGCTGAAGTAAAGAAAGTATACACTACCGTCATTGATTTTAAATAGGGGTATATCATGTTCGAAGAGTACCAGATCTGCCCTTATACCGGTCTTCGTTCCTTTACCGAGGAGGAATCGCTTTATTTTAAAGGACGCGAAGAGAATATTGAATCAGCATCCGAGCAATTACAGCGGAATAAGTTTCTTATGCTTACCGGAGCTTCCGGTGATGGTAAGTCTTCCCTGGTTTATGCGGGTATTATTCCCAATGCCCGGTCAGGGTTTTTAAAATCGAAGTATACGCAATGGTGTGTGGCCGATTTTCGTCCGGAGAGATCGCCTTTCAAAAATCTCTGCAAGTCAGTTGCTGA
This sequence comes from Cyclobacteriaceae bacterium, assembly GCA_025455465.1. Taxonomy (GTDB): domain Bacteria; phylum Bacteroidota; class Bacteroidia; order Cytophagales; family Cyclobacteriaceae; genus UBA2336. The sequence continues at coordinate 6,707 of JALOMI010000064.1, read as the reverse complement.
CCAATTGGATATCGCCAGCGTCAGCACAGTTGAGTCGGAGTTACAACACGGCTTCTCTGCGTTGGTTGATCTGTACAGAAATTCAAAACGCTATACCGATCCGGATTCTGTGCAATGGCAGGATGCGGATGATGCCGGCAGGGCTGCTATAAAACGCGAGGCTGCCAACCTGTTGATTCTTGTCGATCAGTTTGAGGAATTCTTTACCAATCCTGAGAATTACCATCGTGGTGCGCCTTCCCGCGACTCCAACCTGGTGCTCAATTTACTGCTTGAGACAGCCCGGATAGCACTGGAAGAAAATTTACCCATCTATATTGTATTCACCATGCGCTCCGACTTTATCGGTCAGTGTGCAGCCTTCCGTGGATTACCGGAATATATCGGGTTTTCTCAGTTTTTTGTACCACGATTAAATCGGTCCCAGCTTCAGCAGGTTATTGAAGAACCGGCAACCCTCAGCGGAAATCGTATTACACGCAGACTTACTGAACGCCTGATTCATGATCTTACTGAAGGTGTTGATCAATTGCCTATCCTGCAACATGCCCTCAATCAAATTTGGGTGGCTGCCAACAATGGCAATGAAGAGATGGATTTGATCCATTACGCCATGGTCGGGGGGATGCCCGTGAATGAATTACCGGATGAACACATCGATCGGTTCAAAAAGTGGTTCGAATCATTACCATCAGAAATCCAGGCCTGTTACCACGAACCCAATCTTCAGAATGTTCTGGATACACACACCAATAAACTCTACGAACAGGCAGCGAGGTATTATGAAACCAAGACGGGTAATGTCATTGCCGATGAAGATGCCAAGACAATTATAAAGGTTGCCTTCACGTGCCTCACAAAAATTGATCAGAGCCGGGCTGTCCGCAACCGGATGACCTTGTCGGAGATCACCAATATCCTGGGGGATAAGAAGTATACAGCCAAGGAAGTTGGGGTAGTACTAAATATATTCCGTGAGCCGGGCAACACATTTATCCGCCCATTTATTTCCGATGAACCGGAATCACATTCCATGAGCGATGAGGTTGTTTTAGACATTACTCATGAAAGCTTAATCAGAAACTGGGAATATCTTGAGGCATGGGCTAAAGAAGAGTTTGATAACTATGCTGTTTCACAGGATTTTGAACAGCAGCTAAATCGTTGGGTAGAAAGTAATAAGTCAAATGGATTTTTATTATCGATCGGTCAGCTTACCTATTTCGAGACCTGGTATAATAAAGTCAAGCCCAATGTTTACTGGATAGCACGTTACCTGCCGGAAGATATTGCTCATCATAAAAAACTTGAAAGGGCTAACGAGGTGCTTGGTAATGCTCAGGAATTTTTACGTGAAAGTGCCCGTAAACATGCCGTAACCCGAGCGATTATGCGGTATGGGGTGCGAAAAATTGCTGCCGTATTTGGGTTGTTGATCATACTTACTCTGAGTTCGTTCGCTGTGCGCGATTATATTATGCGGCAGAATGAGTATGTGCTAAAATCGATCCATCAGCAAGCTTTAGTCTTTGCGGCAAATCCAAAAGTCAGTTATGTCGACCGGATAAACCTCCTGGTTGAAGAACTCAGGATGGGCAGAACAACAATTAATGAGATTTCAAATTCCATACAAGATCCATTTGAGCGACAACATGTAACAGCTGGCATAGCTACTGCATTGGTTCTGTTCGGAGGTGATGAACCAAAGGAAGAAATTTTCCAAAGCTTACAGGTTACTGATAGTTTATTAAGTCTCTTCGATTATAAAAAATTATCAACAGAGCAATTGGCCAAGGTGCTCAGACGGATTAATGAATTCAGGGTTACGCTCGAGTTTGCCTACCAGCATAATCCCGATCCGAAAATTGACTTTTGGCGACAGCAAAATGCCAAACGTTCTGCCGAGTGGGTTTCCTTCATTCTTGAAAAGCAACCTGTTGATTTTCACGATATGCAGAATGTTAACCTGGCCATAGAACATGCGATTAACTATTCGGCTACTGAAAAGCAACGGGTGGAATGGCTTGCCGTGTTATCACCCTTTGAGAATGGAAACCAATCGGATTGGGTAAAAACGAATTACCAGAAAGATAAATTTCTTGCTCGTGGCCCGCAGGACTATGGCTTTCGACATAATGGTTTATACCAGTTGATTGCCTACCTGTATGCTTCACAAGGTAACAGTGCTAAAGCATTGCAATGCATGGATACGCTGCTGCGCTACAGCCAGCAAAATTTTCAGCAGGATTACGCAGCAGGGGCAGATAATGCAGCGCACATTGCCGCGACATTTTTTCTTTATGGTAAAACTGGTGAAGAACTTGATTCTTTTGTCAAAGGCTATTGCCAGCGTAAAAGAATTTCAGAGGAAGAGTTCTATGATCGAATGATTGGCAGAACGCTGCAGTATTACTACGGTGCTCCGGCTAATCTTCACTTGTATTCATTTATGGATGCTAATTCTAATCTTGTTTTGCAATTCACAAGTAAGGATCGATTAAGCAGCTATTTTAACAAGTATCGCAGCGTGATTGATGCAACCATATCCGATCCGGATGTCCGACATTTCCAGCTGGCGTTGTCTTATAAAAATGAAGGAATATTGAAGTCGCTAAGCAAAGAGAAAGCTGGATATGGAGAAGAATCAGCCTACGGATACTTTGAAAAGGCAGTGAGTAATTTTAATAAAGTTGATTCGAAATTCCGTAATGAACGAATTTCTGTATTAGGCGTTTCGGGAGCTGATCAGCTTGTCATGCCGAGACAATTCCTGTTTGTCTATCCGGATATACGTTACAGGTTTCATCCGCAGGAACCCCGCTCATTTATGTTTTTCTACTACACCGATGTCTGGATGAATTTTATACTGGAGCAGAATTTATTTGATACATTTTACCCGTCTGAGGCTGAGTTGGGTTACCTCACGATTTGGTTCAAAGATTATAATCAGAAAATCTGGGTGCCTTGTTATTTTGTAGCAGAGCCCATACAGACCGAAGTTTTTGCCAAGTTGGAAGAAAAGCTGGCTGACCGGCAGGATACAGAATCCGTTGATTTGAATTGGCTGCACTTGTATGCAGGTTATGATGCGCAACAAGGCGGAGATACAACAGCCATGTTCCGGTATTACAGCAGACTTAAGCCGGATATTTTTCTTAATCTGCTTCGGTCAAAAGAATTTACAAACCAAGCAAATGGTCAGTCATTAAGAATGATAGCCTATGCCGTTAAGGCCTTTACACAACATGGTCATTTCGATGAAGCTTATAGTCTCATTGAAGACTTTAAAAAGCCGATTAATCGCTCTTCTATATATGCATTTTCTTCAATAACTCTTCGGCTTGAACGCGGGAATGAAGAGGCGGCAAAACGTTTACAGGATTCATCACTGATTGAAATGAAACGGGTTGGTGCCATTACCACCGGTCAACCTCACCGGCAGTTGCTGGCCTATTCTATGACATTGCATGATCCGGAAAAAAATACACCTGAGGCTAGCCAACTGATCAAGAACTTAAGTGCCAAATCCATCGCGCAGCAAAGGATGGCATTGGCGTATGGCTTTCATGGAAGATTATACGCAGGGCAAATCAGTTTTCCACCGCTACTGTCTGATACGGATCAGGCGATATTTTATAGATTCTTGTTAACGGGATATGCAAAGGGTAGACGAATGAATCCTTCACCCTGGAGGAAGTACGATAGTGGATTACCACTTGATCAGACCGAATGGATAAATTATATCGATGAAAACATCTGAGTTTACCAACATATGCCCATACACTGGTCTTCGATCATTCACGGAAGAAGAGAGTCTTTATTTTAAAGGTCGCGACTATCAGGTTGATCAGATCACGTCACTACTCGAGCAAAATAAGTTTCTGATGGTAACCGGTGCTTCCGGTGAAGGAAAATCATCGCTGATCTATGCCGGATTAATACCCAATGCCCGCGCAGGATTTTTCAAAGCACGTTATACCAACTGGGTGGTAGCTGATTTCAGGCCTGAGCGGAGTCCGGTGAAAAATATGGCTGTGGCGCTTGCCGATAAGTTTGGTAAAAGCACGCCTACCATCGAGACCGAATTGAACCGGGGATTTTCATCCCTCATTGACCTCTATACTAATTCTGAATTTTATACCGATGAGGAAGAGGCATCATGGAGCAATTTTTCTGATTCGGAAAAACGTGACCGTAGACGGAAAGCAGCTAACCTGATGGTTATTGTTGACCAGTTTGAAGAATTTTTCACCAATCCGGAAAATTACCACAATGAAATTCCTTCACAGGATTCGCAGATTGTGGTAAACCTGATTCTTGAAACAGCACGAATTGCCATTAAGCGTAATCTGCCGGTATACATTGTGTGTACCATGCGGTCTGATTATATCGGACAATGTTCAGCGTTCCGCGGATTGCCGGAGTACATCGGGTTTTCACAATTTTTTGTTCCGCGGTTAAAACGCAAAGACCTGAAGCAGGTGATTGAGGAGCCGGCCATATTAAGCGGAAACCGGATATCACAGCGACTGATCGAGCGCCTCGTTTATGATATAGCCGAAGGGGTAGATCAGTTACCCATACTTCAGCATGCGCTCAGCCAGGTGTGGAGGGCAGCTGCCAGCGGTCAGGAAGAAATGGACCTGATTCATTATGCTATGGTGGGAGGGATGTCGGCCGGTGATTTGCCGGATGAGGAGCAAGTGCGGTTTCAGACATGGTTTTCATCGTTACCGGACAGTCAGAAAAAATTTTACAAGACAACTGGTCTGCATAAAATCATTGAGATACATGCCAGTACGTTGTATGAAAATGCCTGGGAGTTTTATAACCGCAACCATCCGGAAAAACCGTTAAGCCAGCATGACGCCAAGCGAATTATTGTCAATGCTTTTTGTTGTCTCACTAAAATTGACAATAGCCGTGCTGTACGAAACCGGATGACCCTTGGTGAGATTACAGAGATTATCAATACACCGGAATTTACTCCCGATGTTGTGGGTGAGGTGCTGAATATTTTCCGGCAGGAGGGAAACTCCTTTATTCGACCGTTCATTACCGATGATCCAGCCAGTCAGCATTTAACAGCGGAAACTGTTCTGGACATTACTCATGAAAGTCTCATCCGTAACTGGAGCAAACTCACACGGTGGGCTGAAAAGGAATTTGAGTTTTATTCCACCTACCTGGACTTCCGAAAGCAACTTAATCGCTGGAAGCAGAGTGGAAGAAGCAGTGGATTTTTATTACCTATCGGTCCGCTTACCTACTTTGAAAACTGGTACAACACCTGCAAGCCTAATGCTGCCTGGCTGAGGCGCTACTCCGATATACAGGATGATAAGCAACAAGCCACCATTGAGAGTAAAGAGACACTGGGTGATATTCAGTCATTCCTGAAGCAAAGCGCAAGAAAAGTAATTGTCACTCGCGCATTTATGAAGTACGGCCCCCAACGCATAGCCACGGTTTTGGCAGTGATCATCATGTTGGTATTGAGCGGCTTTTACTGGTATGATGCAGAACAAAAGAAAAATGAGCGGGTAATCGAGCGAATTCGGAGCGAGGCTATGCAGCTGATAAAAAGTGAAGAAGTTGGTATACAGAATAAGGCCATATACCTGATAACCGAAGAACGCTATCAGCCGGGAACACTGATTCCGTATTTACAAGGGCTTGACCTGAAAAGCAGATTCAGTCTGGCTATTGATGTATACCGTACATTACAATACATTGACAAAAGGCTTGAAGGTGAATTGATCGATGAACTCCTGAACTTTATTGATGAGAATTCTACTGCACTCATTAACTCTTCGGAGCCGGAGAATGTCCTCCTGGAACGCAATAAGTTTATTATAATCCTGGCTCGCGACTGGTATTATAATCCGGATGAAGAGAAGCTCTCCCTTCTTAAAAAGGCGTTGGAAAACAATCGCGAATTAGTGCTTAAATTCTATAAAGATCCTTCACTTTTTAAACCAGCTGTTCCGTTCGAGCTGAATGTTGCCTTGCAGTATTGGTTGACATTAGGTGATCCATCAGAGAACAAAATCAGAGAAATAACAGAGTCCATTTCTCCTTTTGGAAGCAGTACCTCAAAAATGTCGTTTAATACCTATTACCCGAAAGGCAGTTATGAGCCGAATGGAAGGCAGCCTAATGATTTTAACAGTGGCTATCATACAGTGTCCTCGTTGTATGCAGCGCTGGGTGATGCTGATAATCTTGAGTTATGTTTTACTACGCTGTTAAAGGAGGGGCAACAGAATTATTTCGAACTCGGTCGGATGTTTAACAATCATCAGAATGTGCTGGCTATTCTCTATCAATTTGGCCATCGCAATAAAGTCGATCGGATGCTCACATGGATTGAGAAAAATACCAATGATAATCCGCGCCTGACTGTTTACCGGAATATGATCCTCCGCGGTGGTTACATCAGCCAATTATACGTTGAAGCAAATATTGAGAAGACTACATTCCGTTCCTACCGGGGTTACCTTTATCCAAACCTGTACTTTGCTGATCGGGAAATTTTTGATCAGATCATGGAAGATTATGAGAACGTCATACATAATATAAGCGATACAAACGAGCGGGAATTTCAGCTGGCGATGAATGGCAAGCGAAAGGCCTTATACCGGCATAAATACAATTATGACAGAAAGTTACCGGTAGATGAAAAGCAGTTGAATAGCTGGTTGGAA
>JALOMI010000261.1 GCA_025455465.1 Cyclobacteriaceae bacterium | reverse complement strand
TTGATGGTATCCAAAACATCATGCCTTATGGTGTGGGGAGTGCGCTTCAGGGAGTGCGAAGCAACCTGGTGGATGCCTACAAGAGAAATGAACTTGAAAAAGAGAGTGGTATCGGTATCTATGCCCTGAGCGCTATCATCGTAGATAAGGCGGAACCCAGCGAAGCATTAAAAGCCAATATTGCCTGGTCTATCGGATTGGAGAATGCAAAACGTCTTCTCTCCTCGTTGCAACTCGACAGCTTCAGAAAGGGAATTACCGTTGAGCAGGAAGAAGACATCAAGGCCGAAAAAGGTGCCTATTTTATTCAAGCAGATATAACACTGCAGTCCGGAAGTAAGAAGGAATGGACAATTATTACGGATGTCAATAAAAGCGCCTCACAAATTATCAGCCTGGCACATACCCTGAAAACAGACCAGCAGCTTATCTCAAAAATTAAAGCAGACATTGCTTCAGGAAATGAGCAACTCATCAAGCTAAATGCCGCTGCCGATGGTCTGCAGCTTACAGCTGATAAACTGCGCGATACCCGGCACTTTGCCAATGTGATGTTTAACATCATGAGGGGTGGCATCTTTGATAATCATTATCAGATTGAAAAAGGTGATTTTGAATCTTACCTATTAAAAGCTAATCAGCAGGTTTTTGAACTTCATCAAGAGCGCATTGCAAAACTCCCCAATGAGTTTTCATTGACTGCCTTAAAAGAGTTGGCGATTCAATCAGCCGATTCCAACCTGAAGCGTTTGTGTATGGAATACCTGCCACTGAAATTCAGCCGCAGGCATGGTGACCCCAGCAGACCGTGGAATCAATTTTCCATCAATACACGTAATGAATCGGATGGTTCCAAGGTACTGGATTATGCCGGTAACTGGCGGGACATCTTTCAGAACTGGGAAGCCCTGGCGCACTCCTACCCGGAGTTTATTGATGGTATGATCTTCAAATTTTTGAATGCGTCAACCTTTGACGGCTACAACCCCTATCGCATCACCAAGCACGGTATCGATTGGGAGCGCATTGAAGCCGATGACCCCTGGTCGTACATCGGGTATTGGGGAGATCATCAGATTATTTATCTGCTGAAATTTCTGGAATTTGCCGAAAGTCACACGCCAGGCAAACTGGCCAGCTATTTCACCGATGATGTTTTTGTCTACGCCAACGTTCCGTACAAAATTAAACCGTACGAAGACATCCTGAAGAATCCGAAAGACACCATCGACTTTGACCATAAACTAGATCAGGAAATACAAAAACGCTGGTCAGCGCTCGGTGCAGACAGTGCTTTGCTACTCAATAAAAACGGAGGTATTCATCACGTTAATTTCGTAGAAAAAATTCTGGCTTCGGTACTGGCTAAGATTTCAAATTTTATTCCGGAGGGCGGCATTTGGATGAACACCCAACGCCCGGAATGGAATGACGCCAATAATGCCCTTGTTGGTAACGGTGTATCGGTCGTAACGCTTTGCTACCTGCGGAGATTCCTGACATTTTTTAAAGCGTGCCTTGAACATAGTACAGTGAATGAAGTGCGTATTTCGGAGGAGTTAATGACTTTCTTTCATAATACCACTGAAGTGCTTTCCCGCCATCAGCATCTGCTTTCCGGATCGATATCGAATAAGGACCGTAAAACTGTGTTGGATGGATTAGGCATAGCGGCCAGCCATTACAGGGCACAGATTTACAATCACTCGTTTAGTGACAATCGCAGCGTATTGTCAGTCAAAAAACTGAAGGAGTTTTCAACACTATGCCTTCGCTGGCTTGACCATACAATTTGTGCCAACAAACGCAACGACAACTTATATCACGCGTACAATTTGATGACGCTTGAAAACAGCGAAGAAGTCTCTGTCTCTTATCTCAGCGAGATGCTTGAAGGACAAGTAGCTGTGTTGAGTTCGGGTTATTTATCAGCGACACAAGCATTGGAAACGCTGGATGCTCTAAAATCAAGCAGTCTTTTCCGTGAAGATCAGTACAGTTATATACTCTATCCCAATAAAGATCTGCCTGGATTTCTGACAAAGAATACAATACCTGAATCGGAGATCAACAAATCAGCCTTGTTGACGAATCTGGCAAAAGATGGCAATACCCGGATTGTTGAGAAAGATGCAACCGGTGGATTTCACTTTAACGGCAATTTCAAGAATGCCGCTGATCTTCAGCAGGCTTTGGATGAACTGGATAAGACCGGCTATCCGGTAACACCTTCCGATAAAGCAGCGGTGCTGCAAATCTTCGAAAAGATTTTTAACCATAAGGCATTTACAGGAAGATCCGGAACATTTTACGGTTATGAAGGATTGGGTTCAATCTACTGGCACATGGTATCCAAACTGCAATTGGCCGCGCAGGAATGTTGCCTGAATGCCATGCATAATCAAGAGAACGAAACCACAGTCGGCAAACTTCTGGAACACTATTATGAGATTAATGAAGGGATTGGGGTTCACAAATCCCCTTCGCATTACGGAGCTTTCCCGACAGATCCTTATTCACATACCCCTGCAACTAAAGGCGCACAGCAGCCCGGTATGACCGGACAAGTGAAAGAAGATATTTTGTCGCGCTTCGGAGAGTTGGGGGTCTTTGTAGACAACAGCCGGTTAATCTTTAATCCGTGTATGCTCAGAAAAGAGGAATTTCTGACTGAGAAGGAAGAATTCCGTTACATCGATGTTCATGGAAAACAGAAGGAGTTATCCCTGGAAAAGCAGTCGTTGTGCTTTACGTATTGCCAGGTTCCGGTAGTTTATAAACTCGCAGATAAAAACAGCCTCGAAATAATTCTTTCTGACGGATCTTCGTCAAAATCCGAAGAGCTGAAACTGGATCCGGCCCTGAGCAAGAAAGTGTTTGGGAGAACGGGAGATGTAGTTCGGCTGATGGTTCATGTAAATCAAGGCATACTAAAATAACTGCATCAAGCGGATGAAGACATCAATCAAAACAGACCCGCAAACAGATCAGAAAATTGAATCGCTGATAGCACAGATGACCCTCGATGAAAAGATCGGTCAGATGACCCAGGTCCGGCATTTTGATGATATCACCCTTGAGGATGTAAAGAATAAATTCATCGGATCAGTCATTCACACCCAGGGTCCGCTGCCTGGTAACGATGCGGTGGAATGGCAGGCCAAATTTTCTGAGTTCCAGAAGCAGGCGCTATCCACCCGTTTAGGTATTCCCTTATTATTTGGAGTCGATGCAGTACACGGACAAAATACCTACGAAGGCGCTACAATTTTTCCGCACAATATTGGTCTGGGTGCATCAAGAAATGCTGACCTGGTAGAGCAAGCAGCAGCCATTACTGCTGTAGAATCGAAAGCGACAGGTTTCAACTGGGTCTTTTCACCCTGTGTTGCCATACCGTTTAATGAAAAATGGGGTCGCGTCTATGAGGCCTTCTCGGAAAGTACCGAAGTGACTACATCCTTAACCACAGCGTCTGTTCAGGGCCATCAGAATCAGGATGATAGCGCTCGCGTAATGGCCACCGCAAAACATTTTATTGGTGACGGAGCAACAGATTTTGGCATAGAAGTGGGTAATTCAACGCTGAATCATGAAGAGGTAGTAAACTATTTACTCCCCCCCTATCAGGCTGCCATTCAATCAGGTGTAGCTTCTGTCATGGCATCTTTCAATACCTTGAACGGTATTTCCATGCACGCACACAAAGCCATGATTTCCGATGTATTAAAAGGCCGTCTGAATTTTGATGGTATTGTTGTTTCCGACTGGAAAGCCTACTCACGTTTTGGCGGCAATGCCATCATCAATGCCGGCATCGATATGGTGATGGCGGTTGATGGTGATCTGACCATGTTCCAGGAAGGCGTACGAAACGGAGTGATAAGCGGAGAGATTGCCATCGAGCGAATTGATGATGCCGTTCGGAGAATCTTAAAGCAGAAATTTCGCTTTGGACTTTTTGATAATCCCTTCCCAAATGCGGAGTTGATCCATAGAATCGGTATCCGGGAGCATCGCGATGTGGCACGACAAGCCGTTCGGGAATCATTGGTGTTACTAAAAAACGAGAATAATGCCCTGCCCCTGAAGAGAGATGCAACGATTGTTGTAGTTGGTGAATTTGGAGATAACTCCGGCCTGCAGTCCGGTGGGTGGACGGTGAACTGGCAAGGAACAACTGAAAACTACCAGGGTGCTACTACCATACTGGAGGGAATGAAACGATTATCATCCGGAGAAGTCAGTTATGATCCGGACGGCACAGCCACTATTGATCATGCGGATGTTGCCGTTATTGTTGTTGGCGAAACTCCCTATGCGGAGTTTTTTGGTGATATCGGAGGAGAAATGAATAAGTATCAGTTAACACTTACGGAGAAACATCAGCAGTATATCAAGGCATATTCGGAAAAGGGTATAAAAACAGTAGTCATCCTTATTTCAGGAAGACCCCTGGTAGTCACCGATCAGCTCAATCAATGCGATGCGTTTGTTGCCGCCTGGTTGCGAAGTACTTTTTGGTGATTATGATTTCAAAGGCAAACTGCCTCACTCCTGGCCGAAATCAGAAGAAGACTACAAAGGCAAGTACGGCCCTAATTTCTGGGACAAAACCATACAGCCACTTTTTCCTTTTGGCTTTGGCCTAACCTACAACAAATCACAGTAGTCAGATGATCGATTTAGTTAATCAGAAACCAAAGACTTCACCATGAATACAATCAGTATTAAATCGCTTTCCATTGGATTAGCTTTCGCGATAAGCTTTTCTTGCAGCAATAAATCAACAGATGAACAATCCGATAACTCAGTTAAAAACAAAACAGTGACAGCAAAAGATATTTTAGGCAACCCGGCATACCAGGCCATCTCCTATGAAGGTTACAGGGAAAAATCCAGACAGATTCAGCCAAGTGTCGATCAACTGAAGGAAGACCTTAAAATTTTATCGGCTATGGGCATCAAGATTCTGCGTACGTACAATGTGCAGTTTGCTCATGCCTCGAATTTGCTTAAGGCTATTCATGAGCTGAAGAGCGAGGATTCCGGTTTTGAAATGTATGTGATGCTGGGCGCATGGATCGATTGCAAAAATGCCTGGACGGATCAGGCTCCTGATCACGATATCGAAAGTGAACAGAATGAAGGCGAGATTAATCGCGCTGTTGCGCTGGCTAATCAGTATCCTGACATCGTTAAGATACTGGCTGTAGGCAATGAAGCCATGGTGAAGTGGGCTGCCAGTTATTATGTTCAACCCGCTGTCATTCTGAAATGGGTTAATTACCTGCAATCCCTGAAAGCCGAGGGTAAACTTTCAAAAGATTTATGGATTACCAGCTCGGATGACTTTGCCTCATGGGGAGGTGGTGATTCCAGTTATCACGTAGAGGATCTTGAAAAACTGATCAAAGCGGTCGACTATATTTCCATGCACACATACCCCTATCACAATACGCACTACAATCCTGATTTTTGGAGGGTACCTGCTGAAGAAGGTAAGCTTACCGATATAGAGCAAGTGGATAAAGCCATGATCCGAGCGCTTAAATTTGCGCAGTCGCAATATGATTCAGTGTCGAACTACATGAAAAGCCTGGGTGTGAACAAACCCGTTCACATAGGCGAAACGGGATGGGCTTCCAGTTCCGATGGTCTATATGGTGCTGACGGTTCGCGTGCAACGGATGAATATAAACAGGCCCGTTATTACCAACTCATGCGCGAGTGGACCAATGAAGCCGGCATTTCCTGTTTCTTTTTTGAAGGCTTTAATGAACCCTGGAAAGATGCCGGAAATCCGAATGGTTCAGAAAATCATTTTGGCCTTTTCACCGAGCAAGGTGTAGCCAAATATGCACTATGGAAACAAGTTGATAATGGCACGTTTAAAAATCTGGTGCGCAATGGAAAACCGATCACAAAGAGCTACGAAGGTGATGAAAAGAAGCTGCTAAAAGATGTTCTTGTTCCTCCGGCAAAATAGATCAAGCCAAAAAAACTAAACCGTAAAATTTACCGATAGCCTAAACCAATCATTAACTATGACGACACATACAACGCAAGTTCCCTTCGGTCAAAAAGTCGCCTTCGGTCTCGGCATGCTGGCCAATCAAATGTTCCCTGCTGTGTTGGGCATCTTCATGGTAGTGTTGGTGCAGGACCTTGGCTTCCCCGGATGGATGTGGGGAGTGATCTACTTTTTTCCCAGGATATTCGATGCTTTTACGGACCCCATCATGGGCTTCATCTCCGATAATACAAAATCAACATGGGGAAGACGAAGACAATATGTTTTCATCGGTGCAATTATCATGGGACTTGCCTTCGTAGCCATGTGGCAATTGTACCGAGACAATGGCATCGACTATAATTTCATTTACTTCATTCTGTGGTCATTTGTCTTCTATTTGGGCCTCACCATTTTCAGTGTGCCCTATGTGGCCATGGGCTATGAAATGACCAATGATTTTCATGAGCGCACCAGCATCATGGGGGTTGCGCAGTGGATCGGGCAGTGGGCCTGGGTAATTGCTCCCTGGTTTTGGGTGATCATGTACGACAATACATTATTTGAATCGGCCGATGTGGCTACCCGAACGCTGGCCGTATGGGTAGGTGTCATATTTGCCCTTTGCGCCATGGTTCCGGCTGTATTTATAAAGAGCAGATCTACCCTGAATGAAAATTATTCTCCGCTGAATCTTGCCTCTATCGGTGGAAGTCTGAGAAAAATTCTTTCCGGATTTAAAGAAGCATTTCAGCTAATGCCATTCCGGCAACTCTGCATCGCTACCTTTTTGGTTTTCAATGCCTTCAATACGATAGCGGCATTTTCCTTTTTCATTATCGTATACCATCTTTTTGACGGAGATGCCGGAGCGGCTGGCGTATGGCCAACACTCTTCGGATGTTTGGGTGCACTGGGAACAACATTTATTGTTATTCCGATAGTTACGCGGGTGTCAAAAAAAATAGGTAAAAAGAATGCTTTTCTTGTGTCTCAGGGAATATCCATCCTTGGCTATATCCTGCTATGGTTTCTCTTCGTCCCGGGAAAACCGTATATGTTCATCTTTGCACTGCCCCTTTTCTCATTCGGTATCGGCAGTCTGTTCGTACTCATGATGTCGATGACGGCCGATGTCATTGACATGGATGAGCTGAATACCGGTTTGCGAAGAGAAGGAACTTTCGGAGCCATTTACTGGTGGATGGTGAAATTTGGTTTTGCCATTGCCGGTGGACTAAGCGGTGCCATCATGAGTATTGTCGGGTTTGATTCCGGTGCTGACGTTCAGCCGGAAGGTGCCATTACCGGTTTGAGGGCATTCTTTTCAGGTCTTCCCATCACGGGTACGCTGATTGCGATGTATGTGATGCGCAATTATGATGTTACCGAGGAACGCGCCAATGAAACGCGTGCGGAACTCGATAAACGTAAAGCGGGTAAAACCAAACAATACACCTCCTATTATCAGCGGGAGAAATATTTATCACCCAAATTGATTCCGGCCCTCGCAACGGATATAGACTTCACTGCAAAATCCATCTCCGAAGCAAAACAGTTATTCAATGACACCTTACATAAGGGACTTTACGGTATGTGTTTCAGTCCCTACCTGGAAGGACAAAACATTGGCGACATCTTATCCGAAGAGCAGATTCAAAAAAGGATGGGGATTATTGCACCGCATACCCAATGGGTACGCTCCTTCTCGTGTACCGAAGGAAATGAGCATATACCCAAGGCAGCCCGAGATCACGGTCTGAAAACGATGGTGGGCGCATGGATCGATACGAACAGAGCAAACAACGAAAAAGAGATAGAAGCGCTGATCAAACTAGCTCAAAAGGGTTATGTGGATATTGCTGTTGTTGGAAACGAAGTGTTGTTGCGAAATGATTTAAGCGAATCGGAAATACTGGCCTACATTCATCGGGTTAAGAAGGCATTGCCTAACATACCCGTTGGTTATGTGGATGCCTACTATCAGTTCAAGGAACGCCCGGCACTGGTCGATGCCTGCGATCTTGTTTTAGCCAATTGCTACCCGTTCTGGGAAGGTTGCCGCATCGAAAAATCAACTGGCTACCTGAAGGAAATGTACCAGGTGGCGAAAACAGCAGCGAAAGGAAAGCAGGTTATTATTACTGAGACCGGTTGGCCGGATCAGGGTACGAGCAACGCGGAAGCAAAACCCTCGCAGGAAAATGCCATCCGGTATTTTGTCAATACCCAAAAGTGGGCACAACATGAAAACATCGAAATGTTTTATTTTTCGTCCTTTGATGAATC
>JALOMI010000001.1 GCA_025455465.1 Cyclobacteriaceae bacterium | reverse complement strand
GCGAACTTTTTAAAATCATTCATGATGAATCCATCCGTATCCAGATCGAAATCATGAACCAGGAAACGGAACCTAAAACCTGATGCTTCCATCACACATCAAAATCACCGATAACCCTGGGCCCTTCCTGCGCCTCTTTCTGCAAAAGTGGGGGTACCACAAAATCATGGTGCTGGCTGATGACAACACCGCCCGGCATTGCTACCCCCTGCTGCAGGATACGCTACCGGAGCATCATCTGCTGAAAGTGCCCAGTGGTGAAGAACATAAAAACCTTACTACCTGTGAGACCATCTGGTCGGCTATGACGGAGCAGGCCCTAGACCGCCACAGCATGCTCGTGATTCTTGGCGGTGGCGTACTGGGAGATATGGGCGGATTCTGTGCCGCCACCTACAAGCGCGGCATCGACTTTACCCTGCTGCCCACCACGTTGCTGGCCATGGCCGATGCGAGCATTGGCGGCAAGCTGGGCATCGACTTCCAGGGTTTTAAAAATCACATCGGCCTGTTTCAAGAACCAAAACTCAACATACTCTTTCCCGGATTTCTAAAAACACTTCCGCCTTCCGAATTGCGCTCAGGCTTTGCCGAGGTGATCAAACACGCGCTTATATCCGACAAAGTGCTCTGGAATGAATTGCATAACACGCAGCTGGAAGACCAGTCTTGGGAGTCGCTTATCCGACACTCGGCTGAATTCAAGTCATCGGTAACGCAACAAGACCCGACTGAGAAAGGGCTTCGGAAAACACTTAATGCCGGGCACACCATCGGACATGCCATCGAAACCTTTTTCCTGCGGAATAAGTCGGCCATCCTCCATGGCGATGCAGTGGCAGCCGGATTAGTATGTGAAGCTTTTCTCGCGCGGGAAGAAAATCTGCTGACAGAAAATGAGCTTCACGAGATATCGGAGTACATCACCGGAGTTTACGGCAAGCTTCCGTTGCAGACGGAAAACTTTGAAGGGATTGCCGCCTTATGCATCCAGGACAAGAAAAATAAAGACAATAAAATACTGACGGTCCTGCTGGAAGGGATTGGGCAGGCCCGCTGGGATTGTGCGATTACTATGGACCGAATCGTGGCTTCACTGAACTTTTACCGAGATCTTCAGACGTAGTGTACTTCTGAGTCATCGAATGCTTCGTTCTTCTTTTTCACCACCGTGCGCTTGAGTTCCACGGCCTTCCTGGAAATGTAATTTTGGGTCTTCTTTTTACGCTCGCCTGTAAAAAGCCAGGTGGCCAGCAAGGCACTGGATGCCAGTCCTAATCCAATTGCAATTTTGCTGGTGTTATTCATATGATGAAGATAACTAGAATTGCTCGTTAAATGTTTCACTCCCTGTAAAAAATGTTTGACGATGCCGTATTTTGCTACCCATTCATCATCACGTGCAACAGATCATTCATCTTCAGAAGAACAGCCGGCTAAGAGGAACCGTGAACAAGTTGCCGGCTTCCAAAAGCATCAGTAACCGGGTGCTTATCATACAGGCCTTGTGCCCGTCACCGGCCGAACTACACAATCTTTCCGATGCCAACGATACGGTGCTGATGCAACGTCTGCTTCAATCGGGTGAACACACCCTGGATGCTGAAGATGCCGGCACCACCATGCGCTTTCTTACTGCTTACCTTGCCGTTACCGGAAAACAAAAAACACTCACCGGTACGGAACGCATGCAGCGAAGACCCATCAAACTGCTGGTGGATGCGTTGCGCGCACTGGGAGCATCCATCGAATATCTGAACGAAGAAGGCTATCCGCCACTGCGTATCCATGGCATCAAAGCAAGCGAGACAAATACCTTGTCCATCCGCGGGGATGTCAGCAGTCAGTACATTTCGGCCCTGATGATGATCGCACCCCGCCTGCCGCAAGGACTGGTCATCAACCTGGAAGGACATGTCGGCAGCCGCCCGTATATTGAAATGACAGCCTCGCTGATGCGCCTCTTTGGTGCTGATGTGACGGTGGAGGAACAATCCGTTGTCGTAAAAGCGGGTGCCTATAAACCCAGAACCTATACCGTAGAATCCGACTGGTCTGCAGCCAGCTACTGGTATGCCTTTACAGCACTGGCTGATGAAGCGGATATTGTTCTGCCGGAAATGACGGTTCGATCGTTGCAGGGCGACCGCGTCATTATGGACATGATGGAACAACTCGGGGTGATGACCCAGCCGCGAGGTTCCAATTTATTATTGATGAAAATTCCCTCACGTGATTCGTTTAGCTGGGATTTCACGCATTGCCCTGATCTGGCGCAAACAGTAGCTGTAGTGTGCGCTGCCAAAAACATCCGGGCTGAATTCACCGGACTGCAAAGTCTTCGCATCAAGGAGACCGACCGCATCAAAGCCTTACAGCAGGAACTCGCCAAACTCGGGGCACAATTGCTTGAAGAAGACAACCGGTGGACATTAATTCCTGCGCCTTCAGTACCGGAATTCATCGACCCGATCCATACCTACCTCGACCACCGCATGGCGATGGCATTTGCGCCTCTTGCTACGATGCGCGACATAGTAATTGAAGATCCGATGGTGGTTCGAAAATCATATCCGAAATTCTGGGAAGGCATGAAGGGCATGGGCTTCAACCTCACGTTTGCCTGAGCGTATCCGTGTAAGGGGCAAAGTGAAGCATCCGGCTTCCGTACCAGGAAAACAGTTCCCCATCTACCAGTAAGATGGTAGCTTCAGGAAACAACGACTGGAGTTCTTCCTTGTGTTTGTCTTTGAACGGATACGGTTCTGATGACAACAGGATTACCTCAGGATTCAGAGTCTTTAGTATTGATTCATCCAACTCCGGATAGCGGTGCAGATGACGAAGGCAATTACGGTATCCGGCCTTCTCCATCATGTGATGGATGAAAGTTCCGTGTGCTGCCCCCATCCAGGGTTTATGCCAGATCAGGTACAGCGCTTCTTTTCCGGCAGGGACAATGCCTGCCATCGATTGATTAATCCGGTCAGCGATTTGGTGAGCGGCTGCTTCCCGGCCGGTAATTTGTCCGATGCCCCTTATCATCGTAAGGGCCTCGCCTACGGTGATCACATCGCTCATCCAGACCGGATACTTCTGCTGAAGTGCCTCAATGGTGGCGCGGTCATTCTCTTCCTTGTTGCCAATGATCAGATCGGGTGTTAATGATTCCATGCGGCTGAGATCTGCATTCTTGGTACCCCCAATAATGGCTTTGGTTTTCCGCCATTCCGGTGGATGAACACAGAATTTGGTGATACCGACTACTTCTTTGTCGAGGCCCAGGTCGTGTAAGAGTTCTGTTTGGGAGGGTACCAGGGAAATAATGCGCTGGGGGTAACCGGGCAGCCGGAGCTTATTTCCCATCTGATCCGTTGTCGTAATTGGCAGCATGCCCCAAAATTAAAAGAGCATCTTCCGAAACCCATAAGAATCAGAAGATGCTCATTTTAAGGAACGCACTGGGTGCACGAAGAAAGACCCTCTCAATAAAACTCCGTGCTCAGTACGTGTTACGTTAAGGCCGCTTGCCTTAGGTTTAGTGAATCAAATGTAGATTGCCTTACCCTGGTAAATTCTTCTATTGAGGGTCGATTCTTTCGGATGTAAGGTTTTTGTTAACAATTACTTAATATACCGGAAATCATACCCGGGCTTCACCTGCAAAAGCACTTCATAAATCAACTTAATAACATTCTCAACATCATCTTTATGAACCGTCTCCACGGTGGTGTGCATATACTTCAGGGGTAAGGAAATCAGCGCAGACGCCACTCCTTCTGCGGAATATGCAAATGAATCCGTATCTGTACCAGTTGATCGGCTGACGGCCTGGCGCTGGAAAGGAATTTTCCGCTTACCGGCTGTTTCGATGATCATTTTCAGAACGTTGTTTTGTACGGCAGGACCGTAGCACAATACCGGTCCGCTGCCGCACTTGATATGCCCGGTGTCCTTCTTATTGTAAACCGGTGAGCAGGTGTCGTGAGTAACATCCGTACAGATTGCGAGGTCGGGTTTGAGCCTGCGCGAAATCATTTCAGCACCACGCAAGCCAATCTCTTCCTGAACAGCGTTGACAACATAGAGGCAGAACGGGAGTTTCTTCTTGTTTTCCTTCAGCCTCCGGGCTACCTCGGCAATCATAAAGCCACCCATTCGGTTGTCGAGTGCGCGGCCAACGAGGTAGTGCTTATTCATCTCCATCAGCTCATCTTCAAAAGTGATGACACAACCCACATGCACGCCCATGGCTTCCACTTCCTTCTTGGATTCCGCTCCAATATCGATAAAGATATTTTTCAGTGTAGGCGGTTCTTCACGCGCGGCATCACGCACATGAATGGCCGGCCAGCCGAACACACCTTTTACTATGCCTTTATCCGTGTGGATGTTCACCCGCTTGGAAGGGGCAATCTGGTGATCGGAGCCACCGTTGCGCTTCACGTAGATATAACCGTCATCGGTGATGTAGCCCACAAACCAGGAGATCTCATCGGCATGTGCTTCAATCACTACTTTGTAAGCGCCTTTCGGGTTGATTACACCCACCGCAGTGCCGTACACATCCACGATGTAGTCATCAATATAGGGCTTGATGTAATCCAGCCAGATCTGCTGACCGCTGTGTTCAAAGCCGGTAGGGGATGCATTGTTCAGGTATTCGTACAGAAAACTTTTGCTCTTCTTGTCCATAAAATCATTGATTAATAGTTCGGATGCAGTTAAAATTAGTCAGTCGTTTATAACGGAATATTTCCGTGCTTCTTTTTCGGCAACTTGGCCACCTTATTCTCAAGCATCGTAAAAGCGATAATCAGCTTTTCACGGGTCTGATCCGGGTAGATGACTTCATCGATGTAACCGCGGTGTGCGGCCCGGTACGGATTGGCAAACTTGCGGGTATATTCCTCCACTTTTTCATTGAGTTTGGCAGCAGGATCTTCCGCTTCGGCAATCTCGCGTTTGAAAATAATTTCGGCAGCTCCCTTGGCACCCATTACGGCAATCTCAGCGGTAGGCCAGGCATAATTCAGATCGGCCCCGATGTGCTTGGAGTTCATCACACAGTAGGCACCGCCATACGCCTTGCGGGTAATGACGGTTATTCGCGGCACGGTTGCTTCACAAAAGGCATACAGCAATTTCGCTCCATTCGTAATGATGCCGTTCCACTCCTGGTCGGTACCCGGCAAAAATCCGGGTACATCTTCCAGCACCAGCAGGGGTATGTTGAAGCTGTCGCAGAAGCGCACGAAGCGCGCGCCCTTCATACTAGCTTTGATATCCAGTACACCGGCCAGTGATGCCGGCTGATTGCCCACTATACCAATGCTTCGGCCGGCCAGGCGTGCAAATCCAACAACAATGTTCTCTGCAAAATCTTTGTGTACCTCAAAAAAAGATCCCTCGTCTGCTATCTGCTCAATCACCTCCCGCATATCATAAGGATAGTTGGGATTCGAGGGAATCATGTTATTGAGCCTGGGGCGCGATTCATCACCCGCAGCGTATGGAACACGCGGTGTTTCTTCTTCGCAGTTCTGCGGAATATAACTCAGCAGTTTGCGGATGTTCTGAATACACTCCAGTCCGTTTGCACAGGCAAAATGGGTAACACCACTCTTCGTACTGTGCGTTGTTGCACCACCCAGTTCTTCGGAAGTGACGTCTTCGTGTGTTACGGTTTTCACTACGTTAGGGCCGGTAACAAACATGTACGAGTTTTGCTCGACCATGAACACAAAATCAGTTATGGCCGGTGAGTACACAGCACCGCCAGCACACGGCCCCATAATCGCGGATATCTGGGGCACTACTCCGGACGCCAGCGTATTGCGGTAAAAGATATCCGCATAACCACCGAGTGACATAACGCCCTCCTGGATACGGGCACCACCGGAGTCGTTTAACCCGATGATGGGTGCCCCGTTTTTCATGGCCAGCTCCATCACCTTCACAATTTTTTCGGCATAGGTTTCCGACAGTGATCCGCCAAATACAGTGAAGTCCTGCGAAAAGACATAAACCAGTCTGCCATTAACCTTACCATATCCTGTAATAACGCCATCGCCAAGGTAGTATTCCTTATCAAGGCCAAAGTCTTTGCAGCGGTGCATCACAAACTTGCCCATCTCTACGAATGTTCCTTCATCCAGCAAGAGCTGAATGCGCTCACGGGCAGTCAGTTTTCCTTTGGCATGTTGCTGTTCAATGCGTTTTTCTCCTCCGCCCAGCAGGGCTTCCTTGTTTTTCCGATCCAGTTGATCAAACTTTTCCTGTAAAAGCGGATCGGTGATTTCACGTTTTATCATGCGGTTGGATTTGTACCGAAATATAGCAAAGGAAGGTATTAAATTGACCCGATTTTACGACTATGAAGGCACCGGTTGGCATCATCGATTTAGGCACTAATACCTTCCATTTACTGATTGCAGGCTACCAACACGGCACCTTGAAAATCCAGTACCGGGATAAGCAGGGTGTGCGGATCGGACATGGCGGAATATCCAAACGCATCATCACGGAAGAAGCACAGCAACGGGCTATTCGAACGTTGCTCAACTTCAACGAAGTAATGACGCAGTACGGGGTGGAACAGGTTTATGCCTATGGAACAAGTGCCGTGCGCAATGCCGGTAACCGGAATGAATTCATTGACAACATTCGCCTGCAAACCGGTATTGACATCACCGTACTCAGCGGAGACGAAGAAGCTGCGATGATCTTTGACGGCATCCGGTATGCGCTCAATCTCGGCCACGAACAATCACTGGTGGTAGATATCGGAGGGGGTAGTGTAGAGTTTATTATCGGTAACGGTGAGACGGTGTTCTGGAAACGAAGTTTTGAGATTGGAGGGCAGCGCCTGATGGATATGTTCCAGCATCATGACCCGATTCTTCCGGAAGAAATATATGCGATGGATCTATACTTTGCTGAGCAGTTGCAGGAATTACACGATGCTGTTCAGGTGCATCAACCTGTTACACTGATCGGTTCCTCCGGATCATTTGATACGCTTAGCGATATCTATTGTCTGCAACATCAACTCCCGCAATCAGAAGACGATCCGGAAACACCGCTGACCATCGAAGGTTTTTACGCTATCCACCACGAACTGCTCACCAAAAATCATAATGAGCGCATGCAAATACCGGGCATGATTGAACTTCGTGTCGATATGATTGTGGTGGCCTCGTGCCTGATCCGCTACCTGATTGACACCTTTGGCTTTACCCGATTGCGGGTATCCGGCTACTCGCTGAAAGAAGGCGCTCTATACAGGCTGCATCAGACTAGCTGATGCCCAGCTTGTGCTGAATTTCTTCGAGTGATACCCCCTTGGTTTCCGGGTAGGTGGTAAGCACCCACAGCAACTGCACCGTCATGATTCCGGCAAAGAATACAAAGATAATCCAGGGGTCATCCTTCAAAACACCGTTGGCGCTGTCGAGAAATACCGGTGTGATCAATGTGATGAGTGCAGCACACACCCAGTGAATACTGGCCCCAAAGGACTGCCCCATGGCCCGCACCTTGTTGGGAAAAATTTCAGAGATAAAAACCCAGATGACGGTGCCTTGCCCGAAGGCATGCGAAGCGATGAAGATCAGCAGAAAGGTCATCATCAATCCTGGTCCTGCACCGGCATAAAATGAATAGGCCACCATGGTTAAACTGATGATGTAGCCAAAGGACCCGATCAGCATCAGGTTCCTGCGGCCTGTGCGGTCAATAAAGTATAACCCAACAAATGTAAAGATCAGGTTCACTCCGCCAATGGCAATGGAATTAAACAGCGAATCTTTTGCAGCAAGCCCTGCACGCTCAAGAATCTCCGGGGCATAGTAGAGGATAAAATTGATGCCCGAGAATTGATTGAAGAAGGCAATCAGGAAAGCGAGGATTATCGGCTTGCTGTATTTCCGGCTGAAAAACTGCTCACGGTTATTCAAGGCCTCTACTTCCTCATTGGCTTTGACGATCTGACTGATTTCCTGCTCAGGATCGGGTGTTCCGACCTGGCGCAGCACCTGTGTAGCCCCGGCAACATCGTTGCGATTCGTGATGAGCCATCGCGGACTCTCCGGAATGCCGATTACCATTAGTGTATAAGCGATTGCCGGCAGAGCTTCTACGCCCAGCATCCAGCGCCAGTCGTTGGCACCGCCAAATCCCTGCAACAGGTAGTTGGAGATAAATGCGATGAGAATACCGAATACAATGTTGAACTGGTACATGGCCACCAGCCTTCCGCGCGTGGCCGATGAAGCAATCTCAGCGATATACGTGGGTGCCGCTATGGACGAAATGCCAACCCCTACCCCTCCGATGAAACGAAAGAATGAGAAGGAATAAGGCTCCGGTGCCAGTGCTGAGCCTACAGCAGAAAGTGTATACAAAATGCCAATCCAAAAGAGCACCTTTTTTCGTCCATACTTTTCTGTTGGCTTTCCGCCAAACAAGGCACCAATCACAGTTCCCCACAACGCCATCGACATGATGAAGAAGCCATGAAACCAGGGAGACGTATTCCATAAATTTTTGATGGGCAGGTTGGCCCCTGAGATCACCACGGTATCGAATCCAAAAAGAAAACCGGCCATAGCGGCCACCAGGGCAATGAAGGTGAGGTTATTTTTCATGAGCGGGTTAGGGAATGAATTACGCTGTCAAGTATCTCCGAAAATAGACTTTTAAATTCATCAGGCAAGAGCATTCGCATTGCTAAAACTCCATTTTCTGAATATCCTGTCAATGAACTCGCTGGAATAAAAATTTAATGCCATGGCAATCAACAGGGAAAAAAAAGGCTTATGATTGCCCGTCCCGGGGGGCGGATTCAGAAACCCTTTTTGGAAGTAACCCTTCCTTTTCTAAAGTCCGGAAATCTGTTTGTCTTTCGGGTATCTCACTTCGTACTTGATGACCACCTTCTTTGTTTCATTCGGCTGCAACGTCATATCCCACACCAGCTTACCGGTTTCTTTATTGTACTGCGCACCGGCAACATCGATAACCGTAACTTCAATCTGGCTGTTCTTTGAAATCGGCAACTGATCTTCGAGCGCGATCTTCACCGGTTCATTGCGTGTATTCCGAACGGAGATTTCCCAGGCCTGCGTTTCACGTACATTCGCTCCTACCGTTCTTCGCGTGGTAAAGTCTTTCACTTGCTCACGCTTCAGCACGATTCGCTTATCACGACCAAGTGAAACAGCCAGTGTATCCTTCACTGCATTCGGATCAATAAAAGACTTCCCGACAAAGGTGCCTTCGAAGAATACATTCACAACACCCGGCAGTAAATTCAACGCTTCCCAACCGGTTGTTTTCGCCAGCAAAAAGGCCTCACTGTCCAGCTTAGGCACAGCGCCATAGGTGTAGACAGCATTGAGCTGATGACTCTGAATATCCACCAGTGTCGGCCGTGTACCAGAAACAACCGTGTAGGGTAAACCGATTTCAAATTCTGTATTTAAAGACGTTTGCACAGTTTGTACATAGTCGGCTATTCGCTGTGCAGGTAGTTCTTCAGCAACATCGAATTCAACGGCAGCGGCTTCCGGTTGCGCTTTGCTCACGGCCACTCCTGCTGCACGGCCTTGCATGGCACGCGCCACAGGCTGATAAAAATCAATATACCACGGATGCATCTCAGGCTTAACACCTCCCTGGGCCGGGTTGGCCGTAGACAATTTGAGCTTCACATTCTCCCACTCTTCACCGGTACCCTGAAAAACATTGGCCTTATAACCCAATTGCAGCGGGCTTCGCGTGTTGATGGCACGTACATCGTACAGGGGATACCAGCCGGCATTATACACGACATAGTTTAATTCAAGATCAATAGTTATTGCTGATTCAGCAAAAACACTCACTACAATTTCACCGGTGTTCCGGCTAAGCAGGTTAGTTAGTTCCTGAAGCTGCTGATTGAGTCGCGCAATGTGAGCATTAAGTTTAGCAACCTTGTCATCACTTTTCAGCCGGTTAGTGCCGATCTCCGTAAATCGCGTGCGGAAAAAATCCGACATGGCGCGCAGTTCATTTACACTCAGGTTATGATTAGCGCCCCCGACTTTCTGGTTGCTGATCAGCATCTGCTCCTCCTTATTGAGCAAGTCACGTTGGAGTTGTTCCTGGGCTACCTGCCGCTTATACCACGCCAGGGAATCTTCCAGTACACGAATGCGCCTGGGCTTATTCGATTCACTTAGGTAATTCTGCCGGTAATTAATGCCCAAAAGAATGAAATTTCCTTTACCGGAAACCTGAATACTTTGCTGATCGAGCTGCGCGGTGAGACCACTAATAATAACTTCGGTTTTGCCGGGATCAATTCGAACACGGGTATCCCGTGTGACCTGTGCACGGTTCATGAACACCGTCACCCGGGTAATTTTGGAATCGGCTTGTTTTTCCTGCTGGCTGAAAGCCGGTATCACCAGCATGGCGAAGATTAAAATCACAATAAGACTTTTCATAGCATTTCGTTTACCTGTTAGGATGCACAAATCATATAAATTCCATAACCCCATCAGCAAAAAATTCATTTCATACCGGCAACGATCACCTGCCTGATAGCAGCAGACCGTAATCGGCACCCAATAAATATAGCTAATATTGTACCCTTAATTCATCCTGCGCTCAGCGGCAAAAAAGTATCTATCATGAGTGATCCTATTTATCCTTATGCTCAGTTGCGAACATTCGCAGTATCCATTTTTCAAAAAATCGGTTGTTCACCGGATGACGCAAAGCTTGCCTCCGATGTGTTGCTTTCAGCCGACCTGCGCGGTATCGATTCCCACGGCCTCGCACGACTTTCCGGTTATGTTCGCCTGTGGGAGGCTAAGCGAATCAACACGCGACCAGGTATCCGAATTGTCCACGAAACACCCAGTACCGCAGTTGTTGATGGTGACAGCGGCTTAGGTTTGGTGGTGGCACCCAAGGCCATGGAGATCGCCATGAACAAAGCCCGGCTGGCAGGCACCGGCTGGGTTGCCGTTCGCAACTCCAATCACTTTGGCATCGCAGGATACCACACCATGATGGCCTTACAACAGGATATGATCGGCTGGGCCATGACCAATGCCAGTCCGTTGGTTTCACCTACGTTTTCTGTTGAACGACTGCTGGGTACCAACCCGATCTCTGTAGCCATACCGGCAGGAAGTCAGCCACCGTTTGTGCTGGACATGGCCACCACTACAGCAGCAAACGGCAAACTTGAAATTCTTCAGCGTAAAAATAAAGAAGCGCCCCTGGGCTGGATTCAGAACCGCGAAGGATCACCATCAACCAATCCGCACGAGTTAAAAGAAGGAGGTGCATTGATTCCGCTGGGCAGTGATTATGAACACGGAAGCCATAAAGGTTACGGCCTCGGTGCGCTTGTGGATATCTTGTCGGCCGTTTTATCAGGTGCTAATTACGGTCCCTGGGTTCCTCCTTTTGTTGCCTTTCTTCAACCTCCGGCCGACCCGGTGGGTTCCGGCATCGGGCATTTCCTAGGCGCAATGCGCATTGATGCCTTCCGTCCGGCCGATGAATTTAAGCATCACATGGATAATTGGATCAGCCGTTTCCGTGCCGCCAGGCCGGTTGCCGGTCAGGAGAAAGTGCTGATCCACGGAGATCCGGAACGTGACATGCATGCACACCGTCTCAAAGCGGGTATACCACTGAATGAAAAGGTCGTGGCAGACCTTCAGGCGTTGGGACAAAAACTGGGAATAGCTTTCTAAAAGATAAAACCGCCTACATTAACACCGGCCCGGATCACCCACGGACTGGCATAGGGCGTATACATTGACGTGGAGGCTGTGTATGAAAAATTGTACAGCGCCATAATAAAAAGCGCAGCCCGGTTGCCTACCGGCTGAATGAGACCGCCACCGGCCAAAAAACTTTCAAAAGACTGCCTGCTTTTCTCCGTAGGTGTAGTCAGGAATTCATAGTTCAGGTATTCGTATTCCGTCTGCACAAAAAAGCCCTGGTAAATATTAAACCGTGCAAACGGGTTAATGGAATAATCATTGAACGAAACATTTGGAGTAACGTACTTATACTTGGTATACCGGTACGTGAAACCCGAGCCAACCAGGAATTTGCGCGTCAGGGAATATCCGATAATTGGAGACACAGAAACGAAGTCCTGGTATTGACCGAAACCCAAACCAAAGCCGCCACCGGTTACAATGCGATCCGCAACAGGCACATCCTTAAGGCTGTTAGCTTCGCCCTGGGCTAACAGCGAGCCGGCAGACAGTATGAGAAACAGCACTATCAATGAGAGACGCATACACTAATTTTTATTCTTCTACGATAATGAATACATCTTCGTTATCTTTCTTCATCAGGTATTTTTCGCGTGCAAATTTTTCCACTGCGTATCGATCGCCAAAAAGTTCATCCTTGTCCTTTTCCACTTCCCGGATCTTCTCTTCATAATAGGTCTTTTCATTTTCCAGGGATCGCAGCTTGGCGGACAATTTATACCGTGATATGAAATCGTTGGAATCCAGAAACAACATCCAGATCAAAAAGATGATGCAGCTGATTGTATAGAAATTTCGGAAAATGGGTGGTATCCGGGTAAGCATATCAGATTAAAAAGTATACGAAGATAGAAAAATAAAGGATATGCCATAAAAAAGCCCTGCCTGTAAAGGGCAGGGCTTTCAAAATAACATTATCCGCATTACATCTTCTTGCCCGGAAAGTATGCCACTTCACCGAGGTCCTCTTCAATGCGCAACAACTGATTGTATTTGGCCATGCGATCAGAACGTGAAGCAGAACCGGTTTTGATTTGTCCGGTGTTCAGCGCAACAGCCAGATCAGCAATAGTACTGTCTTCCGTTTCACCCGAACGATGCGACATCACGCTCTTATAGGCATTCCGCTTGGCCAGGTTAACCGCATCAATGGTTTCCGACAGCGAGCCAATCTGATTTACTTTAATGAGTATGGCGTTGCCCACTCCGGCATCAATACCTTTCTGAAGGCGGTTAACGTTGGTAACAAAAAGATCATCGCCCACAAGCTGTACCTTGTCACCAATGCTTTCAGTCAGTTGTTTCCAACCGGCCCAGTCATCTTCAGCCATGCCATCCTCCAGCGAAATGATCGGATACTTTTTGGCCCAGTTCGTCCAGTATTCTGCCATTTCTGCCGGTTTGAGCTTTTTACCAGAAGATTTCTTAAAGTGATAGACTTTGGCTTTTGCATCATAGAATTCAGAAGCAGCCGGATCAAGTGCGATAAAAATATCAGAACCGGGTTTATAACCAGCCTTTTCGATTGCTTTCAAGACCACCTCAATAGCTTCTTCATTGGAAGCAAGATTAGGCGCAAAGCCACCTTCATCACCCACGTTGGTGGAAAGGCCTTTATCGTGCAATACTTTTTTCAGTGTATGAAAAACTTCAGCGCCCATGCGAACTGCTTCAGAGAAAGAAGAAGCGCCTACAGGCATTACCATGAATTCCTGGAAGTCGATGGCATTGTCGGCATGGCTGCCACCGTTAAGAATATTCATCATGGGTACCGGCAGCGTGTTGGCGTTAACACCACCAATGTAACGGTACAGCGGCAGGCCGGCTTCCATAGCACCCGCTTTGGCAATAGCCAGTGATACACCCAGAATAGCATTGGCTCCGAGTTTAGCTTTGTTGGGCGTGCCATCCAGTTCGATCATGATTTTATCCAGCAGGTTCTGCTCGAATACAGAATAGCCTACCACTTCTGCAGCAATTTTTGTGTTCACATTATCGACAGCTTTCAAGACGCCTTTGCCCATGAATTTTTTCTTGTCGCCATCGCGCAACTCAACGGCTTCGTGTGTACCGGTAGAAGCACCAGACGGAACAGCGGCCCGACCATGAGCACCGGTCTCGGTAATGACATCGACTTCAATGGTTGGGTTTCCACGGCTATCCAGAATCTGACGGGCGTGAACACTTTCAATTAATGACATAGTAACTAGGGTTTATTAAAATTATTGATTGACTTCCTGTAATTGACTCTGACGGATGGACTCGACAAACTGATCGAACAGGTATCGGGAATCGTGCGGACCGGGTGATGCTTCCGGGTGGTATTGCACCGAAAAAGCGCGCTTGTTCCTGATGCGGATACCCATGATGGTATTATCGTTCAGGTGCAGGTGTGTTACCTCTACCTGATCATTCTTTTCTATATCCTTTTCACTGACCGCGAAGCCGTGGTTTTGCGAGGTCATCTCACCCAAACCGGTAATCAGGTTTTTAACCGGGTGGTTCAGACCGCGATGTCCGTGGTGCATTTTGTAGGTGGAGATGCCGTTGGCCAACGCCAGGAGCTGATGACCGAGGCAAATACCGAAAACTGGGCGCTTGGACTCCATGATCAACTTTACCGTCTCAATGGCATAATTCATCACCGAAGGATCACCGGGGCCGTTGGATAAGAAGTAGCCATGGGGTTCCCACGATTCCATTTCGGCAAACGAGGTCTTGGCCGGATAGACGTGAATATAGCAACCTCGTGAAGCGAGGTTGGTAAGGATGCTCTTCTTGATGCCGAAATCAATGGCAGCTACACGATAAGGTGCAGCCGGATCACCAATCGCATACAGGGCTTTGGTAGATACTACTGAAGAAAGTTCCAGGCCGTTCATCGAAGGCACCTGCTGAATCTCCCTTCGCATTTCATCGGGTGTGAGTTCGGAAGAAATCAGGGCATTCATGGCACCTTTGTTCCGGATATACCGGACCAGCATCCGGGTATCCACATCGGCAATGCCGGTGATGCCATGTTTTTCCAGGTACTGTTGCAAACTCTCGCGCGAAGTCAGACGGCTGAATTCGTGGGAGAACTCGTTTACAACAAGGCCGCTGATCTTTGGTGTATCCGATTCCTGCTCCGTATCAACGGTTCCATAGTTGCCTATGTGAGCCGTAGTATTCACAATAATCTGACCGTAATACGAAGGATCGGTGTAGATTTCCTGATAACCGGTCATGCCGGTATTAAAACAAATTTCACCTCCGGTAGTGCCGGCTTTTCCAATCAGGGCGCCCTCCAGCAGAAGGCCATCTTCCAGTAACAGATAGGCTTTTTTATTCACGTGATTCAGTGGTTATACAAAGTTAATCTTCCTGCCTTATTGCCCTCCCGAAAGCGGGAAGTTTTTCACTTCAAACGATGTAAACAAACACATTGGGCAATAAAAAAGGGATTGAATAAAATCCAATCCCTTTTGATATGGTTTAACACGATCACTATTGCTGCTCTTCAGCCGGAGTGTCTGTATTTCCCTTTGCTTTCTTTGCCGGTTTAGCAGTTTTTGTTTCTGCTGCCGGTTCAGCTGCTTCAGGAGAAGCGCCTTCAGCTTTCTTCGCTTTGGCTGTACGGCTTCTACGAGTCTTCGCCTTCTTGGCAACGCCTTCCTTCTTGTAGATTTCATTGAAGTCAACCAGCTCGATGAGGCACATTTCGGCATTATCCCCCAAACGGGTATCACCCATTTTGATGATCCGGGTATATCCACCCTGACGCTCATTGGTTCTAGAGGCAACTGTTCCAAACAGTTCCTTAACCGACTCCTTGTTCTGGAGGTAGGAGAACACCGTTCTGCGGGAATGCATGGTGTCATCCTTAGCCTTGGTAATCAAAGGCTCTACATACTTGCGCAAGGCCTTAGCTTTGGCTACTGTGGTGGTGATACGCTTACTGATGATCAGCGAAGAGGCAAGGTTAGACAGCATCGCTTTGCGATGGCTTGACGTTCTGCCTAAGTGATTTACTTTTCTACCGTGTCGCATGTCAATTATTCTTCATCGAGTTTATACTTCGCCAGGTCCATACCGAAGGTAAGGCCCTTTTCGGCAACCAATTGTTCCAGTTCAGCCAGCGACTTCTTTCCGAAGTTTCTGAACTTCATCATATCTGAGATTTCGAGTTCAACAAGATCACCCAGTGTCTTCACATCAGCCGCCTTCAAACAGTTGTAAGCACGTACAGAGAGGTCCAGGTCATGGAGCGGAGTCTTCAACAGTTTGCGCATATGCAGCAATTCTTCGTCTACCTGCTCAACTTCAGCATCCTTACCGGTCTCCAGTTCCATCGACTTATCGCTGAACAGCGCAAAGTGTTTGATCAGGATGTGAGCAGCGCCTTCCAGGGCCTTCTCAGGATGAATGGAGCCATCGGTCTGAATTTCGAGAACGAGCTTTTCGTAGTCAGTCTTCTGTTCAACGCGGGTGTTCTCCACGCTGAACTTTACATTCTTGATCGGAGTGAAGATGGCATCAATCGGAATGAAACCAAAGATCTGGTCGTTCGGCTTATTCTCTTCGGCAGGAAGGTATCCGCGTCCTTTTTCAATGGTCAGTTCTATCTCAAAGTGAGCTGACTCATCCAGGGTGCAGATCACGTGATCCGGATTGAGCACTTCAAAAGCCGAGGTGAATCGGGCAATGTCGCCAGCAGTGAAATGCTTCTGCTTCTTGATACTGATGTTTACTTTGGTGTCAAAGCTGTCGGTAACCTTTCTCAGACGAACCATCTTCAAGTTGAGGATTATCTCCGCCACATCTTCTACAACACCCTCAATCGTTGAAAACTCATGCAGCACACCAGGTATTTTGATACCTGTGATAGCATAGCCTTCCAGGGAGGAAAGCAATATTCTGCGTAACGCATTACCGATGGTAACACCGTATCCTTTTTCCAGCGGCTTAAAGGTGAAGGTGCCGTGAAAATCATCGGCTTTCTCCATCACTACTTTATCCGGGATCTGAAATGCTAATATTGACATAATACGTTTGGATTAAAGGGTTATGATTACTTCGAGTACAATTCAACGATAAGCTGCTCGTTGATGTTCTCCGGGATATCCTCACGCACCGGCAGGTGGATGAGTTTACCCTCCATTTCGCTGTTGTCCCACTCGAGCCACGGATATTTCTTGGCTCCCTGCACCGAAAGGCTGGTTGTGATTGATTCCAACGATTTGGATTTTTCCCGCACACCAATATTGTCGCCAGGACGCAGTGTAAACGAAGGGATATTTACAATATCGCCATTTACTGTGATGTGCTTATGTGAGACCAGCTGACGGGCTGCCCTGCGTGTCGGGGCGATGCCTAAGCGGTAAACCGTGTTATCCAAACGGGCTTCCAGCAACTGCAGCAATACCTCACCGGTAACACCTTTCTTACGGGAAGCTTTGTTGAACAATTTAGCAAACTGGCGCTCCAGCAATCCATAAATGTACTTGGCCTTCTGCTTTTCAGCCAACTGAGTTGCGTATTCTGATTGCTTTCTCTTCTTGCCACGTCCGTGCATACCCGGAGCGTAGTTTTTCTTCTGAAGCGCCTTGTTATCACCTAAAATGGGCTCTCCAAATTTCCTTGATATTCTTGCGCGGGGGCCTGTATATCTTGCCATGGTATTTTAGTTATTGCGGTACTGCGTTACTGTTACGTGCTGCGGTACGTTGTTAATTAAACTCTTCTCTTTTTTGGTGGACGGCATCCGTTGTGCGGAAGCGGTGTTACATCCTTAATGGTGGTAATTTCAATACCAGCCGACTGGATCGTACGAATTGCGGACTCACGTCCGGAACCAGGTCCTTTCACGAAGACCTCTACCTTACGAAGGCCGAGTTCAAAAGCACGTGACGCGCAATCCTGGGCAGCCATCTGCGCAGCATAAGGCGTGTTTTTCTTCGATCCTTTAAAACCCATCTTTCCGGCTGATGACCAGGTGATCACCTGTCCGGTGGAGTTGGTCATCGAGATAACGATGTTGTTAAAAGTAGCCTGGATATGTGCATGGCCAGAAGCTTCCACCTGCACAACCCGTTTTTTGGCTTTATCTTTTCTTTTTTCTGCGGACATCAGTCAATTATTTATATCCTGTTCAATGATTAACCTTTCGTAGCCTTCTTCTTGTTGGCAACTGTCTTACGTTTTCCTTTACGTGTACGAGCATTGTTTTTGGTCGTCTGACCGCGTACCGGAAGACCTTTGCGATGACGCAGTCCACGGTAGCAGCCGATATCCATCAATCGCTTGATGCTCAGCTGAACTTCCGAGCGCAGGGCACCTTCAATCTTGAAGTTCTCGGCAATGAATGAACGGATCGCATTGGATTCTTCATCCGTCCAGTCTTTTGCCTTTTTATTCCAGTCTACACCGGCAGAAGTCAGAATTTTCTGCGCTGTTCTGCGGCCAATGCCATAGATGTAGGTGAGGCTGATTTCGCCCCGCTTGTTATCCGGAATATCAACACCTTGTATCCTTGCCATGTTGTTTTATTATCGGTTTCTATTTTGTCAATCTTCGGTTTAACTACAGAATTAACCCTGTCTTTGCTTATAGCGCGGGTTCTTCTTGTTAATCACATACAACTTGCCTTTACGTCTGATGATCTTGCAATCAGCGCTGCGCTTTTTTATGGATGCTTTAACTTTCATGTGTTCTGTTGTTTAATCAGGCCTTCCGGATTTACTCCCTGGGCCTGTTAATTATTTATACCTGAATACAATTCTTCCTTTAGTCAAATCATAGGGCGACATTTCCAGCCGAACCTTGTCACCGGGCAAAATCCGGATGTAGTTCATCCTCATCTTTCCCGAAATGTGCGCAAGCACTTCATGTCCGTTTTCCAGTTGAACCCGGAACATGGCGTTCGATAATGCTTCCATTATCGTACCATCCTGCTCTATCGACTTCTGCTTCGCCACTTAAACGAATAATTTTCTTCTATATACCGGTGCGTTGTCAGCACCTCTGTTTTCTCTTCTCCAATCGCGACCATGTGCTCAAAGTGAGCAGATGGTCGTCTGTCTGCCGTTCGTATGGTCCAGCCGTCACGCTCCTGCACCACGTTTCTGGTACCCAGGTTGATCATGGGCTCAATGGCGAACACCATACCCGGAACCAGCTTAACGCCTTTACCCCGTTTGCCGTAGTTCGGCACTTCCGGATCTTCGTGTAGGTTCTTCCCTACACCATGACCAACCAATTCCCGAACTACACCATACCCGAAAGCTTCCACATAACTCTGGATGGCGCAACTCACATCACCCATCCGGTTGCCGGCTTTTGCCTGCTCAATGCCTTTGAAGAGCGATTCATAGGTTCGCTCGAGCAGCAACAACACCTCTTCTTTCACTCCTTCGAGCG
Organism: Cyclobacteriaceae bacterium; assembly: GCA_025455465.1. Classification (GTDB taxonomy): domain Bacteria; phylum Bacteroidota; class Bacteroidia; order Cytophagales; family Cyclobacteriaceae; genus UBA2336. The sequence goes on along the minus strand of JALOMI010000001.1, from coordinate 19,141 downwards.
GGTAGGTATACGCTGAGTCACTGTGGTATCCCTTATAATACACTCCGCAATCCACAGCAATCACATCTGTTTCGCGGAGTTCATAGTTGCCCGGAAAACCATGCACTACAGTTTCGTTAACCGAAATGCACAGTGTGGCCGGAAAGCCATTGTAATTTTTAAAGGACGGTACGCCTCCGCAATCACGAATGTATTCTTCCGCCACCTTATCCAGTGCTGACGTTTTGACTCCCGGTTTTACCAACCGGGCTATCTCGCCATGGGCTTTACCCAGAATCTGGGCACCTTCCCTGATAATGGCAATTTCTTCGTCAGTCTTTAAGTGGACCATTCAGCACTTAAGCTGCAGCAAATTGAGAACGACCTTTCACACGTCCAGACTTCATCATTCCTTCGTAGTGACGCATCAGCAGGTAGCTTTCAATCTGTTGCAGGGTATCGAGGATAACCCCTACCATGATCAACAGTGATGTTCCACCATAGAATTGTGCGAAGTTCTGGCCGACACCGACCCGTACTGCAAAAGCAGGGAGCACGGCAACAACCACCAGGAATAATGCACCCGGAAGTGTAATACGCGATAAAATTGTATCAATAAAATCAGCAGTCTGCTTACCCGGTTTAATGCCCGGGATAAAACCACCGTTACGTTTCAGGTTGTCAGCAATGTCATTAGAGTTGATGGTAATCGCGGTGTAGAAAAATGTAAACACCAGGATGAGGGAACCAAACAACAGGTTGTATTGCCAGGAAGTAAAATCAGAGAATGTTGAACCGATATAGGCCCCGATATCGCTGTCACGCCAGATACCAGCCAACAAGGCCGGGATAAACATCAATGCCTGGGCAAAGATGATCGGCATAACACCGGAAGAATTCAATTTGAGCGGAATGAAATCGCGCTTGCCACCATACAATTTGTTTCCAATAACTTGCTTGGCATATTGAATAGGGATTCTTCGGGTAGCCTGCGTGAGCATGATAACACCCATGACAACAAAGAACAATGCCAGCATCTCAATGATGAAGAGCAACGCTCCCTGCATACCGCGGTTGTTTACCGCCTCATCGATGATGGCGCCCGGGAAACGGGATACAATGCCGATCATAATTAATACGGAGATACCGTTACCGATACCCTTGTCGGTAATACGTTCACCCAGCCACATGCAGAACATGGTACCGGCTATGAGGATCACGATGGATGAAACATAGAAGAACATACCCGGAGATATAATCGCTTCGTTAGGTATTGTTCCTCGGATATAACCATATGACTGAAAGCCTGTGATAAATATGGTCAGTACGCGGGTGAACTGGTTTAGACGTTTACGGCCTGAGTCACCTTCTTTCTGCAACTTCTGGAAATAAGGAACAGCGAATGTCAATAACTGCACAATGATGGATGCCGAGATATACGGCATGATACCCAGTGCAAAAATGGATGCACGGCTGAATGAGCCGCCCAGAAATGTATTCAGCAAATCGAATATTCCACCAGATACTGCATTCTGTGCTAAAACCACCGGATCAATTCCCGGCAACACAATAAAGGATCCAAGCCTGAAGATAATCAGGAACCCGATTGTATTAAGGATCCTTACCCTCAGGTCTTCGATGGAGAAAATATTTCGTATGGTTGTAAAAAACCGCTTCATTATTTCACCGGGGTTGCAGTACCTCCAACTTTTTCAATGGCTTTTACAGCTGTATCAGAAAAGGCATGCGCCTGCACATTCACTTTGGATCTGAGTTCGCCTCTGCCCAGCACTTTCACTTTATCGTTCTTGCCTACAATACCATTGGCAACCAATACCTCCACACTTATATCTGCTGAGTTTAATTTTTCAGCCAATGTTTCCAACACATCCAGGTTTACTGCTTTGAAGTATACCTTGTTATTATTCTTGAAACCAAACTTCGGAATCCTGCGCTGTAGGGGCATCTGGCCACCTTCAAAACCAAACTTGCGGGAATATCCAGAGCGTGACTTGGCTCCTTTGTGACCACGTCCGGCTGTAGTTCCGCCAGATCCCTGGCCACGGCCAAGGCGTTTATTGGTTTTTACCGAACCTTCTGCAGGCTTGAGATTATGTAACTTCATAAGCTTAAAGTTCTTGTACGGTGATCAAATGATTAACCTTGGTGATCATGCCGGCAATCTGGGGCGTGAGTTCCACCTCGACTGATTTATGTGGCTTGCCCAAGCCCAGTGCACGAAGAGTGCGCTGTTGTGTTTCAGGCCGCTTGATATCGCTTCTTGTCTGAGTAATTCTAACCTTGCCCATCTTGATTATCCGTTAAACACTTTCGACAATGATACTCCTCTGTTCTTTGCTACCGTGTAAGCATCACGCATGTTGGTTAAGGCGTTGAATGTTGCTTTAACCACGTTGTGCGGGTTGGAAGAACCTTTTGACTTTGCCAACACATTGTGCACACCAGCACTTTCCAGCACGGCACGCATGGCACCACCGGCAATTACACCCGTACCCGGAGAAGCCGGCTTCAGCAATACGAAACCTCCGCCAAACTTACCAATGGCTTCGTGTGGTACCGTACCCTTGGTGATCGGCACTTTAACGAGATGTTTTTTTGCGTCATCGATTCCTTTGGTGATGGCATCGGTAACTTCATTAGCCTTGCCCAGGCCATAACCCACTACACCATTTCCGTCTCCAACCACCACAATGGCAGCAAAACTGAATCTGCGACCACCCTTAACCACTTTGGCTACACGTTGAATCGCAACGACCCTTTCTTTCAGATCGATTTCGCTAGCCTTAACTGTGCTGATGTTGCTTACTGACATATCGTTTTATTCTTAGAATTTTAATCCACCTTCGCGGGCACCTTCAGCCAGAGCTTTTATGTTGCCGTGGTACAGATATCCGTTGCGGTCAAATACAACAGTGCTGATCCCGGAAGCAATTGCCTTCTCGGCAATTTTCTTCCCGACATTACGGGAGTTTTCCATATTCAAACCGACCTTTTCGCCAAGTTCACGGGTTGAAGCTGCCGATAAAGTAACCCCTTTCACATCATCAATGATCTGGGCATATATTCCCGAGTTGCTCCGGAAAACGGACAGCCTCGGTCTCTCTGGAGTACCGGCAATTTTCTTGCGTACACCCAGCTTGATTCTCGTTCTTCTTTCTCTGTTCTTGCCTGCCATAGATTTAATGGTTTTCTATGATGCTCTATTTATTATTTCGCAGCCGCCTTACCAGCTTTTCTACGTACATGCTCACCGGTGAAGCGGATACCCTTCCCTTTGTAAGGTTCAACCTTGCGCAAGGATTTGATTTTCGCTGCTACCTGTCCGATAAGTTGTTTATCAATACCCTCCAGGATAATTGTGGGGTTAGCACCCTTCTCCTGAACAGTAGTTATTTTCAGTTCACCAGGAATAGCCAGAAATATATTATGAGAATAACCAAGGCTCAGCTCAAGCACGTTGCTCTGTGCAGAAGCTTTATAACCAACACCAACCAGTTCCAACTGCTTTTTGTAGCCGTTCTTTACACCTTCGATCATGTTGGCGATTAGTGCGCGGTACAAACCATGCATCGCCTTGTGGCGTTTCTGCTCAGTAGGACGTTCAACAACGAGTGTCTCACCTTCCTGCTTGATGATAAAATCCTTATCGATGGGCTGGGTAAGCTCACCTTTAGGACCTTTCACGCTTACCGTGCTGGTATCCTTGTTGAAATTAAAGGTTACACCGGCAGGTACTGTAATGGGTAGTTTTCCTATACGTGACATACGCTCTTTCTTTAATACACGTAACACAATACTTCACCACCCACATTCATTTTGCGGGCTTCCTTGTCAGTAATCACTCCTTTAGACGTTGACAAAATAGCAACGCCCAGTCCGTTCATCACACGGGGAAGCGTATTAATGCCAGTGTACTTGCGGAGTCCGGGTGTACTGATTCGCTCCAGGCTGGTGATGGCTGACTCACGGGTTTCAGGATTGTACTTGAGTGCAATCTTGATAATGCCCTGCGGGTTAGTGCCTTGTTCGAACTTATAGTTCAGAATGTAGCCTTTGTCGAATAATACCTTTGTGATTTCCTTCTTCAAATTGGAAGCAGGAATCTCCACTACTTTGTGGTTAGCCTTGATTGCGTTGCGCAACCGGGTCAAATAATCTGAAATAGGATCAGTCATTTTCTATTTCTTTACGCTCATTAAAAAAGCAAACCCGTTCTGTTAAACGGGCTGCAAAGATACCTTAACAATTTTAGTTATCCAAACTGTTACCTGGTTTCGGCTTTTTATTATTGGCCGACCTGGGTACTCAGCAACCTTCTATGTCTGTGTGCTGGTCTTACCAGCTTGCCTTGGTCAAACCAGGGATTTTTCCCTCTGAGGCCATTTCACGGAATACGTTTCGGCAAACGCCAAACTTTCCGATATAGCCTTTGGGACGGCCGGTCAGTTTACACCTGTTTCTCAGGCGGACCGGTGACGCATTCCTGGGCAGTTTGTCCAATGCTGCATAATCTCCGGCTTCCTTCAATGCTTTGCGTTTCGCAGCATAAGTGGCTACGAGTTTTTCGCGCTTGGTCTGCCGGGCAATTACCGATAGTTTAGCCATAATCTGAATTTAATTCTTGTTTGCAAATGGCATCCCGAAAGCCTTCAGGAGCTCGTAACTTTCTTCATCCGTATTGGCGGTGGTCACAAACGTGATATCCATACCGCTGATTTTGCTGACCTTATCGATCGAAATCTCGGGGAAGATGATTTGTTCTTTTACACCCAGGGTGTAGTTACCACGGCCGTCAAAACCTTTCGGGCTTACACCACGGAAATCGCGCACACGCGGGAGGGCGATGCTCATCAGACGATCAAGGAATTCATACATCTTATTACCTCGAAGCGTCACTTTTACACCAATCGGCATGTTCTCACGCAACTTAAAGTTCGAGATAGCCTTCTTGGATTTCGTGGCGACAGCTTTCTGGCCGGTAATGGATGTAATTTCCTCGATTGCCACATCGATAAGCTTCTTATCGGTTACGGCAATACCCATTCCCTTGTTGATGCTGATCTTCTCGATCTTGGGAACCTGCATGATCGATTCGTACTGGAACTTTTCCTTCAGTGCCGGTACAACCTCCTTGAGGTACTTTTCTTTTAATCTGGGCGTGGCCATTAGTTAATAAATTCTCCGGTTTTCTTTGAATAGCGTTGCAGCTTGCCCTTATCATTCATTTTGCGTCCTACACGTGTCGCATTGCCTGTGGCCGGGTTAACCACCATCAGGTTGCTGATATGAACAGAGCCTTCTGTTTTCTTGATACCACCTTCCGGCTTACCGGCCGAAGGCTTCTCATGCTTGGTGACAATATTGATGCCCTCGATGATCGCACGGTTTTTTGCGGGAATCACTTCCAGCACTTTACCGGTCTTGCCTTTGTCATCACCTGCAATAACTTTTACGGTATCACCCTTACGGATATGCAGTTTGGGCTGTTTGTTAAATTTTCTTTCCATGGCTTAAATCACTTCAGGTGCCAGTGATACAATTTTCATAAACTGCTTTTCCCGCAGTTCACGGGCAACAGGACCGAAAATACGCGTACCGCGAGGTTCGTCCTGGGCGTTCAGCAGAACAGCCGCATTATCTTCGAAACGGATATACGATCCGTCCTTACGTCTTACTTCCTTGGTGGTACGCACAACCACAGCACGTGATACGGTACCTTTCTTTACCTGGCTGGTTGGCATCGCTGACTTGACGGTAACAACAATTTTATCACCAACAGAAGCGTACCGCTTAGAGCTTCCTCCAAGCACGTGCACGCACAGAACCTCCTTGGCTCCGCTGTTGTCAGCTACTGTAAGTCTGGTTTCGGTCTGTATCATGATTACTTCGCTTTTTCGATGATCTCAACTAATCTCCAACGCTTGTTTTTGCTCAGCGGACGAGTTTCTGAAATGCGCACGGTATCACCAATACCGGCTTCGTTCTTCTCGTCATGAGCCATGAACTTGGTTGTCTTGTTCACGAACTTTCCATAAATGGGGTGTTTCACCCTACGGTCAACGGTAACGGTAATAGTCTTGGTCATCTTGTTGCTGACCACCGTTCCGACACGTTCTTTTCTTAAGTTCCTTTCCATAGGAATTATTTTTGTAATTCTTTAGCCCGCAGTTCGGTATTCAACCGTGCTATGAGCTTACGTGTTTCATTAATCTTCATCGGGTTTTCGATTGCTGAAACCTGATGGGCAAATTTGAGTTTGCGCAATGCCTCCTGTTCGCTGCCGATTTTCTCGCGCAGCTCAGTAACATTAAGTTCTTTTATCTCTGTGCTTTTCATGGCGTTCTATTATTCAACGTAGTCTCTACGTACAGTAAATTTGGTCTTGATCGGCAGTTTGCCTTCTGCCAGGCGTAAGGCTTCACGTGCGGTCGCCATGTTTACGCCACCCGCTTCGAACAGGATAGTACCCGGCTTAATCACTGCTACCCAATATTCGGGCGCACCTTTACCTTTACCCATACGTACTTCAGCCGGCTTTCTGGTGATCGGCTTATCCGGAAATATCCGGATCCAGACCTGTCCTTCACGCTTCATGAAGCGGGTAACGGCAATACGGGCGGCCTCCAGCTGGCGGGATGTAATCCATCCTGCTTCCATGCTTTTCAGACCAAAAGATCCAAATGCAATTGTATGTCCACGGGTCGCCATACCTTTAACCCGGCCCTTTTGCATCTTTCTGAACTTGGTACGCTTTGGTTGTAACATTGCTGCCTTACTTTATATATCTCTGTTGCTGAATATGCTTACGATTTCCTGGCACCACGGCCTCCTCGACCACGCGATTCACCACTGCCACCACCCGGACGTCTTCTTCCGCCACGGTCACCGCCACGCTCTCCGCCCTGGGCTCCGCCCGGAGCATTGCTTACCATACCCACGTTCGGTGACAGATCACGCTTACCGTATACTTCACCTTTGAAGATCCACACCTTGATGCCGATCTTTCCATAGACAGTCTGCGCTTCAGAAATAGCGTAGTCGATGTCCGCACGCAGGGTATGCAGCGGAATACGTCCTTCCTTATATTGCTCCGTGCGAGCCATATCGGCACCTGCCAGACGGCCGGATACCTTTATTTTAATTCCTTCAGCGCCAACCCGTATAGCCGATGCAATCGCCTGCTTCATGGCACGCTTGTAGGAAATACGGGCTTCAATCTGCTGGCCAATCGATTCACCAACCAGTTTGGCATCCAGTTCAGGGCGTTTGATCTCGTAGATGTTGATCTGGACATCTTTTCCGGTCAGCTTCTTCAATTCTTCCTTGATCTTGTCGACCTCAGTACCACCTTTGCCGATTACAACACCGGGACGTGCCGTGTGGATGGTTAGGGTAATACGCTTCAGCGTGCGCTCAATAACCACTTTGGCAATACCGCCTTTGGGGATACGGGCATCCACATATTTTCTGATCTTCTGATCTTCCACCAGTTTATCAGAGAATGTATTTCCGCCATACCAGTTGGAGTCCCAACCACGAACGATTCCTAAGCGGAGTCCTACAGGATTAACTTTTTGTCCCATTTATTCCTTCGTTTCTGTTTCAGATGTTGTTACGGCTTCGCCTACATTCTTCATGCTGTCAAGAACAAGCGTTACATGGTTGGAGCGCTTGCGGACGCGGTGTGCACGGCCTTGCGGTGCAGGACGCAGACGTTTCAGTATACGGCCTCCATCCACCCAAATTTCCTTCACATACAAATCGGCTTCTTCCAGTTTGGCACCCTGGTTCTTGGCTTCCCAGTTGGCAATGGCCGAGAGCAGCAGCTTTTCCAGCTTAAATGAACCCGTTTTGGATTCATACTTTAAAATATTCAACGCCTTGCTGACGCGCTCGCCACGAATCAACTCAGCCACCAGGCGCATCTTGCGCGGGGAAGTAGGTGCGTTTTTTAGCTTGGCTACCGTAGGTCCTGTTTTCGCAGCTTCCTTACGGGCATCACGCCTTTCTCTTTTTATAACAGACCGCTTGGTCTTTTTCTCAGCAGCTTCCATGATTATTAAGCTTCTTTACGGTTACCGGAATGTCCACGGAATGTACGGGTCGGGGCGAATTCACCCAGTTTGTGACCCACCATATTCTCCGTGACATAGACGGGGATGAATTTATTTCCATTGTGCACCGCGAATGTGTGGCCGATCATATCGGGAATGATCGTGGATCTGCGTGACCATGTCTTGATCACGGATTTCTTACCAGACTTTTCAGCGGCTTCAACTTTCTTCACCAGTCGAAAGTCGCAATACGGACCTTTTTTAATTGAGCGTCCCATTATTTTTTCCTCCTCGATATGATTAGACGATCAGAATACTTCTTCGGATGACGGGTCTTCTTACCCTTGGCATACAAGCCCTTGCGTGAACGGGGATGACCTCCTGACGCACGACCTTCACCACCACCCATCGGGTGATCTACCGGGTTCATGGAAACACCGCGGTTTCTCGGACGAACGCCTTTCCAGCGTGAACGGCCGGCCTTACCGGTACTTTCGTTCATGTGGTCAGCGTTTGACACGGCACCGACAGTAGCCATGCAAACCTCCAGCACATTACGCATCTCACCCGAAGGCATTTTCAGCGTAGCCAGTCCGTTTTCACGGGCCAGCAACTGTACAAATGAACCGGCACTACGTGCTATTGCACCTCCCTTACCAGGCTTCAATTCTACGTTGTGTACGATAGTACCCAGCGGAATTTTAGCCAGGGGCAGTGCGTTGCCGATTTCAGGAGCTACATCAGCACCTGCATTAACCTGCTGCCCTACTTTCAGACCATTCGGAGCGATGATATAAGACTTCTCGCCATCAACATAGTATAAAAGAGCTACGCGTGCCGAACGGGTAGGATCGTATTCTATTGATTTAACCGTTGCGGGCACACCTGCCTTGTCACGCTTGAAATCGATGACACGCAGTTTTTGCTTATGCCCACCGCCAATGTAGCGCATGGTCATTTTACCCACGTTGTTACGGCCACCCGTCTTCTTACGGGTTACCACCAGGGATTTCTCTGGCTTAGCTGCAGTTACGTCTTCGAAAGACGGTGCCAGTCTGTGTCGTGTACCTGGAGTTACCGGCTTTAATTTCTTCAACGCCATTGTTCAGGAATTATACGTTGCTATAAAAATCTATTACTTCACCTTCGGCCAGGGTAACAATGGCCTTCTTGTAATTGGGCTTGCGACCAGCCAGCACACCGGTTTTGGTGTAGCGCGACTTCTGTTTACCCATTACACGCATGGTGTTAACGCTTTCCACGTTTACGCCATACATTTTCTCCACAGCCTGTTTGATCTCCACCTTGTTGGCATCGATGTCAACAATAAAGCCGTACTTACCTTTTTCATTCAAGGCAGAGACTTTCTCTGTAACTAAGGGCTTCTTCAATACACTCATGACTCGCGGGTTAACAGGTTCTCAACCGAACTTACTGCGCTTTCCAAAAAGATCACACTGTCGGCATTCATCAGATCATAGGTGTTGATGTTGTCAGCCGTGGTCACTTTGGATTTCTTCAGGTTTCTTCCGGATAAAACAACAGCCTTGTTGTTCTCGGGCAGCACCAGTAATGTCTTTTTGTCGGCCATTGAAAGGGCATTCAACATAGACAAATACTGTTTGGTCTTGGGGGCTTCAAACGAAAAGTCCTCCAATACAGCGATCGCATTTTCTTTGGCCTTGTAGGTCAGCGCTGATTTGCGCGCCAGGTCTTTTACTTTCTTGTTCAGCTTGAAAGAATAGTCGCGAGGCTGCGGTCCGAATACACGTCCGCCACCTTTGAACTGCGGGTTCTTGATGTTACCCGCACGGGCGCCACCGGTGCCTTTCTGCTTTTTGATCTTTTTGCTGGAACCGGAAATTTCATTGCGCTGCTTGGACTTATGCGTACCCTGACGCTGATTGGCGAGGTAGCTTTTAACATCCAGGTAAATGGCGTGATCGTTCGGCTCAATTGCAAAAACGGCATCGGAAAGATTTACCTTCTTGCCGGTTTGCTCCCCATTATTTTTAAGTACGGTGAGTTCCATTACTTCTGCAGGATTATTGTTGAGTTCTTGGGACCCGGAACAGAACCGCTGATAACGATCAGGTTCTGCTCAGGCATGATTTTAACCACTTTCAGGTTGGTAACCTTGACACGGGCTGTACCCATGCGGCCGGCCAGGCGCTTGCCCTTAATAACGCGGGAAGCGAAGGAGGCATTACCCATGGATCCGGGAGCACGCAGACGGTTGTGCTGGCCGTGAGTTGCTTCACCCACACCGCTGAAGCCGTGACGCTTCACCACACCCTGGAAGCCGCGTCCTTTGGAAATACCAACTGCATCCAGGAAGTCGCCTTCCTTGAACACATCCTGAACGCGGATTTCTTTTCCGAGCTCAACAATTCCCTCGAACTCTTTGCGGAAGTCACGGAACTCCACCACATCTTTCTTCGCGGTGGTGCCAGCCTTCTTGAAGTGGCCGATCATCGCCTTAGGCGTATTTTTCTCTTTCTTGTCTCCGAATGCAAGCTGAACAGCACGGTATCCGTCTGTCTCGGCATTCTTTACTTGTGTGACTACGCAGGGACCTGCTTCAATTACCGTGCATGCGATGTTCTCGCCTTCCGTATTAAAGATACTGGTCATTCCTACTTTTCGTCCTATAATTCCAGGCATGGTTGAAACCTTTTTATGCTGTTTTTCAGGATTTTGCGTCTTCCTGACGCAAAAAGGACTGCAAAGATATGAGATAAAGGGTAGTTAACAAATGTGGCATTTAAAATTTTTCCGGTGCGGTGCCGTTGCCGCAAAGGCTTAAAAACAAGCGGCCACAACGCCCAAAAAAACTCAATAAGCCTGAATTTGAGTATCATTACCGCCTTATAGCCCCGGCATGGTTACCACTGCATCGTACCGATATTGGTTTATTCTGGCAGGAATTCTAATCGTTTCCTTCCTGATAAATATTACTTTCGGAAGTGTACGGATACCCTTTTCACAGATTCTTTATATACTGACCGGAGGCATTCCGGAAAACCCGGCATGGAAATCTATTGTTCTGGATTTCCGCCTGACGAAGGCCCTGACCTGCATACTCGCAGGCAGCGCCCTTGCTACCGGTGGACTGCTGATGCAAACCCTGTTTCGAAATCCATTAGCCGGGCCGGATGTTCTGGGGCTTACGTCCGGTGCCAGCTTAGCGGTAGCCGTATTGATTATGTTGGGAAACTCCCTGTTGCCATGGCTGACCGGCTCATTCTCTATTACTATTGCTGCCTCCCTCGGAGCAGGCCTGTTATTCCTGATCATTATCGCCTTGTCGCGCAGTGTTAACGACCATGCTTCTCTGCTGCTGATTGGCCTGATGATCGGAGCCCTGACAGCCGCATTAGTCAGCATACTGCAGTTTACCAGCCGCGCCAGCGATCAGCAATACTACCTGGTATGGACCTTTGGCAGTCTTGGAGGCCTGAGTTGGGCAGAACTTACTATTCTGGCTGTTTTTTCCTTATCCGGTTGCCTTTTGGCATTTCAATTAATTAAACCCCTGAATACGTGGCTCCTGGGTGATCAATATGCCCGCAGCCTGGGCATCAATATTCAGCGATCCCGACTCATTATTATAATAAGCACGGCCATGCTGACCGGATCAGTTACAGCCTTCTGCGGTCCCATCGCTTTCGTGGGGCTTGCCGTACCCCACCTTACCCGGTTGCTCATCAACACCATGAATCATAAACCGTTGCTGCCTGCTGTTTCTATGGGAGGAGCTTCATTTATGCTGCTTTGCGATACCCTGGCCCAGCTGCCCGGAAGCGGCTACATTATTCCTATCAATGCCGTGACCTCACTGGCCGGGGCTCCGGTAGTCATCTGGGTGATTGTTAAAAGCAGGAGACTTCATATTTGAATTCCATGGAAGATCCAGACATCAATGACCGTATTCTCCTAAGTGCAACCCATCTCTCCGTGGGGTACAGCAATAAAGGCTCGGCTAAAGTGCTTTTCAATAACCTGAATTTTCAGATTCATACGGGAGAACTTGTCTGCTTTATGGGCGCTAACGGCATCGGCAAGTCCACATTAATCAGAACACTGGCCGGCCTGCAGCCTCCGTTGCAGGGCAAAATTGAACTGAGGTTTCCGGACAATAGTTTCCAACCGCTTCATCACCCGGAACCGGAATTCATCGCACTGGTGCTGACGGATAAAATCAATGCCCATAACCTTACCGTGGAAGAGTTGCTGCTTAGCGGACGCTATCCGTTTATTAACTGGCGGATGCAAACCGGCACTGCCGATCAGGTTAAAATCAACCAGGCGGTCGAGGCTGTAAGGATCAATCACCTGCTGCCGCGAAGACTGAATGAACTCAGTGACGGGCAGATGCAACTGGTGATGATTGCGCGTGCCCTGGTGCAAGACACCCCCCTTCTGTTGCTGGATGAACCCACCGCCCACCTCGACCTGAACAACCGCGTGGAGATTATGAACTTGCTAAGGCATCTGGCACATCGACTGAACAAAGGCATCGTGGTGGCAACCCACGAACTTGACCTTGCCCTACAGACCACCGACCGTATCTGGTTAGCTGGTGACCGGCAAGGAATATTGTCAGGTATTCCGGAAGACCTGGTACTGGATGGTACCTTCGATGAAATTTTCCAGCTTAAAGGATTCGACTTGAAAACCGGAAGGGTTTTTCATAAACCATGGCGGGGTATCGCTGTCACGGTTCGTGGTGACGGACATCCGCTGCTCTGGACTCGTAATGCATTAGAACGATCAGGCTACCGGATTGATAATTCATCAATTCATATCATAAGCATCGCTCAGCATGAAAATGGGAAACTGACCTGGACACTTGGTGACCAATCATTCTCCAGTCTGCACTCCCTGCTGAACCATATGCAAACTGGTTTGCCCATGAATTGAATCATTTTGCAATCGATTTCGATTCGTTCCAAAAAACTTTTTAAACCAGTTGAATCCGGAATTGTTAGTTTCGCAGCCTTTACCCGATAACCATGTTTGATCTCGACAAACTCTTTCCGTACTCGTTCAACGAAAAATATTCCAAGCCCGTGGCTTACTTCTCCATGGAGTTTGCCATTGACCAACCGCTGAAAATTTATTCCGGTGGACTTGGCTTTCTGGCCGGCTCACACATGCGTAGTGCCTATGAGTTAAAACAAAACATAATTGGTATCGGTATCCTCTGGAAAAAAGGATACTACGATCAGGAGCGCAATGAAGATCAGACGATGCGTGCCAGTTTCCGGCATAAGCAGTATACCTTTTTAACCGACACCGGCATTCTCTTCCCCATTACCATTCACGGTGCCCGGGTTTTTGTAAAGGCCTTTCTGCTAAAGCCCGAAGTCTTCAAAACAGCCCCGCTGTTTCTGTTAACAACCGATATTGAAGAGAACGATCACCTGGCCCAAACGATCAGCCACCGGCTGTATGACCCGAACGAAACAACCCGGGTTGCACAATCCATACTGCTGGGTACCGGTGGCGCCAAGTTGCTGGAGATCATTGGCCGGGAAACCGATATATACCACATGAACGAAGGGCATGCGCTGCCTCTTTGCTTCTATCTTCTGGATAAGTTTAAGGACCTCGAAGAAGTGCGTAAGCGCGTTGTGTTTACTACGCACACACCGGAAAAAGCCGGCAACGAAGAACATAATATTCACCTGCTGGAAAGCATGAGCTTCTTCAATGGCCTGACGATGGAAGAAGTTGAAGCTTATGCCAAACCTGAAAACGGCACACTCAATTATACCTTGACTGCACTGCGCATCGCCAAAAAAGCAAACGGTGTATCGCAGTTGCACGGAGAAGTGGCCCGGCAGATGTGGTCGCCTTATAGCGATATCTGTGCAATTGATGCCATCACCAATGCCCAGAACAAAACCTACTGGAAAGACTACATGCTTGAAAAAGCGTTGGCCAATGACGATGACGAAAAGCTGGTGATGCGTAAAAAGATGCTGAAGAAAAAACTCTTCCGCGTGGTAGCCAACCAGACCGGCAAACTCTTTGATGAAGATGTGCTCACCATTGTATGGGCCAGGCGTTTTGCCGGCTACAAGCGCGCGAATTTGTTGCTGCGTGATTACGACCGCTTTAAGAAAATTGTCAATAACAAGAAATATCCGGTGCAGGTAATCTGGGCCGGAAAACCATATCCGGAAGATTACGAGGGCATCAACATCTTCAATGAAATCTATTGGAAAACCAAAGACATTAAACACTGTACGGTACTGACCGGCTATGAACTGTGGCTTTCCGGACATTTGAAACGAGGCTCTGACGTTTGGCTGAACAACCCGCGGTTATATCATGAAGCCAGCGGCACGTCAGGCATGACGGCCGCCATGAACGGATCAATTAATTGTTCTATACCCGATGGCTGGGTGCCTGAATTCGCTGAACACGGACGCAACGCCTTCCTTATTCAGCCCGCACCGGATGAACTATCGGTTCATGAAAAAGACCGTGATGAAGCAAACCGCTTATATGATCTGCTCGAAAACGAAGTGATACCAATGTATTACGAAAACCCTGATCAGTGGATCAGCATGATGAAAGCCGGTATGCGCGAAGTTATACCCTGCTTTGATTCAGGCCGCATGGCGGATGAGTACTACACAAGACTTTATCATCATTGAGTCATGACGGAATAATAAGCACCTGGTTGCAGGTGCTTTTTTGTTTCATGTGATGGTATCCCTGCTATTTCTTCTGCTTCTCTTCCCGGTAAAAATTTAACGACACCGAATTAACACAGTACCGCTTTCCGGTAATGGTGGGGCCATCATCAAAAACATGTCCTAAATGCCCACCGCAGTTGGCGCACATAATTTCGGTACGCGTCCATCCGTGAGATTTGTCTACTTCATACTTGATTTTTCCTCCTTCAATGGCCCGGTCGAAACTCGGCCAGCCGCAGTCGGAGTCGAACTTCATATCCGAGGTAAACAACTCAGCGTTACAGGCGGCACAGGAATAAACCCCTTTATCATTGGTTTTATAGTATTTGCCGGTGAAGGCGCGCTCCGTACCCTTTTCGCGAAGGATATAATATTGTTCGGGAGTCAGTGTCCTTTTCCACTCGTCCTCCGATTTGAAAACTTTCTGCTCAGCGGTATAGGGCTTCTCCTTCTCGATGATGCGCGATTTCATGTCTTGTCCGTTCATACACGAATAAAATAAGATGAGACTTAAAAGAATCAGGCTTTGTTTCATAAACCGTGAATTTACTTGCTTAACAAAACAATTCCATGAAAGTTCTCAGCAACATGCGCAGCAGCGTAGGACGCATTGTTTTGTATGTTTGTTGTGTTTTCCATTATGAATGATTTAACGCTAAGCGAAATCTGGATTTACCCCGTCAAATCATTGGGGGGTATCCGGCTGCAACAAGCCCGTGTGTTAGAGAAAGGCCTCGAATTCGACAGGCGGTGGATGCTGGTCGATGAACAAAACCGGTTTATCACGCAGCGCGAACATCCGCAACTGGCGCTTTTTCAATTAGCAATGAACAATGAGCAATTAACAATAAGGCACCAGGCCAACGCAGCATCTGCTCAGTTCGACATGAATGATTTTTCTGCACAGCAGGAGTTGGTGACGATCTGGGATGATGAAGTTCAGGCTGTAGAAGTTGGCAGGGAAATCAGCCAATGGTTCTCTGACCAACTGAATATGAAATGCCGCCTGATGCACTTTCCGGAAACAAATTCACGACCTGTTGATAAGCACTATGCCCTCCACCAAGAACAGGTAAGCCTGGCGGATGGCTATCCGTTTCTCATCATTGGCCAGGCATCACTGGACGATTTGAATGTGCGGCTCCCCCAACCCATCACCATGCAACGCTTCCGACCGAATTTTGTATTTACCGGTGGGCAACCCTATGAAGAAGATCACTGGACAAACTTCTCCATTGGTGACGTAAACTTTGCCGGTGTAAAAAACTGTAGTCGGTGTGTGTTGACAACCATCGAACCGTCAACTGGTACAAAAGGTATTGAACCGCTTCATACATTGTCCACCTACCGGCAACACAACAATAAAATCTATTTCGGGCAAAACCTTCTTGCGCTGAGTGAGGGTATGGTACACGAAGGTGATCGTATCCGCCACTCATAAAACCGGGCTTCTCCGTTTGACAGGCAGGCCTATCTTTGCGGCATGTTTTTGCAAAAAAAGACCGCTACTCTGTTGTTGCTATTGTTTTGCACAGGCGCATTCAGTTACGCACAAACTGAAAAAGTTAATTACCATCACGACACGTTTTGGTCGAAAACAGAAATCAACGAGATCTTCCCAAAAAAATGGGGCCTTGGTTTTGATTTTGTTTACCGCACCAAAAATGAACTGGGCGAAGGCAGCCGGTTCACGAGCATGTTACGAGAAAGTTACCGGCCCTGGGTGCATTATCAGTTTTCCCCGCTTGCACGCTTGTCTGTTTCACCGATCGGTTACATGCGTACGCAGGATTATATCGGAAAACCTTCCGATTACTTCCGGCCACCCTACGAAGAATTCAGAACCACCATCCAGTTTTTTCATCACCTCAAACAAGCTCAGGGCCGCGTGATGCATACCTGGCGTTACCGTTACGAACTTCGCTGGCAGGAAAGACCGTTACAGGATGACTACCGGTATTTCAATCGCTTTCGCTTTCGGTACCGCATCAGGGTTGGTCTGAATTCAACTGACTTTTACGCCAATAAGACACTCTATTTTGCTGCGTCTAATGAAATCGGAATTAATATCGGTAAGAATGTGCCTTACCTGTTTAATCAAAACCGGTTGTATCTAGGTTTGGGCTATCGCTTCCTCACAGCCGCACGGGTTGAACTTCGTTATGTCGACCGCGTGAGAACACGCGGTGCCACCGGTTTTGAATACGACATGGACAAAGGCATCATGGTGGGAATTTATATTGATCAGGTATCGTTGCTGGGTACGAAAGACCTGATTAAAGTTCGTTACTTTGATTGATGCCTATGATTACAAGACTACTGGGACTTGTTGCGCTGATTTGTACCGCAGTTGCCGTGTGGCTTTACCTTGATCTCAGAACTACACAGCAGGCATTAACGGGGATTGAGGCGGAAATGAGCACGCTTCAGATGCGAGTGGATGCAGATGAACTGTTTCTAAACGGAAAGATACCCGATGCCATGGTGCTTTACCGGATGATCGATTCCCTGACCCGGGATTCGATTCAACGGCAGCGTCAGCAACTATCGAATCAGTATGAAATTTCAACCGATTCGGAAAAACTGGAAATGTTGTCCCGTAAGCTTGAATCAACTACCGCGCTGCTGAGGGCCTACCAGGCCCAGAAAACTGATCAGAAAGACTTCATAGTCATCGAACAAACCGGTGAAATACTGGAGTTGCAGGAAGAGATCAGCGCACTGAAAGAAAAACTGGCTGCTGCACAGAAAGAAATTGATCAGGTGAAAACACGGAGGGGTATTATCCGGTTTGAAACTTCGAAAAACAGCGCGGTAACTTACTTTGGTGACCTTGAAAACGGAAAGGCCAACGGCACCGGTTTTGGGTACTGGAAAAGCGGCAGCACCTACGAAGGAAACTGGAAAGACAACCAGCGGCACGGTAAAGGCAGTTTTACCTGGGCTGACGGTGAGCGTTACGAAGGAGATTACCTGAACGACAAGCGCCATGGCTATGGAATCTATTTTGCCAAAGCAGGGAAATACGAAGGTCAATGGGAAAACGATATGCGCCATGGTGAAGGGTATTTATATGAACCCAATGGTAAACTGAAAGTGCATGGCGTGTGGGAAAAAGATAAACTGGTGAAAACAATCAAATGAAAACGCATTACTGGATTTTACTGCTGATGTGGACAGGCCTGGCGGCCTGCTCCAACAAAGAAAAAGAAGAAAAGCTGCCCATCTTCGGCTACCGCGAAGTGGTGGCGCGTGAGGTGGACGGCAAGAAGGTAGCCGATACGGTTTACCACACCATTGCCGAGTTCGAATTTCTCAACCAGGACAGCGCAGTGATCACGCACCAGACTTTTAACGGAAAGATCTATGTGGCCGATTTCTTCTTCACCTCCTGCCGCACCATCTGCCCGAAAATGAAAACCCAGATGCTGCGCGTATATGATTCCATTCAATCCTTGCCGGATGTACTGATCTTATCACACACGATCGACCCGGAACATGATGATGTAGCCCTGCTGCACGACTTCGCAGATCGCCTCGGTGTCAGCAGCAGCAAGTGGCATTTTGTTACGGGCGAACAGGATAAAATCTTCAGCATCGCGCAGACCAGCTACTTCGCCACTGCAATGGCAGATAATACGGAACCAGATGGTTTCATCCACAGTGGTGCCTTCCTGCTGATTGACAAAGAGCGAAGAATCCGGGGTAAGTATGACGGTACCATGGAAGACGATGTGAACCGGCTAATCACCGACATCAGACGACTTCGGAGAGAATATGGGGAATAAACGGGTGGCGAAAAATAGTACCGACATCCTTTGTACCGCATTGCTGGTTGTTATTCTGGCACTGATATTTTCATCATCCTGCAATCCATCTAAACAGGAAGAAAAAAATAAGTTTACCAACTATTTCCGGCAGGGGGAGCAGTTGTATGTCAACCATTGCAGCAACTGCCATCAAATCAACGGCACAGGACTGGGTCGCGTCTACCCTCCGCTCAGCCAGTCCGATTACATGCAGGAAAATTTTGAATCCGTGCTGTGCCTGATGCGCCATGGCATCGAGGGTGAACTGATGGTGAACGGAAAGCAGTACAACCAGCCCATGCCCGGCATACCAACGCTGACGGATCTTGAAATAGCCGAAATTGCCACATACATCTATAACACTTGGGGTAACTCCCGCGGCATCATCGATGTAAAAGATGCCGAACGGATTTTGCAGGGTTGTAATAAACAATAACAGATATTTGCGGTTTCGAAAGGTTATGAAAATGGGTAGAGGGATATTTTTACAGTTGGCAATCATTATCGGGGGAACCTATCTCCAGGCACAGCCGGTGAAAGACCTGATGAAGGAAGGCCTGGCCCTTGA
>JALOMI010000260.1 GCA_025455465.1 Cyclobacteriaceae bacterium | reverse complement strand
GCACTATAGCATCACTTACCTGAAGAATAACATTATTGCTTGCATCGGTGTAGCGAACAGCACGGGTTCCAGGATCTGTTCCTGCAAAGCGCTCGCGGCCATCACCTGCCCAAATACCTACCGGGGCCGTCAGGTTTGCATTCCGGTGATAAATGGCGTTGATATCTTTGGTGAAGATACCTTCCAATGTCATGATAACATCACCCGGCAGTTTGTAGTCAACGGCCAGGTTGCTTCGCCATACCTGCGGGAACTTGAAATTAGGATCGGTTGCTGCAATCTGGATGGTTGGCGGAAGTGTTACCGTGCCGGGACGATATTCATTCACATTGGGACTAAACTGACGATCTGCCAAAGTCGGAGCAGCTGTTGTTCCTTGCTCTTCAACAACACCAAATAGTACACCGTTATTGCTGGCCTGGTTCGACAACCAGACAAACGGAATGCGGCCTGTGAAAATACCTGTTCCACCACGTAATTGTACTGACTTGTCACCTTTCACATCCCAGTTGAAACCAACACGGGGTGACCACAATACTTTCGGATCAGGCAGTCGGCTTACGTCAATAACTTCAGCATTGGTAAACAGTACAGTGTCCAGTGCCGGGTTCTTCGGGAGATCAAGCGGGAAGAACGGTATATCAATACGAAGACCTGTTGTCAGCCTGAAACGATCCGAAACAGCCCATTCATCCTGGACATAAAAGCCAACCTGTGCCGCTTCCATTTTTGCCAATGGAACTTCTACGCCATCTACTGCAGAATAGCGGTAGTTAAACAATGTCGGTCTGCCTGATCCATCGGAAACGCCATCGGTGCGGATAAATCCACCGCTGCCATCCGGTGTTAACACGGGGATGGCTGTTCCGACAGGTGCACTATTAAAAAACTCGTTATAGGTACGGAAGCGGTAGCGGCTGTAAAAATTGGGCATGAAGCCGTTTGCAAAACGATAGTATTCGTTTTGTGTACCGATAGTGATGGTGTGCTTATCTTTATAGATAGAGAAATTATCGGATAACTGGAATACATCCTGGTCGAGTTTGTTATTCGCAGAGAATAACTCGTAGCCGAAGGAAGTTACGTTCTGATTATTTCCGTTCTCAATATCAACATAAGGGAAAACACTTCCCGGGCTGCCGCGGAAATCGCGGAAACCGGTCCAGCCAACAATCAGGTTATTGGAATTCTTACCGATTACACTATTCAATTCAGCCACAAACGAACTGAAGTTGTTGTTGATAATGTAATTGGCGCTTTTGAACGGCAAGCTATTCTGCGTGTTTTGACGTCCGCCTTGTGAGCCCGAGTTACTCATAGGCACATCACGAACAGAGTTCAGGTAATTATAACGGAACGAAAGCTTATGGTTTTTATTGATGTTATAGTCAATACGGGCAGTAACTTTATCACTCTGCGTGAGCATGTCGTATTGCTGGTAAGGCCCTGGATCATAACCGTAAGCAGAGCGCAGAAAAGATTGGATCGCATCCATTTCCGTACGGGTGAGCCGCGCACCGGTTTCGGTAGTGCTTTCTTTTGCTGTGAACTGACCGATCGGGTCAGCTCTGCGTTCAGCTTCACCACTTAAGAAAAAGAACAGTTTGTTTTTAATGATCGGGCCTCCAACGCGAACGCCATATTGATTGTTGGTAAACGTTGGCTGTGTAAAATCCTCATCACCTACTTTATTTCCAACGCTGTTTTCATTTCTGGTGAAATAATAGGCAGATCCTTTGAATTCATTTGTACCGCTTCGTGTTACCGCGTTGATACCGGCACCGGTAAAGCCTCCTTGGCGGACATCAAATGGAGCAATGTTCACGGTAATTTCTTCTAAGGCGTCAAGGCTTACCGGCTGGGAGTTGGTTTGGCCACCCGGCAATGATGAAAGACCGAAAGAGTTATTCAGAATCGAACCATCAATGGAGAGGTTGTTATACAGGTTGTTCCTTCCTGCAAAGCTGGTTCCGGAAGCTTGTGGAGTTAACCGCGTCATATCCGTAAAGCTCCGGCTCAGCGTAGGCATGGTTTCAAGCCTGCGAGTACTGATGTTGGTTTGTGCACCGGTACGGTCAGCGTTAAAAATGCTGTTGCCACTGATGACGATTTCTGCCAGTTCAGTTCCTGCTTCAATCAGCACAGCACGGAAATCGAAGTTCTGACCCAACGTCAGGGTTACATCGTTCAGGGTGTAAGTTTCATAACCTACAAAAGTTATGGTGATGCGGTAAGGACCACCGATACGCACTGCAGGTAAATTAAACCGACCAGATGCCAATGTTGAGGCACCGTACTCCGTTCCAGAAGGCAGGTGAACGGCTACAATGTTTGCGCCCGGAAGGGGCTCACCTTTTGTGTCAATAACAACACCTGAAATAGATGCTGTGGTAACCCCCTGTGCCCATAGCCCTGTAAAGGCTGAAAGCAGGAGGGCTGACAGTAGTAAAATTCTCCTCATAAATTGTGGATTTAAGTTAGTTGAATTAAGCGCTGCAAAATTATTCCTTATTGCCACATATGGGTTTAAAAACCCTTTAATTCTTTAGCCTAAGTTGTTCACAAAATGTTAACATTCAGGCTGCAACCGTTTGAATAATCGCGTCTGAATTCCTTGGTTATTAAGCCCCTGTTTCTTCAATTTCGAGATCTAATTAAAAACCTATGAAAAGGCTTACCCTGGCGTTTTTTACACTATTGGTTTCAGCAATATCGGCACTTGCCCAACCCGACCTCTCCTACTACCTGCCGGATAAGATCAACTATAATCCAGCCATACCCACACCTAAGTCCGTTATCGGACATGAAGTGGGTGAATGGCATATCAGCCACGACCGTCTGGTGAATTACATGTATGCCCTGGCGCAGGCCTCCGACCGGATCTCGATCCAGGAGACAGGGCGCTCGCATGAATCCAGGCCGTTGTTGTTGTTAACGATAACATCCCCTAAAAACCACGCTCGAATTGAGGAAATACGGCAGCAGCATGTTCAATTAACTGAACCGTCAAGATCCGGCTCACTGGATATAAAAAGCATGCCCAATGTGCTTTACATGGGCTTCAGCATTCATGGCAACGAAGCCAGCGGCAGCAATGCAGCGCTTGCCATAGCCTATTACCTGGCAGCGGCCCAAGGACCGGAGATTGAAAAGACACTAGACGAGGTGGTTATTCTGTTTGATCCGAGCTTTAACCCCGATGGCCTGCACCGCTTTTCCAGTTGGGTAAACTCCCGTAAAAGCATGCTGATTTCTGCCGATCCGGCCGACATGGAACACAATGAACCCTGGCCGGGCGGACGAACCAATCATTATTGGTTTGACCTGAACCGCGATTGGCTGGTAGCCCAGCAGCCCGAAAGCCGGGCGCGTATTACCCAGTTTCACCGCTGGAAACCCACCGTGCTGACCGACCACCATGAAATGGGCACCAATGCCACCTTTTTCTTTCAGCCGGGTGTTCCTTCACGCATGCACCCGCTTACACCCGAAAAGAACCTTACCCTTACCCGAAAAATCGGGGAGTACCATGCCAAAGCGCTCGATCAGATCGGTTCATTATACTACACCCAGGAAGGTTATGATGACTTTTACTATGGCAAGGGCTCTACGTTTCCGGATGTGCAGGGGGCTATCGGCATTCTCTTTGAGCAGGCCAGCTCGCGCGGGCATGCCCAGGAAAGTGTGAACGGAATGTTGCGTTTTCCCTTCACGGTACGTAATCAGTTTACTACAGCCTTATCAACGCTGGAAGCGTCACGCGCCATGCGCGAGGAATTGCTTACCTACCAGCGCGACTTCTTCAAGAATAATCTGACAGAAGCAGGCAAGGATCCTGTAAAGGCCTATGTGTTCAGCTCCGGACAAGATCGCTACAGGGCCTTTCATCTGGCGGAGATCATCGCCCGGCAGGATGTTGAAATCTACAAGCTAAGCACCGCACAAACCATCAATGGAAAGCACTATGATGCTGCTACGAGTTATGTTGTTCCGTTGAACCAAAAACAGTACCGGCTGATCAAGGCCATGTTTGAAAAACGGACTGCGTTTCAGGACAGTATCTTTTATGATATCTCAACCTGGACACTGCCTTTGGCATTTGCACTGGATTATGACGAGTTAAAGACATCACCCGCGTCCTTGCTGGGTGAACGTTTCAATCCGCAGCAGCGGCCGGAAGGCGCTATCATCGGAGGAAGAAGTAATTATGCCTATGTATTTGAACCGCATGGCTATTATGTACCAAGAGCCCTTCAGCGTTTGTTAAGCGAAGGTGTGCTACTAAAAGTTGCCAACTCCGATTTTCATCAGGCAGGCGGTAAAAAATTCGGGCCCGGATCGATACTGATACCACTCGGCATTCAGGATCAGTCCATCGATAAGATCGAATTCCTGTTGCGGGAAATTGCCCGTGAAGACGGTATTGATATCGTTTTGTGTTTATTTAGTTGCGGGAGTAGGAGCGCTAAAAAATGAAGCAAAGCGGAATGTTTAGCGCGACCAGCCCCGTAACTGTCCACCGTGGGTGAACTAAATTAAGAAATTAC
>JALOMI010000063.1 GCA_025455465.1 Cyclobacteriaceae bacterium | reverse complement strand
GCGGCACCCAAGTTCATAGGCCAGAATGGAACCCAGAATAAAACCTCGCGCTTCAACGGCTGCAACAGCATCGATGCGCATCGGTTTGTAAAAGCTGATCAGGGCATGTACAATTTCTTTCATCAGGACCGGGTTCGCCAGCACCGGAGTGATGTCTTTGAAGCCAATGCCGGGTTTGGGATAATCCATTACTTCGCGCACACTGGACTTTATTTTTTCTTCAAGTGACATGGTCAAATTCATATCTTGCCAAAAAGAGTACAAACGCAAAGTATCAAAATTCCATGACGAATAATCAACCCATGAAAATTGTGACCCGCATGCTGGAACCCGAACTGTATGTGGCCA
Organism: Cyclobacteriaceae bacterium; assembly: GCA_025455465.1. GTDB lineage: Bacteria > Bacteroidota > Bacteroidia > Cytophagales > Cyclobacteriaceae > UBA2336. Next base: position 13,474 of record JALOMI010000063.1, on the reverse strand, counting down.
GCGATCCGGAAGGGCGCTCCGTATCCGTTGATATGCGGGAAGCCTCTGTCAAGAAGGACCTCTCGCCTACCCAGTTACTGCTGGCCGGAGTTGCCGGCTGTGGTGCGGTTGACATAGCACTCATCTTGCAAAAGCGAAAAAAGACTATCAACGAGTTTATCATAGAAACTACCGGTATACGCAGGGAGGAAACTCCTCGGAAATTTGTGGAGATACACTGCCACTATATTATTCAGTCACCTGATGTTACGGAAGAAGAATTGGATAAGGTAGCAGCGCTTTCCCTTGAAAAATACTGCTCTGTTGCAGCCACGCTGAATGTACAGGTTACGTACTCGGTAAAAGTAAAACGTCCGGAATAATTACTCCGTACTTGTTACTTCACTTGGATCACCTTGCCCTTCAGAATTACTGTATCAATTAGTGAGCTGCCGTAAGCATATGGGATAAAAGCAACCGAAGGGATGGGTTTTGTGATGAACAGGTTGGCCAGTTTACCGATGGTAATACTCCCCAATGCGTGTTGCAATTCAAGAGCACAGGCGGTGTTAACGGTGGCGGCATTGATAGCTTCTTCCGGTGTCATCTTCATCTTGATACAGGCCAGCGATACCATCAGGTTCATGTTGCCGGATGGCGCACTTCCTGGATTATAATCGGATGCAATCGCCAGTGGCAGGCCTGCTTCGATCATTGTTCTTGCCGGAGGAAAAGACAGCCCCAGAAAAAAGGCAGCACCAGGTAAAGCTGTTGGAATTGTTGCCGAATTTTTCAGGTAGTGTATTTCCTCCTCGCCTACATTTTCAAGATGATCGACACTGATAGCTCCGGTCTTTACTCCTGCCTGAACTCCTCCGGAGCGATGCAGTTGATTTGCATGAAGACGCGGTTTTAGTCCGTAACGCTTGCCCGCTTCAGCAATTTGAGCAGTCTCATCCGGTGTAAAGAAGCCCTGTTCACAAAACACATCGATATAGTCGGCTAATTTTTCCTCTGCTGCAGCAGGGATCATTTCATAAATGATCTCAGCTATATAGTCAGCTTTTGATTTTTCTTTTGGTACTGCATGAGCGCCAAGCAAAGTCGTCTTGACAGTCAGTGATGTTTCCTTACCGATGCGCCTGGCTACCCGAAGCATCTTCAGTTCATCACGCGTAGTGAGGCCGTAACCGCTCTTGATCTCCACCGCGCCAGTTCCCTGGTTGATAATCTCATGAGCACGCGTCAGACTCGTTTCCAACAAGTCATCTTCAGACATCTGCCGAAGCTTAGCAGCAGAATTCAGAATCCCGCCTCCGTGTAAAGCAATTTCTTCATAGGTGGCCCCCTTGATCTTTAAGATAAATTCTTCCTCGCGGCTGGCGGCAAACACCAGGTGTGTATGTGAATCAACCCAGGAAGGAAAAACAAAACAGCCGCGAGCATCGATTACCTTCTGTGCTGAATACCCGGAAGGCAATTCGGCCATTTTACCAAAGGCTGCAATTTTCCCTTCAGCAATTCCAACAAAACCATCAGTGATTACCGGGAGTTGACTCATCGTCTCTCCGCGCAGGGGTGTCGGTGTACCGAATGGTCGCACCTGCGCGAGGCCTTTTATATTTTGAATGAGCAGATCGAAATGCACCGTTCCGGATTATTTACCGAAAGCCTCAACTTTATAGTTGAAACTGGTGCCCCACACGGGTATGCCGATGCGGATCATCGCAAAAAATCCCTGGCCTTCCAGACCGGGACGGTAACCTATTTCACCTCCGTACGACCAGCTGAAGGAGCGGTTAAACTTGCCATCAATTCCGGCCCGGAAACCAAAGGTATTCGTTGTGATGGGCGAAACGAAATACGTACTGCGCTGGTCGATGATGCTGACGCCATTGGCATCCTTGGGTGTAAATACAATATCATCCAGCCGGTTGTAGGGGGAATACTGGATATCGAAGAAAACCGTCAGGATCAGGTCATCGACACCAGTTTCATACTTATCAAAACTCACCGCCACATTTCTGATCCAGGTCATGGACCCTCCCAGGTACATGCCTCGGGAAGTGATATTTGAGAAGAGATTATTGCCTTCCGGAATTGGAGCACCTGAACTATTAACTAATACATTGCTGTTTAGATTTTGTGTCTCCAGGGTGCGGTTAATATCCACCGAGCTATCCCAAAAGATACCCCCCATGCGAAGTCCGTAAATGGTTCTTACCTTACACGGAATTTCAACATGCAGCGGAACAGTGGCTGCCCATTCATTGCGCAAGCGCATGTCTTCCGGAGACCACTTGCTGCCATTCTGCCCACCCTTGAAGAGAAACATTTTAGCCTTTGAGGCCTTCTCAAAATCTTTTATGTGATAGGTGCCTCCGAATTCATAATAGTTGAATATTTCAAGGCGGTTGTCTACATCACTCACTTTGGCTGCCAGGTCGCGGTTCATATCATAGAAGCCCTGCGTGTAGGTCTTGCGAAAATGCGCCCGGACATTGAAAAGATCGCGGTAGTAATACTGGGCTTCCATACCAAAACCGGCATTCACGTTGGTGGCGAAGACTTCACCATAAAGCGGCTGTAATGCCAGAAAAAACTTATTGATGGCATACGGCTCATCATAAATCTCCTCGTAAGTCACCGCAGACAAGTCACGGCCTTCCTGCTGGGCAAAGCCAATCAATGCACTAAGGGTCAGGCTAAGGATTAAGGTAAAACGCTTCCTGATCATCATTAAAAAATGGGTATGACAAGTAAAAGTAAGAAAATTACGGGGAATAACGCATGATCAGCCCTGACTGGCAATTGAATACCTATTTATGCCGGGGTTCATAGATCAACCGCAGGAAGGTGCTGAGCCGCTCCCGCTCCTTCGATACCGGAATACCCTGCACAATCCCAATCATCATAGACTCATGAATAACCAGGCGCATCTGCGGACGGATAACCATTTCAAATTGATCCCGGAGAAAATCCGAATTGAACTCAACACCGATGAAATTACGGGTACCTGGTATCATATAATGAACACTCGCATTGAGTTGGTATTCGGAGGTCCATTGACGGGAATCAAAATTGAAGTTTAACCTGGGTCCACTATAAATCAGCGAATGAAAGTCATGACCCAGTTGTTTCGCAACAATAAAAAAAGGATTTACCAGGTTACCCCGGAACGCATTGCTCCAGGCAATTGAATTTAGGTCAGTAAACTCCAGTTCATTCAAATACCCCAGGGCAAATGAAGCACACTTCTTTTCCGAGACATGGAATGTCCATTGTGCAGCGGTTTTGATCGACTCAATCCGGTTGGAAGGTTTTTCAGTATTGAGACCATTCGCTGCTGCCGAATAGATTGTGATTGGTAATTCGACTTCAAGTCCCAAACGATCAATTGGCGCCCATTCATATTCTACAAGAGCTAGATATTTGTCAAATCGTAGTTTATCTACCATACCGAATCCAACGTTCCATTCCCTTTCACCCTTGTGTGCGCCAAGGTCGCGGATAAGATCAATATAAATAGGCTCCGCATGCCTGAGTTTAAGCGGTTGCCTCTTCTCGTTCAGCTCATATAATGAATCGTAATCCTGTGCCTGCATGGGCAAGGCTAGCCATACCGGCAGAGCCAGTATTATCCAACTTTTCATAAATAAATTATTTAATAACCACGGTGCAGGGATACGTCCTGCTTTCGCCAACTAATCAGTAGATTATCCCATGGTTTCGGGCGGTGGGTAGTTTACAAGACCGTAGTGTTCCGGGTAGGCAGAATTGATTTCTGCACTAATTGGAATTAATGCCAACAAGAAATTTTGCCGAAGAATGCATATGAAAGTAACTTCATATGTACTCATCAGTTTGGACAGATTGAAGAAGCCGGATTCGGCATCTCGTTCATCTCCAGGAAGGTTATCTTGAATGTCGAAACAAACTTCAATAACAAATTCAGTAACTGAATTAACGGGGTCATCGGTTACGTCATACACCGAATGAATAGGTGTCACTGCATAGAATGCTACCACATTCAGCATAATAAAAAGAAAAAAAACTGGTGCGAATTTTCTCACATATGTAATGAACATACCAGTAGAAAAGCGGAATATATTCCGACTCGGGTTAATAAAAACTGATATGATCAGTTGAAAAATCACTTCTTTATAAAAAATAGTCCGGTCTTAGCGCTCAAAAATATTGAATCTATTAATAAAGTCATCATCCGAAGCTACCGGAAAATAAATGATTTAATCATGCGGTACACCAGGGGGTTTCCTGGTAAGGTAAATTCATCGATGCATGAAAGGCACGAGCTGCCCTTCTACCACCCTGATAAAAGTAACGTTCCTGTTACTGCGGCTGTTCCTGAAATCGTAACCGGGCATCAGAAACCCGGATTGGGTGCTCCGGCTCATGCCATCCTGAAAATAAACTCCGTACTTTTTCAACATGGTGCCAGCGAATAACATGAATTCGTAACCCACCTTCACATAATTCTGATAGGGACTGTTGCTGGAAACCCTCCCGTGAGCCTTGATGAAGTTGGCCTGGAAGGCACGGTTATCCGGATCATCTGGTGCAGTGAATGTAGGCGCGAAAAGCATGATGTCCAGCGCCTGGAATTTTTCGTAGTCAGTTGTTTGATCCAGCCAGTTTTCACTGCCAATGACAGTTACTTTATCTCCGCGTGTGGTTACACCGTTGATCACCTTGGCGTAGATGAGCGGATCATCCGAAGCCACAAAGACACAACCGAGGCTGTCTTTCGGCAATGTAAATTGTTTGGGATAACGAAACTCATCGTATTCGGTAGGGGTCGCCAGGATATTCAGCACACGGCCGGAACTTTCTTTTGTGAACCTCTCAACATTCAGGATTTTTATCCCGGTACCCTGCGCCCCCCGAACAAAACTCATGGCCAGGGTGGAGTCTCTGCGCGTATCTCCCATGAATACCAGGCACTTTTTGTTCGTCAGTTGTTTATCCATTAACCGGGCTGACTCCTCACCCAACGTCTCCAGTGAAGGCATAAAGAGAAATCCGTACGGATTATCACGCACCAGGTCAAAGTTATTGGATACCGGGTTGAATAAGTTGATCTGGTGCTGTTTGGAAAAATCCTGAATGAGTTTGTTTTCTTCAGGGAAAAGCGGTCCTACAATCAGATCTGTATTCATAATCTCATTGTATTCCAGGATATTCTTAATACGTGCGGTGCTTCGCTCTGTATCGTAAGCGCGCAGGCTGATGGAAATACCTTGTTTGGCCAGCGTATCTACTGCCAACTTCATGCCCTCATACAGATCGAGCACAAACTGATTACGCTTTCGAGCCGGGGTAGGCTCCAACGATTTTACCAGAAACGGAAACAACAGTGAAACACTGTATACCTTCTTATGCACAGTCTCTGGCGCACGTTCAATATAGTCATCACGGTTTAGCCGGAAATCAACGATCAGTTTTTCCAGCAAAGACCTGTCTTCCGGTTTATCTCCCTTTGCAGCAAGAACAGCAGCCAGGCGCTCACCAACGATTTCATCTTTAGGGCGTTCTGCATGAAGGTACTTTAACGTCTCTATATCCTCGACAGAGGACAGACTGCTTCGCTTCATCTCCCTGGCATAAGCCTGCCGTGCCGGATCACTGATCTGATCCAATTGATAAATACCCTGAAAGTATTCTCCACTTTCAAAATGAATTTGTGCCAGCCAAAGGTTTACTTCAGGCAACTGATCCCATGTTGGATAAAGCTGCCGGATTTGTGTAAACATATCTTTCGCTACAGAGCGGTATCCCTGCCGATAGGCGCTTATCGCGTAATAGTAGGCAGCGTGTTCAGAAAATGGATTGTTTCGGTCGTAAGCAATAAGCGGCTTGAACGACTCCATGGCCAGGTTGTATTTACCTTCGCGAAACAGGCCTTTGGCATTAGCATACTGCTGTTGAAAGTTTCCCTGAGCAATAGCCCCGCTCAGGCCCAGTTGAAAAAACAGCCAGCTACAAAAGACAATGCGCTTAAAAAAATGATGCTTCATCATTCCCACTCAATGGTTGCCGGAGGCTTTGAACTAATATCGTATACAACCCGGTTAACGCCTTTAACTTTATTGATAATTTCACTGGAGATCTCGGCCAGGAATTCGTACGGCAAATGTACCCAGTCGGCCGTCATGCCATCGGTGCTGGTCACAGCACGAAGCGCCACCACCTGCTCATAGGTGCGTTCATCGCCCATCACCCCTACGGAATTAACCGGCAGCAGCACAGCTCCGGCCTGCCATACTTTATCATATAACCCATGCTGTTTCAAACCTCCGATAAAAATGGCGTCAACTTCCTGAAGGATTTTCACTTTATCGGCAGTGATTTCGCCCAGGATGCGTATTCCCAGACCAGGGCCCGGAAACGGATGACGACCGAGAATGTTCGGATCAATACCGAGCGTTTTGCCTACGGTGCGCACCTCGTCTTTGAACAGGGTGTTCAGCGGCTCCACGACTTTCATCTTCATCTTTTCGGGGAGGCCGCCAACGTTATGATGGGATTTAATGGTGGCCGAAGGACCTTTTACGGAAACCGACTCAATCACATCCGGATAAATGGTTCCCTGCCCCAGCCAATTCACATCGGTAAGCTGATGCGCCTCTTCATCAAACACATCGATGAAGGTTTTGCCGATGGCTTTACGTTTTGCTTCCGGTTCTGACAATCCGTTGAGGGCTTTATAAAAACGTTCTTTCGCGTCAACACCTTTGATGTTCAGGCCCATGTGCTTGTATGAATCCAGCACTTGTTCAAACTCATCCTTGCGAAGCAGTCCGTTATCCACAAAAATGCAGTGCAGATTTTTGCCGATAGCTTTATGAATGAGGGTGGCGGCTACGGTTGAATCGACACCTCCAGAAAGCGCCATGACAACTTTATCGTTACGGAGTTTTGCATGGAGCTCTGCCACTGTGGATTCGATGAACTGATCGGGAGTCCAGTCCTGTAAACAACGGCAGATGTGAACCACAAAGTTGCGCAGCAGATTTTTGCCTTCGGTGGTATGCGTTACCTCCGGATGAAACTGAATACCGTAGGTGTTGGTGTTCTTAACGTGGTAGGCAGCTACGCGCACGGAAGGCGTGCTGGCAATGACTTCGAAGTGTTCCGGCACATGCGCAATGGTATCACTGTGTGACATCCACACCTGTGTATCCAGTGAGATTTCTTTGAGTAATTCTGCGTGATGATCTACTGAAGTAAGACGGGCACGTCCATACTCGCGTATTTGTGACGGAAGGACACTGCCTCCGCTCTTGTGTGCAATCAGCTGGGCACCATAGCACACGCCCAGCACGGGGAGGTTGTTAAATGCCTCCAGAGAAACATCCGGTGATTGCGGATCACGCACTGAACAGGGACTTCCGGAAAGAATTACTCCTTTGATATCCGGAGTTAATTCCGGCACCTTATTGAAGGGATGTATCTCACAGTAGACGTTCAGCTCACGCACCCTGCGGGCGATCAGCTGGGTATACTGCGAACCAAAATCAAGAATCAGGATTTGCTCAGGCATGTGCAAAATTAACAGGGCATGGTCAGCAGACAAGAGCCTGAGAAGGAATAATCGGGCCAGAAATGAATACCTTGAACAGCCTGATTTTCAGGCTTCAACAGGGTGCAAACCAAGGCCGGGTCAATCCTCCTTCGGATAGCAATATTCCACCAGGTAGTCCCCGGCATCATCAAGTCCACCGTAAAATGCCTTGTTGAGCAGGCGGCAGCCCTCATCTTTTTTATCGGTATTGACCAGTGCAATGCCTTTATAAAAAATCAACTGCATGTTCTGCGAGTCGAGCATGAGACCCAGGTTAATGTACGATAAGGCCAGCGTGTAGGCCTCCTCTTCCAGGGCCACAGAAGATGCATAGAGGTAAGCCGGAACAAAACCGCCATTGAGGGCAATGGCTGCGTCAAAGTGCATTAATGCACTGTCGCGTTCTTCCAGGTTGTAATAACTCAAGCCGAGATAGAGTTCAATCTCTTCGTCATTCTCCATCAATTGAATGGACTTAAGTTCTTTCAGGGCACGCCTGTGATCACCGCTTTCGACCAGTATACCCGCACGCCATTTCAGTAAATCGATATTAAAAGGTTCCGATCCCAGTACTTCATCCAGGTCAGCCAATTGCTTGTCCAAGTCTTCCAACTCGCGATAGATAAATGCCCGTAGAATTCTTGCCCGATATAACCTTGGATTGTCGGTGATGAACGTATTCAGGTCGTTCAGCGCTTTATAATAATCGGTCAGGTAGAAATAGCACAGACCGCGCTTGTAGAGCATCTGCCGGTCTTCAGGCGTTTTCAGCTTCGTGGCTTTGGCCACCTTGTTATACTGTTTCAGCGCGCCTACAAAATCCTGTCGGGACATGAGTGTATCCCCCAGCACTTCGGCTGCTTTAATTTTATCCTTTTTGCCCTGAGCCAGTGCCATGGGCGTAATTAGACCCAGCACCAACAGGAGAAAAATTACTCTCATACCGATATGGCTTTGTTCCGTTCCCGCTTGCGGTCATTTTCCTTTAGGTAGATTTTGCGCAGTCGGATTGACTTCGGAGTTACTTCAACATACTCATCCGATTGAATGTATTCCAACGCCTCTTCCAGGGAAAACTTAACCGCAGGTGCAATGCGCATTTTTTCATCCGAACCGGAAGCGCGGATGTTTGTAAGCTTTTTAGTCTTGGTAACATTTATCACCAGGTCTCCGGCACGGCTGTGTTCACCGATTACCTGACCTTCGTAAACGGGTTCTCCCGGATCGATGAAAAACTTACCACGATCCTGTAGATTGTGCAAGCTGTACGGAATAGCCTCACCTTCTTCCATAACAATCAGTGAGCCATTGATACGGCCGGGTATTTCGCCCTTGTATGGCTGGTATTCTTTAAAGCGGTGCGTTACGATCGCTTCACCAGCTGTTACGTTAAGCAGGTAATTCCGTAACCCGATAATTCCGCGGGAGGGTATAATGAACTTCAAAATCATTCGGTCACCCTTCGGTTCCATGTTGGTCATCTCCCCTTTGCGGATGGAAACTGTTTCAATAGCTTTACCGGCATCAGTTTCAGGTAAGTCGATGGTTAACTCTTCCACCGGCTCGCACTTTACACCGTCTATCTCCTTGAAGATTACCTGGGGCTGACCGATCTGCAGCTCATAGCCTTCCCTCCGCATGGTTTCAATCAATACAGACAGGTGGAGTACACCGCGTCCATAGACCATGAAACTGTCGGCAGAGCCGGTATCCATCACGCGCAGCGCCAGGTTTTTCTCAAGCTCCTTATCGAGGCGCTCCTTGATGTGACGGGATGTTACATACTTTCCTTCCTTGCCATAAAACGGTGAATTGTTGATGGTGAACAGCATGCTCATGGTCGGCTCATCAATGGCAATCGATTTGAGCGCTTCCGGTTTTTCCGGATCCGTTACTGTATCTCCGATTTCAAATCCTTCGAGGCCCACAATGGCACAGATTTCACCGGAAGTCACCGCATCCACTTTTTGCTTTTCAAAACCTTCAAAAACATAAAGGTCCTTAATGCGTGATTTCACAATTGTTTTTCCGTCACGCTTTACCATTGCTACAGCCTGACCGGTTTTCAATTCACCGCGGTGCATGCGCCCGATGGCCACGCGACCGATGTAGCTTGAGTACTCCAGTGAAGTAATGAGCATCTGCGGAGAACCTACTTCCACTTTTGGTACCGGTATGTGTTGAATGATACCATCCAACAATGGGGTAATGTCGGTGGTGGGCTGCTTCCAGTCGGTGCTCATCCAGCCCTGCTTGGCAGAACCGTAGTAGGTCGGGAAGTCGAGCTGGTATTCTGTGGCATCCAGGGTAAACATCAGATCAAACACCTGCTCATGCACTTCATCGGGTGTGCAGTTTTTCTTGTCTACTTTATTGATCACGACAATCGGCTTCAATCCCATCTGCAGGGCTTTCTGCAACACAAAACGAGTTTGGGGCATCGGACCTTCAAAGGCATCCACCAGCAACAGGCATCCATCTGCCATGTTGAGAACGCGCTCAACTTCACCTCCGAAGTCGCTGTGTCCGGGTGTATCGATAATGTTGATTTTGTAGTCCTTGTAGCGTACGGAAACATTTTTCGCCAGGATGGTAATTCCGCGCTCGCGCTCCAGTTCATTGCTGTCCATAATGAGTTCACCCGGATTTTCATGATCCTTGAATAGGTGACCGGCATGCAGCAGTTTGTCTACCAGTGTGGTTTTGCCGTGGTCAACGTGGGCAATGATGGCGATGTTTCTGATTTTGTTAACGTCCATTATCGTGAAGTTCTTGGCTCACCAGCTTTTTAAATGCTGCCGGCCGGTTTAAGGGCGCAAAGATAAGCATAGGTACTGTAGTATTCAGGTGTGCCTGCAAAGATTGTTCTGCCGCAGGTTATTTGGTCAAACAGCATCAACGCCCAACGTTTCTGCTGAAAAATTCATGGAGGGCTTCCATAATCGCATCCGGATTCGTCCAGAACTGCACGGCCATATATTTTTGATTGAACTCCACCACGGAGGCATAATACTCTTCATCCGTCAGTGCATAGGCATCCACCAGTATCTTTTTAACATCCGGATCGGTGATTACCTGCGTATAAATTTGCGTGCGGTTGTTCATTTCCACGAGCCTAACCAGCCTTCGCTTTTCCCGTTCCCGCCTTGAAAAATAATCGAACGGTGCAGTGACCGCACTAAAACTATCGAGTGGCCGCGGAGCTGAATGCGTTCGATTTTCAATAGTGTTTGGATACAGGCGAGTGGAACGTATGGTGATGTCTGGCAATAGTTGAATATTCTCCCGAAGCATGATCATCATAGCATCATCTTCAAACAACAACGGCAGCAGTAACGCCTTATAGCCAAGCGCAGTGAAGACCAGTGTATCGGCAGGCTGTGCCTGAATCACAAACCCACCGTTGGCATTCGTAACAACACCGCGTGTGGTGTTCAGCACGGACACATGCACATCGGGAAGATTAACCATCGATGCTGAGTCAACAACAATGCCGCGGTATACACGCTGGGCGAACGTGCTGTTCACAATCAGTAGGATTACGATGAAAAGAAGTTTGCGCAAGGTGCCCGATAATTAGGTTATATTGACCACAACAGGTATACGCAATACTTACCGATTTGATATACTAAAACTTATTTTCGAAACCGTAAATATGTACCCATGGGCAGGTTGTGCTGATGAGCGCTCTTCAGGTAGAACTCGCCACATTCCGGGGCTTCCACATCCATGTGGCTTTTCACCACATTCAATCCGACCATTGCTGATAAACCTACGGCATACATACTCAGGATAAAGAAACAAGTCTTTTGCTCCAACAGCTCACTGCTTAAGGCAACCAGTTCATTCAGTTGCTCCTGGAGTGTCCACTTCTCGCCTTGCGGACCGCGCCCGTAGGGTGGCGGATCCATGATGATTCCGTGGTAACGATTCCCGCGCTTGACTTCACGCCTAACAAACTTAAAGGCATCTTCATACACCCAGCGGATATCCGCCTGCTGATTCAGCTGCATATTCTGATTCGCCCAGTTGAGTCCGGGGCGTGAGGCATCCACATGCGTAACTTCGGCACCGGCCAGACGGGCCACCACTGATGCAGCACCGGTATAGGCAAACAGGTTAAGCACGCGTGGTTTGTTGACAGACCATCCGGTGATGGTCTCATAAATAAAATTCCAGTTCTCCCCTTGTTCCGGAAACACACCCACATGTCCAAAACTGGTTAGTGCCAGACGAAGGGTGACTTTCAGTTTGTTATACTGGTAGTTTACCTGCCACGATTCAGGCATATTTTTCTTTCGGGTCCAGCCACCTTTTACTTCATCGCTGAAGCGAAATTTATCTTTCTGCTCACGATCGAAACGGGCATCCGCCAAGGACGACCATTCACTGGCCGGCAGCACTTTGCTCCAGATAGCCTGTGGCTCGGGGCGGATTAATGTGTACGAGCCGAATCGCTCCAGCTTTTGACCGTCACCGGAATCAATAAGTTGGTAATCTTTCCAGGATGCCGGGTGAAGTAATTGCAGATTCAAGGGTTAGGATTCAATGAACAAAAATACAAAACGTCTCCCGTTAACCGGTTAAGGATGTTTTGTATTGCCCGGCTAAATTTGAATCTTGAGCTTCGAAAAATCGCATGCATATCCGTATCACCAGCCCGCAGAATCCGAAAATTAAAACTCTCCTGGCCCTGGAAAAAGCGCGGGAACGAAAGGAACAGCAACGCTTTGTCATCGAAGGACAAAAAGAAATAGCCCTGGCCCTGGAAGCCGGCTACCGCATCAACAGCTTGTTTTTTTGTGATGAAATCATCTCCGCAGAAGCTGCACTGCAGTTGGTGGATGACCGCTTGCTGATACCGGTTTCACGCGAGGTGTTCAACAGACTGGTGGTGCGCGAAAACTCAGGCGGTATGCTGGCAGTTGCCGAGATGAGAACGCACCGGCTGCAGGATCTGGTATTAAGTAAAAACCCGCTCGTGCTGGTGCTGGAATCCGTGGAAAAACCCGGCAACCTCGGTGCTATCCTGCGCACCGCTGATGCGGCCGGTGTGGATGCGGTGATCTGCTGCGATCCTCAAACCGACTTTTACAACCCCAATGTCATACGTTCCAGCCTGGGATGTGTCTTTACCATGCCCATCGCATCAGCCTCCAGCGATGAAACCATCAGCTGGCTGAAGATGAATTCCATCGCCATTTATTGCACCTACCTGCAGGCATCGAAGCCGTACACGGAAACTGACTTCACCAACGCATCGGCAATTGTAATGGGCACGGAGGCAACCGGGATATCGCCCTTATGGGTTCAGCATGCGGATGCGAACATCATCATCCCCATGCACGGTAAAATAGATTCGATGAATGTGTCAACGGCTGCGGCCGTGGTGGTGTTTGAAGCCAGAAGGCAACGGTCCCTGAAAACGGCATAAACACGGGGCGCCTTATTGCATGCGTCAGCTTGATCAATCCTTTGAATCCAACCGGTTCATCCAATGATTGATCAGAATGATTCCCGCAATAGCCAGCAGGGTTATGAACGTAAGTGCTGTTGCAAAAACTTCCATATAACCTCCTGTTTTGATGTGAATTTTTGATTTAACCTGATGGTGGGTTATGTACTGGCCAGCGACCGGGAATAATCCACCTCAGCCAAATTGCCACGTCTTCAAATCCGATACCAATGCGCTGTTAGCTGCCCGGATGCCTACTCAATTGTCATTGTGGCGGAAAATCTGTCAGTTGAGTTCTATGGAATCCCGTTTAACCGGCCCAGCCCTCGCGGTCAAGGCTCCGGTATTGAATGGCTTCGGCCAGGTGCTCTACCCGGATGTCTTCGGTGCCTGCCAGGTCGGCAATGGTGCGGGATACTTTCAGGATACGATCATAAGCACGGGCAGATAGTCCGAGC
>JALOMI010000259.1 GCA_025455465.1 Cyclobacteriaceae bacterium | reverse complement strand
GTATGGAGGCTCACCGGTTGACCTGGAGAATAAGTTTGGTAAAACGCTTGAACAGATCAGGCTGGAACTGCGCGATCAGATTCGTGAACAAATGGTGGTGAATGAAATGCAGCAACACATTACCAAAGACCTGAGTGTGACCCCGGCTGAGGTAAGACGGTTCTTCAACCGCATTCCGAAAGACAGCTTGCCTTTTTTTTCAGCGGAGGTGGAGATAGCCCAGATTGTTAAGCTGGCCAAGATCAGTGAGAGCCAGAAAGAAGCTACCAAACTTGAACTGCTCGACCTCCGTAACCGGATTCTTTCGGGTGAAGACTTTGCTACGCTGGCAAAAAAATATTCGGCCGACCCCAGTGTTACGGTTAATGGCGGTGATATGGGCTTTGTTGGTCGTGGCATGATGGTGCCTGAATTTGAAGCCGCTTCATTCAAGCTCAAGCCCGGTGAAATATCCATGCCGGTAGAAACGATGTTCGGACTGCATATTATTCAATTACTGGAGAGACGTGGTAATGAATACCATTCGAGGCACATACTGCTTTCGCCAACACCATCACCAGAAGATTTGGAGACAGCGCGCAATTACCTGGACAGCTTGCGCAAAGTGATCCTGAAAAGCGAAATCACTTTTGAGAAAGCAGCCAAGGAATATTCTGATGATCTGGAGACAAAAAGCAACGGTGGGTATTTTCTGGATGAAGACGGAGCGATGCGTATATCGGTTGATGAACTCGACCCCGTGATATTTTTTGCTGTTGACTCGATGAAAGTAGGCAGCATCTCCAGTCCGATGGCCTACCGTACCGATACTGGAAAAGAAGCCGTAAGGATTATTTTTTACAAGACAAGAATGCCCCCGCACCAGGCTTCGCTCAAAGACGACTGGCAGCGCATCCAGAACGCGACCTTAAATCAGAAAAAGGGTCGCACGCTCGAGCGGTGGTTTGACAAAGCCCGCAAGGATGTATTCATCAGCCTCGACCCGGCTTTCAATTACTGCGGTATTCTTGATGATTAGCAAATTCATTGGTGTAATAATTCGAACAGATAAACCCGAAATGCGTTAGGTTTAAGTAATTGTTTTTCTCATGACAAAGTTTGCCTCTGAAGTTGAAGCTGCTGATTCCCTCGCAGCTTCTTATAAAAACCTGACCCGGGAGATTTCAAAAATTATCATCGGCCAGGATGAAGTGGTTCGGCTGGTGCTGACCGGTATCTTCTGCCAGGGTCATTCCCTGCTGGTAGGCGTACCCGGACTGGCTAAAACCCTTTTGGTGCAAACGATAGCCACAGCCCTCGACCTGCACTTCAAACGCATTCAGTTCACACCCGATCTGATGCCTTCGGATATCATCGGAGCTGAAACGATGGATAAAGAGCGCAACTTTAAGTTTGTCAAAGGCCCCGTGTTTGCCAACATTGTTCTGGCCGATGAGATCAACCGCACTCCGCCCAAAACGCAGGCTGCCCTTCTGGAGTCCATGCAGGAATATGCCGTAACCATAGCCGGCCAGCGGTATGAATTACCTAAGCCGTTTTTTGTTTTGGCTACCCAGAACCCGATTGAACAGGAAGGAACTTACCCTTTGCCGGAAGCCCAACTCGACCGGTTTATGTTTAATATCTGGTTAACTTATCCTTCTATGGCCGATGAAGTGAGCGTGGTAAAAAACACTACCAATGATGAGCCGCGCACGGTCAACAAAACACTTACAGCCGAAGAAATTATGGCCTACCAGCACCTGGTGCGCAGGGTACCGGTACCGGATAATGTGATCGAATATGCAGTGCAGCTGACAAACAAGACGCGCCCAGGTACAGCCGGGGCTTCTCCTATTGCTAC
The DNA here is from genome assembly GCA_025455465.1 of Cyclobacteriaceae bacterium. Lineage (GTDB taxonomy): Bacteria > Bacteroidota > Bacteroidia > Cytophagales > Cyclobacteriaceae > UBA2336. The sequence continues at coordinate 2,752 of JALOMI010000259.1, read as the reverse complement.
AGAATACCTCGAGTGGGGTGCCGGTCCGCGGGCTTCTCAGTTTATGATTCTCGGAGCCAAGTGCAATGCGCTGCTCAACGGTAAATATTCACCGGACATCGAAGATGTTCAAGCCATTGCCAAGCCTGTACTGCGTCACCGCATGGTGAGAAACTTCAAGGCAGAGGCTGAAGGTATTACAGTCGATCAACTCATCGAAAAGATGATGTCCTGATTAGAAATTGATCACCTCATCGGTAATCGTAAGTATATTTCCGGTGAGAAAAGTAGCGTATTGGCGCAACGGCCTCCATGCCGGGCCCCCGGTTGGATTTCCTTCCCAGTTAAATGTTGAAGAACAGCACACATCCTGCATGAACAAGGTAGAACTGTGAACGTCTACTGTGGCGCAGGCTGAGTTCGGCAGGTAGGAACAATTACGTTCAAAGGCGAGGAATTGAGTAGGCGTTCTTCGGTAAACAATAATGCCGCGTACACCCGCACGTCCACCAATGTATTTAAATCCCTGCGTCATCAGGTCTGAATTTTCCGGTAAGGATAAATTCAAAACAATATTCTCGAAAAAGACCGGTGGAATAGGATCATCAGTCAGATCGGGAGAACACCCGGAAACTGTAACTAACGTGGTAATCGCCAGTACAACCAATCCCTTCTTCCATGCACGAATCATCCGCAGAAAATTTATTTGTAGTCGTAAAATCCTTTGCCGCTCTTACGGCCAAGATGACCGGCATCCACTTTTTGCTGCTGCAAACGGCTGGGCCTGAAGCGCGGCTCCTGGTGAAACGCATGGTACATCGATGAGGTTACTGAAAAATTGGTGTCCACACCGATCAGGTCCATCAACTCGAAAGGGCCCATCCGGAAACCGGAGGCACGCATCAGGGCATCAATCGTTTTGAAATCAGCGACATTTTCTTCGGCAAGTTTAAGTGCTTCCACATAAAAGTGCCGTGCCACACGGTTAACGATAAAACCGGGAGAATCTTTTACTGCCACAGGTACTTTTCCGAGTTTATCGGTGAAAGCAATCAGGGTAGATTCGGTGGCCGCGGACGTACTTATGCCGCTGATGACCTCCACCAGTTTCATCACCGGTGCCGGATTGAAGAAATGAAGTCCGGCAAAGCGCTCCGGATTTTTTAATACGGAAGCAATTTGTGTGACAGGAATAGAAGAAGTATTCGTAGCTAAAATGCAATCGGGATTATTGATGCGTTCAAGTTCCTGAAAGAGCGTTTGCTTAATGGAAAGTTTTTCTACTACCGCTTCAATAATCAGATCCGCCTGAACAGCTGATAATTCCGAAACAGCATGGATTCGTTTCATGATGGATGTCAGGTCTTCGGCACGCAGTTTTGATTTTTCAACCAGCTGCGTGAGCGACTTTTCGATGATCTTAACAGCCTTCGCTGTCAGCTCCGGCTTTACATCGAACAACAGCACCTCATAGCCTGCCTGTGCACATACCTGGGCAATGCCCTGCCCCATGGTGCCGGCTCCGATAATGCCTATTCTTTTTAGCTGTTGGATGTCCATTTTGTTGATGATGAATGCATCAGATTACCGATTGAAACTGACGCAGGAAGCGAAGGTCGTTTTCGGAATACAACCGCAGATCATTAACGCGGTATTTCAGCATGGTGATGCGTTCGATGCCCATGCCGAAGGCAAACCCGGTGAATTCTTCCGGATCAACACCGCAGTTGCGCAGTACATTCGGATGCACCATGCCCGCACCGGCAATTTCTACCCAACCGGAATGCTTGCACACATTGCAACCTTTTCCATTGCAGATCAGGCAGGAGATGTCAATCTCAGCGCTGGGTTCGGTAAACGGAAAGAAGGAAGGGCGAAAGCGGATCTGGATGTCTTTGTGAAACATCTCCTTGGCAAAATGATACAGGGTTTGCTTCAGATCGGCAAAGCCCACATTCCTGTTGACGTATAAGCCTTCCACCTGGTGGAAGAAACAATGTGCCCGGGCGGAGATCGCTTCATTTCGGTAGACACGCCCCGGCATGATTGCGCGCACAGGTGGTTTTTGTTTTTCCAGCAGCCTGATCTGCACATTGGAAGTATGGGTGCGCAGCAACACGTCCGGATTTTTTTCTACGAAGAAAGTATCCTGCATCTCACGTGCCGGGTGGTTCTCCGGAAAGTTCAGTGCCGAGAAATTATACCAGTCGCTTTCAATTTCAGGGCCATCGGCCACATTGAATCCGAGGCGTTCGAAAATCTCGATGATGCGGTTGCGCACCAGGGTAAGCGGGTGTGCATTGCCGGTGGTGTTGGGTACCGGTGGCAGGGTCAGGTCGAGATCAAACGTGGCGGCCGTGTGACTTTCCAGTTGTTCGTTCAGCACAGCCAGTTTGGCTTCGGCTGCCTGCTTGAGGTCGTTCAGCAACTTGCCCACCTTTTTCTTTTCTTCCGGGGGCAGCTGTTTCATCCCCTCAAACAATTCGCTGACTGCGCCTTTCTTGCTGACGTAGGCCAGGCGGAAATTTTCCACACCGGCTTTGTCGGTGGCCGTGTAGGCCGACACTTCCTGCATCAGGGTTTGTATGCGTTCTTCCATAAGATTCAAGACCCGAAATTAAGCAATACCGGCAAACCAAGCGGCTCAACAGTTAAAATACTGGCGGATGGCTGTGCCGATAAAATCGACCTCATCATCCGTAAGTTCCGGGTAAATAGGCAGCGAAAGCAATTCTTGCGGGAGAGCTGCTGCCACCGGAAAAACTGGTGGTCG
>JALOMI010000062.1 GCA_025455465.1 Cyclobacteriaceae bacterium | reverse complement strand
AGCCCAGGTGGAGGCATCAAACGTACAATAATCCGTTACTGTGTATGTGAGGCGTTGTGCCGGATAAAACTGATTGCTTTGAAACAGGCCTGAAGCAACAATATCAGCGGCCATTACTTTTGATCCATCTGTCAAGTTCAGATCGCTTTCAATGGCAATACCAAAACGATATACGGATAGCATAGTCTCCACATCTTCTTCTTTGGTGTAATCAAGACCAAGTGCAGTGAGTATGTCGGTTAGCTTAATCGAAACAGAAACCCAGGGGCGTAGGAACTCAGGGGTCGATTTGAACGCTGAGAACGGCACATTTTTCAACGGCACACGCTCCAGTTTTACAGTACCGTCAGCCTGTGGAATCCGCTTGATGGCATAGATATCAAAACTGGCCAGCGTAGTCGGATCTTCCGCCAGGATCTCGGCATCGAAATCAAACGTTTCATCCCCTTCGATGATCCGTGGGAAGAATTCTGCTCCGGGCTTACCCAGGAAGTAGATATTCTGCAATTGCGTTCCTCGTAACGCCAGGATGGTGCCCTTCTTCACACTATTAAACTGAAGCGGGTCCAGGCTTTCGTCCGCACAGGCAAAAGCCAACACGGCAAAAAGTGCGATTAATAATTTATACGTTATCTTTTTCATACAATTCATTAGTTAATAACATCCGGATTGGTATCCCAGAACACGCGGTTAGTGGCGTTGAAGTCCTTCTGTGAAGCATTCTGATTGAGGTTCACATAAACTGCAGGGTATACATAGGAGCGGTAGAACGGACCCGGGTTCGGCTGCAACGTAGGCTGCAGGTTACGCGGAGCACCGGTTCTGCGCAGGCTATTGTAAGCTTCAACACCATTACCCCAACTGGCGATGTACAGCTCACGGGCAACTACATCCAGCTTGTTGGTCGCGGCATCAAAAGCACCCAATACTGCTGCCACATAGGTCTCCGTTGATGATTCACGGCCAGGAGACAAGGTCTGTCCTTTGCTGGCGGCAAAGTTTTTCACCTGGGTGATTGATTTGCGCACGCCATTCTCAAGATCGGTACGGGCACCGGCAACATCACCGGCACGAACCTTCACTTCGGCCTTCATGAAATCAGTGAAGAATGACATCATAATAGGGTGAATACCGGCACCATTGCCTCCGTCACCTTCCTGGGTAGGACCCCAGTAGCTGGCAGCAAGTGTATTATCGGCACGTCCACCGGCAGGATAAACACCGGCACAGGTAAGAACCGGACCATCAGGCGGCAAACCAAAACCATCACCGTGATCACGGCCATAGAAACCAGGATCAAATACGCAAAACACCGGAACACCAGCAGCGATGTAGTTTGGAGGAGGTGCGCCAGGCGCACAACCCAGTGATTTCGGATCGACAGCCAAGGCCTGATCAATACTTCCCACCTGGCGGTAGAAATAATATCTCCAGCGCGGATCCTCTACATCGGTAGTTGAGCCAGACAGTAACTTCAGTCCTTCACCGGTATACATTTCCCACATGTAGTGGTTGGAAATATAGCCTCCGGCCTGACCACGAATCGGGTCATAATACTGGCGATAAACCGGGTGCCTGGATACCGGAACTGTTGCTGTTCCATACTTGTAGGTAAAGTTCTCGGCTTCAGTATCGACCAGATCAGCAGTCAATAAAGCAGCAATTTTTGGATTGGCTTCAGTAGCATTGAACATGCGGTAGTTAATCCAGGCTTTCAGTTCCAGGGTATTGGCTAAGGCAGTCCAACGTGCGCGGTTTCCACCGTAAAAAATATCGCGCGTTAAGGCAGCTCCGGCATCGGTTCCGGTTTTTGCCAGTTCAACACGGGCTTCTGTCAGCAACTGAATGGCATGCTTATAAACATTTTCTCCTCCGGTTGCCTGCGGATTAAAATTACCGGCAGGGCCTTGCAACGCCTCGAACTGAGGAACATCACCGAAAATATCAACCAGAGTGAGGTACACGTACGCAGAAAGAATTTTGGCCACTGCAACGTGCGTAGTCAGATTCTTTTCCGGATCGCTGGCTAATTCCACCACCAATTCCGCATTCACCAGTACGTCTTCATAAGCAAAACTCCATAAACCGTCAACACTTTGCGGAGTGTTGGCAGTCTGGTAACGAAAACCACCAGTCATCGCTTCCATACGGCAAAGCGGGTTCACCGATCTTTCTGCCGAATTATAGAAGTTCGAAAAGCTGAGCTGAACTGAGTTCATAATAAGATCTACATCAGCATTGGATATATTGATCTGATTCGGATCCTCGAGATCTCCGTCCAAACTACAGGCGGAGAATACGAACATCAGCAGAACACTTATTTTTAAAATTTTATCTTTCATATCTGATCCTGTTTTAGAATGTGATCTTGAGGTTAACACCATACCTGCGGGCAGAAGGACCACCCAGATAATCAAAGCCAGCACCATTGTTGGTCCCATAGGCTGTGCGGTCGAAATCGGCCTTGGAATATTTAGGCGCGTTGATCGCTCTCCACCACAGGTTGTTGCCAATGGCCGTAATGCTGATGCCGCCAAGTTTTAACTTGGATACCAGGTCCTTAGGTAAGCTGTACGACAAGGATATTTCACGGAAGCGTACGCGGGTAGCATCGTAAACACCGCGGTCATCAGGGCTTCCACCAATAATTGTGTTGGTGAAGAATACACCGGAAGTAGTCAGCGGAATGGTATTTTCCCTGTAACCAACCACGTTACCGCTCTCATCGAATATTTCATTCACACCAGGAAGGATGAGCGGTAAGGTAGGATCAAACGACTCAAGATCTTTAGCAACACCACGAGCAATCATGGTTGCCGCTGAGAATGAATAGATCTGTCCGCCATATACATAATCCCACATCATGCCAAAGGATAATCCCTTCCAGTTGATGTTCAGCATCGCTGAACCCAGCCATTCCGGGTTCGGATCGGCTATAATGCCGATATCGTTGGCCTGCTTATAGTCACCGGATTCATTCACGATCAGACGGCCGTCAGGATTACGCTCTACAAATGTTCCCTTAATTACGTTCAGCGGCTGTCCTTCAATAGCAAAATTGCCGAGGTTGGAATAACCATTAACGAGGATTTCTTTAGAACCTTCCGGCAAGGCATCTACCATACTCCGGTTACGGGTGAAATTGGCACCAACTTCTACCGTGAAATCACCGCGTTTTATGGGTGTTACCCAAGCAGCTGCCTCGATACCCTTGTTGGTGATTGTTCCGGCATTTATAAAGGAGGAAGAATATCCGGTAGAAGGATCCAGCGGACGCTGAATAATCTGGTCTTCGGCAGTACGGTTGTACAGCGATACATCCAACCTGAGTTTATTTTGGAACATCCTGGTTTCAATACCAAATTCAGTCTCCCGCAGCAATTCAGGCTTCAGATTCGGGTTAGCCAAAAGAGAAGGCAGACTGGAAGAAACAACATTACCAAGACCATCAACACGTGCCTGTGAGTTCAGTGTCAGTGTAGGGCGTGTGCTGTACGGGAAGCCGAAGTTAGCTGATGTTCCGTACGCTAAACGAACCTTCAGGAAGTCCAGGGTTTCTGAAGCGAAATTCGGGAACGCAGCGGTCGGGATGAACGATACGCTGGCACCAGGATAGAATAAGGACCGGTTTTCCTTTTCGAGCGTTGATGACCAGTCGTTACGGCCGGATACGTTCAGGTAGAGGTAATTCCGGTAACCCATGGTGCCGTCAAAAAACACACCCTGAATGGCGCTGTTTTGTTGGTAGTTCAGGTTGAAACCACGGAAATCACGGGGTAAAGTAGACGTGAAGTTGCGGTGCTCCATCAGACCATATACTACCTGTCCAAGGCTCTCCAATCCTTGCTGGCTATACTGGTTGCCTCGGTAGTTATAACCGATAAGTCCGGTAAGGTCGATGTTCTCATTAATATCTTTCGAGAAAGAAGCCAGGAACGAATGGTCTATAACGGTATTGTTGCTGGAGACCGTACGGTAAGCGCCCGGAGTCAGCTGCTGGCTATAGCCGGTACCACCTTTATTGACAGAATAGGTCTGGTCTTCACTGTAGGTATCGTAACCCAGACGATAGGTAACATTTAACCAGTCGGTGAGCTTGTAATCCAGGCTTGAACTGGAGAAGAAGCGGTTGGTGATGCTGCTTTGTCTGGCGTTCTTCAGTATCCAGCGTGGGTTGGGAATATCGTTACCGTTACGGTAGTATACTGAAGCCTTGGTTACCGGGTTTTCAAACGGCCAGTTCATCAGATCAATGTTACGGGGTGTGTAAAACAGGTTGGCAAACACCGAAGGACCACCGGCAGAGTTAGAACCGAGACCGGCACCCGAAGGAGGTGTTTCAAATTCGGTGCGAACAAAGTTGAAGGTAGCGGCCAATGTCAGACGCTCCGTCAGTTTCTGATTACCGCCAAAGGAAAAGTTATCGCGGATAACATTATTTCCGGCAATGAATCCGGCCTCATCCAGGTGGCTGTAGTTAAAATTGATGCTTCCAAATTGATTGGTGGCACCAATATTAAACGAAGTAGTGGCTGAGTGGCCTTTCTGGAAAAAGTCCTTTACGTTATTCGGTGCAGGAGTGGGTACGTAGCCTCCATTATCCGTAGCACCTTGTGCAAATTCAGGAAATTCCGGGAAGAGGTTACGATGCTCCCAATACGGGTGACGGAAACCAGTGGGCTTGCCATCAAACAAGCTGCCCCAGTTACTGAAGAATTCACCGTAGGCACCGTCAAAACCATTGGCCCATTTATTCTGGAACTCCGGAACAACAGCATCAACCACATAATACGACTGCAGAGCGGAAGCCTGGAATTTATTCTGCTTGCCGCGCGAACCTGTCTTTGTGGTCACGAGAATCACACCGTTGCGGCCCTGCGCCCCATACGTAGTTGTTGCACTCAGACCCCGCAGTACGCTGATGGATTCAATGTTGTTCGGATCAATATCCAGAAAGCGTGTAGGTGCTACTTGTCCATCCTGAAAATCTCGATTGATGTCATTGGACTGTGTATTCACCGGCACACCGTCAACAATCCATAGCGGTTGTGTATCACCGTTAATGGAGCTGTTACCACGGATGTTGATTCGGGAACTGGATCCGGCAAGACCGGATGCGTTTAGAATTTGTAAGCCGGGGGTTCTGCCCTGCAGTGCACGACCGATATCAGTCTCCGGCTTCTCTGCGAGTGCAGCCGATGAGATCGTGGTCGTTGCATACCCCAGCGCTTTCTGCTCACGCTGAATACCTTGTGCGGTTACAACAACTTCTGAGAGTTGCATGATATCCAGTGCCAGTGATACATCCACCCGTGTTCTCTCACCAACAGGAACTTCCATTGTTTGAAATCCGATAAATGAAAAGACGAGTGTTCCTCCACTGGGAGGTACGTTACCGATCACATACTCACCTTGTGCATTGGTAACTGTTCCGCTTGTCGTGCCTTTCACCAGCACGTTTACGCCAGGCAAGGGTGAGCCGTCTTCGGCTGAACTAACCCTACCTGTTACCGTTCGTTCCTGTGCCCATACCGAAGCAACAAAAACCAACGAGAAGCATAGTAGTAAAAACTTCTTCATAGGTTAAGTTTAATTGTTTAGTGCAGTAAATTAATAGAATATGAATAGTAATAGAAAACGAAAAGGATTAAATCTGACAATGACTTTTCACATACGATTGCAAAACGGAAATAAAGGCACAAAAAAAGCCCCGTTCAGTCAAGAACGGGGCTTTTATATAAATGATTAATTTTTCTTATGCTTCCGCAACCGGCTCAACGGAAACGAATGAACGGTTCTCGCGGCTTTTCTTGAAAACAACCACACCATTGGTCAATGCAAACAGGGTATGATCTTTTCCGATACCAACGTTCTTGCCCGGATGGTGCTTGGTGCCGCGCTGCCGAACAATAATATTGCCGGCAATTACTTTCTGGCCACCAAAGATTTTAACGCCTAACCGTTTGCTTTCCGATTCGCGGCCGTTCTTTACTTTACCTTCGCCTTTTTTGTGTGCCATAGTTTCTTCGACTTTTATGGATTAACCGATGCTTTCAATCTGGATTTTGGTGAACTGCTGACGGTGCCCGTTCTTCACGGTATAACCTTTTCTGCGCTTCTTTTTAAAGACAATCACCTTGTTGCCTTTTACGTGTTCCAGTATTTTACCGGATACTTTGATGCCTTGTACAGTAGGGGCGCCAATCTGCACCTTTCCGCCATTATCTACTAGTAATACCTGGTCAAAGCTTACGCTTGATCCGGTCTCACCATCGATTTTCGGGGCATAGATGTACTGGTCTTTAGCCACTTTGAACTGTGTTCCGGCAATGTTTACGATTGCATACATAGTTTTCAAAAATTGGACTGCAAAGGTAGAAAAAGAAATCAGATTTCAGAATGTCCACCGGGAATTCCTAAGGAATTTGGTCAAAAACCCACCGAAAATGCCTCTTTGAAAAAAAATTGATTTTTTTTTCAACCGATTTCTGTTGAAAGCAGACCGTTGTTGCCGGGTTTCAACCCCCTAAAAAACAACCATTTATACCCATCTGAAGTTGTCAAATTCATACTTGATCAGGAATTTTCAGCACGCTGGGGCTTTTGATTTTATAGACATCATTTCAAATATTTGTACACGTACATCAGCCGGTGAGGCGACTTCCAAATCCCCGGTCAACCAACGTAACTTTTTCGACTTTTTTCAGGCATCCGGCAGCAGGAACGGTAACGTGCCCGCATTCCGGCAGCCATAAATATTTAATAACAACCATTTAACCGTCAAAAGATGAGTCATTCATTACCGGAAGAACCTATTTTGAGGGAGAATAAAGACCGCTTTGTCCTCTTTCCCATTCAGCACCACGATATTTGGAAATTCTATAAACAGGCCGAAGCCAGCTTCTGGACAGCCGAAGAAATTGACCTCAGCCAGGATTTAACCGATTGGGAAAACCTGAATGACGGGGAGCGCCACTTTATTAAACATGTGCTGGCTTTTTTTGCAGCCAGTGACGGCATTGTTAATGAGAACCTGGCTGAGCACTTTGTATCCGAAGTACAGTATACCGAGGCCAAATTCTTCTACGGCTTCCAGATTGCCATTGAAAACATCCACTCGGAAACCTATTCTTTATTAATAGATACCTACGTAAAAGACCCCAAGGAAAAAGATTCGCTGTTTCACGCTATCGAAACCATTGATTGCGTCAAGAAAAAGGCTGACTGGGCTTTACGCTGGATCTCGAATGGAAACTTCCAGGAGCGCTTAATTGCCTTTGCTGCCGTAGAAGGCATCTTCTTCTCCGGATCCTTTTGCTCAATCTTTTGGCTGAAGAAAAGAGGCCTGATGCCAGGTCTTAGCTTTTCCAATGAACTTATCTCCCGTGATGAAGGGCTTCATTGTGATTTTGCCTGCCATCTGTATACACATCATGTCATCAGCAAGTTGCCCGAGCAAACAGTGATCGACATAATCCGTGATGCCGTTGAGATTGAAAAGGAATTTGTTACGGATGCTTTACCGGTAAACCTGATCGGCATGAATGCCGAACTGATGCGCCAGTATATTGAGTTCGTGGCCGACCGCCTTCTCAATGAACTCATTGGTAAAAAGATTTATGGCGCAACCAACCCATTCGATTTTATGGACATGATTTCCCTCACCGGAAAAACCAATTTCTTCGAAAAGCGGGTGGCCGAATACCAGAAAGCCGGTGTGCTCGGAAGCTCCGAGAAAGAAAGCGCCCCGAAGTTTTCACTCAATGAAGATTTTTAATATCTTCAAAACGCTTTTAACAATTTTTTAAACTCAAACGAACAACTACAGTAATGCTTGTCATTAAAAGAGACGGACGCAGGGAGTCCGTAAAGTTTGATAAAATCACCGCACGTATTGAGAAGCTCTGCTACGGACTGGATATGAAATACATCAGTCCGGTAGAAATTGCCATGAAGGTAATCAATGGCCTCTACGATGGCGTAAGCACCGTGCAACTGGATAACCTGGCCGCTGAAACAGCCGCCACGATGACCACCAAGCATCCGGATTACGCTAAGCTGGCGGCCCGCCTGGCTATCTCAAGCCTGCATAAGGTCACCAGCAAGTCGTTTTCCAATACGATGAAGCGCCTGTATACCTATGTGGATCCAAAAACAGGGGAGAATGCTCCTTTGATCTCGAAAGAGACGTGGAGAATCGTTCACACTAATGCTGCCGAACTGGATGAAGCTATCATCTACGACCGTGATTTCAGCTACGACTACTTCGGCTATAAAACACTGGAGCGTTCCTACCTGATGAAAATCGATGGCAAAGTTGTTGAACGCCCGCAGCATATGCTGATGCGCGTTGCTGTCGGTATTCACGGAGAAGATATTGCTGCCGCAATAGAGACCTACAACCTGCTTTCCGAAAAGTGGTTTACACATGCAACGCCTACGCTGTTTAATGCAGGTACACCGAAACCACAGTTGTCTTCCTGTTTCTTATTAACCATGAAGGATGACAGCATCGATGGTATTTACGATACACTCAAGCAGTGCGCGAAGATATCCCAGTCAGCGGGTGGTATCGGGTTGAGCATTCATAACGTTCGTGCGAAAGGATCCTATATCAAAGGAACAGGCGGAACTTCTAATGGAATAGTACCGATGCTTCGTAACTTTGACATGACTGCGCGCTATGTTGATCAGGGCGGTGGCAAGCGCAAAGGCAGCTTTGCCATTTATCTCGAACCCTGGCATGCCGATATTTTCGACTTCCTGAACCTGAAGAAAAACCACGGCAAAGAAGAGATGCGTGCCCGCGACCTGTTTTATGCCATGTGGCTGCCCGACCTGTTCATGCAACGGGTAGAAAACAACGAAATGTGGTCGTTGTTCTGCCCGAATGAAGCACCCGGTCTGGCCGAGGTTTGGGGTGAAGAATTCGAACGCCTCTACGACAAGTATGAAAAGGAAGGCAAATTCCGCAAGCAGGTAAAGGCGCAGGATCTCTGGTTCGAAATTCTTGAGTCACAGATCGAAACAGGTACACCGTACATTCTCTACAAGGATGCAGCTAACCGGAAATCCAACCAGAAAAATCTCGGTACCATCAAGTCAAGCAATCTATGTACGGAGATACTTGAGTATACCTCCAAGGATGAAGTTGCTGTGTGTAACCTCGCCTCTATTGCGTTGCCAAAATTTGTAACGGAGGAAGGACGGTTCGACCACGATAAGCTGTATGAAATAACTAAGGTAGTGACACGAAACCTGAACAAGGTTATTGATGTCAATTACTACCCGGTTGAAGAAGCCCGCAACTCCAACATGAAGCACCGCCCGATCGGCATTGGTATTCAGGGATTGGCGGATGCCTTCATCATGCTGCGAATGCCGTTTGATTCTGAAGAAGCCCGCAGACTCAACGAAGACATCTTCGAAACCATCTACTTCGGTGCCATGGAGGCTTCCATGGAACTCGCTAAGGTACATGGCCCGTATGAAACCTTCAAAGGATCACCGGCTTCCAAAGGCATCTTCCAGTTTGACATGTGGGGTGTAACACCAAAGAGCAGCCGCTGGAACTGGGAACAACTCAAGCAGGATGTAAAGAAACACGGTATTCGCAACTCCCTGTTGCTGGCACCGATGCCTACAGCGTCTACATCGCAGATTCTCGGTAATAATGAATGCTTCGAACCCTATACTTCGAACATCTATACCTGCAGAACCTTGTCTGGCGAGTTCATCATTGCCAATAAGCATTTGATGAAAGACCTGATTGATCTGGGCTTGTGGAACGAAACCATGCGCCAGAAGCTCATCGCTACTAACGGCTCAGTGCAACCCATTCCGGAGATTCCGCAAAACATCAAGGATATCTACAAAACCGTTTGGGAAATCTCCCAGAAGGCAATCATTGATATGTCTGCTGATCGTGGCGCCTATATCTGCCAGTCGCAAAGTCTGAATATTCACCTGAAGGATCCGAACTTCGGCAAACTCACCTCCATGCATTTCTATGCCTGGAAGAAAGGCTTGAAGACAGGCATGTATTATCTGCGCTCTACCGCTGCTGCTGATGCCATCAAGTTTACGCTGGACAAAGCCGCTGTCGGGCAGACGGTAGCAGCCAATGCTGCCATTGCGGCTACAGCAACAAAAGTTGAAACACAACAAGCGCTGGAATATCAGCATCCGGTAGCCGACTATGAACAAAAAATGTCGGACATGGCTTGTTCCCTGGATAATCCAGACGCATGCGAAGCCTGCGGAAGTTGAGAATTGAATTATCACACAAATAAAAAAACCCGGTAAAACCGGGTTTTTTTATTGCTGATTAGTCCCTTCAGTTAAAACGGAAGATCATCGCTCGCGCTTGTCTCCGGCATAAACGACTCATCCGGAGGTGGCGCCATATCACGGGATGGTGAATTATCCTTGGCAACCTTCCACGCACGTACATCCGTGTACCAGCGTCCGTTGTATTCCCGGCTTTCGATATTTATCGAGGCCGTAATCTTTTCGCCAATGTTAATTTTGATCTCATCCACCTTATCACCCCAAAGCGACATACAAACCTTTTTGGGGTACTGTCCTGGTGTCTCCAGAATAAACTCCTGTTTTTTCCATGTGCTGCCGTTTCTTCCCTGCCCGGTCTGAAGCGGCAATAGCGATACGACTGTTCCTGTTATTTCCATAGTTGTTACTGATTACTGATTAAAGTGCGCCCGCCTTGATTTCATCCACCACGGCAGGGTCAAGCAAGGTAGTCACATCCCCTAAATTACCGGTATCTCCTTCAGCTACTTTGCGTAAAATTCTACGCATAATTTTTCCGGAGCGCGTCTTCGGCAAGCCGCTGACGAACTGAATCTTATCCGGCTTGGCAATGGGGCCTATGATTTTGGCCACCATCTCACGGATTTCCTTCCGAAGGTTTTCTTCTTCGTGAGGCTTGTCGTAACAGATCACATACGCATACACGCCCTGCCCTTTGATATCATGCGGATAGCCTACTACGGCCGATTCGCATACGGCTGAATGCTCATCGATAGCACTTTCAATCTCAGCTGTGCCAAGGTTATGGCCAGATACAATAATGATATCATCCACACGGCCTGTAATCCGGTAATAACCTTCCTTGTCGCGCCTGCAACCATCACCGGTAAAGTACTTGCCTTTGAATGTCGAGAAGTACGTGTCTTTAAAACGCTGATGATCTCCGTAGATAGTGCGGGCCATCGAAGGCCACGGAAATTTGATCGCCAGTCGGCCTTCTATATTATTGGTCATTAATTCCTTTCCGTTTTCATCCATCACAGCTGGTTGAACACCCGGCAGCGGCAGCGTGGCAAAAGCAGGTTTTAATTTTGTGATGTTGGCTATCGGAGAAATCATAAAGCCTCCGGTTTCTGTCTGCCACCAGGTGTCCACCACCGGGCATTGGCCACGACCAATATGTTCATGATACCAGTGCCAGGCTTCTTCATTAATAGGCTCCCCTACTGTTCCCAGTACCTTAATGGAGTGAAGATCATATTGCTTAACATAACTGAGCGGTGCTTTTTCCAGTGAACGAATAGCCGTGGGCGCAGTATAGAAAATATTTACGCGATGCTTTTCGGCCACATGCCAAAACCGCCCCATATCGGGCCAGGACGGAACGCCCTCAAACATCAGCGTAATGGCACCAGCCGACAACGGACCATAGACGATATACGAATGTCCGGTTATCCAGCCTACATCTGCGGTACACCAGTACACCTGACCTTCCTGATATTGAAAGACCGTGCGAAACGTATAGTTGGTATACACCATGTACCCGCCACACGTATGCACCATACCCTTCGGCTTGCCGGTCGAGCCGGATGTATATAATATGAACAGCAAGTCTTCTGAATCCACAACAGTTGCCGGGCATTCTGATGAAACGGTTTTCAGCTCATCATCCCACCAGGCATCGCGGCCAGGTTTCATGTTTACTCTGGTTCCTGTTCGCCTGGCTACCAAAACACGTTCAACAGTCGGGCACTTTTCGAGAGCTTCATCAACAATACTTTTTAGTTGGATAACCTTATCGCCACGATAACTCCCGTCTGTTGTCATCACTACTTTACAGCCGGCATCGTTAATGCGATCGATCAGTGAACCCGAAGAGAACCCGGCAAACACTACAGAATGAACAGCACCTATTCGAGCACAGGCCAGCATGGCGTAGGCGGTCTCTGGTATCATTGGCATGTAAATACATACGCGGTCGCCTTTTTCTACGCCATTGGCTTTAAGCATATTGGCTACGCGGCACACCTCATGATATGCTTCTCGGTAGGTGATGTACCGCGACTCTTCTGCCGGATCGTTGGACTCCCAGATGATGGCTGTCTGATCCCCGCGGGTGGCCAGATGCCGGTCGAGGCAATTCTCGGTGATGTTCAGTTGGCCGCCCGAAAACCATTTCACTTCCGGCTTATGAAAATCCCACTCCAACACGGTATCCCATTTTCTGTGCCACTGAAAGTCTTCGGCTACAGCAGCCCAGAAGCTTTCCGGATCCTCCACACTGTTGCGGTATACTTGCTGATAATCTTCAAATGTTCGGATGGTCGTCATAGGTGATTGGTTGAATGCAACGAAAATCGCTGCTTTCCTCCGAAATGCAAAAGGATTATGAAACGAACGGAAGCAGGCTTACATCAAATACTCGATGACCACAGCCATCATGGCACCTAATATAGCCACCGTCAATTTGCGGGCATTGAACTTATGTTCAGGACTGCTTTCAAAGACGATCGTTGTAGAGATGTGCAGGAAGTTACCGCTAACTACGGCATACAACAGGTTTAGGCCGGAAGCCGTCAGCAGGGATGATTCCGCCAGCAGGGAACTCACCAGCAATCCGGCCGGTGCAGCCAGTGAAAAAATAAGCAGGTAAGGCAACGCCTTCGTACGCGAATTCAGTTGATGTACCAATACCGTCATCAAGGCAAAGGCTGCAGGTGTGCGATGCAACACAATACCCAACAAAATCGCATTGATGTCATAGCCCAGGTTAATCTCTTCGAGCTGAGTCAGCATGGCACCCTCGAGGAAGGCATGGACACACAACGCCAGCAATAGGAAAACTGCAGAAATTGGTTTCCCATGATGATGATGGTGATGATCATCTGTATGGATATGCCCGTGTTCAATGCCTGAGGTAACATGTTCCAGTATCTGCTGCAGAAAGAAACCGACCAGCACAAACAAACCAATCAACTCCGTCTCCGCGTTATTGCGAAATAACTCAGGCAAAATGTGTACAACAGTAATTCCAAATAAATAAGCACCGGCAAAGACTAATAGTAAGCGAAAATTACGCGTTCGACCCTGCGGAAAAAGAAACACCAGCAGCCCGGAAATGATCGGTGTAAAAAATAAGATTGCCAGCCTGAGCAACATGCCCTTTATTCGTTGAAGGTGAGAAAAGGGGCAATGCCCGGAGTGATGTATGTTTTTACCTGCCCGTCTTTGTCGGAGTAAATAATGAAGCCATCGAGGTCATCGCGGCTGCTAAGCAATTCGATTGCCTTTTCATGTCCCATCACCATCAGTGCCGTAGCCCAGGCATCCGCAGTAATGCCGTCCTTGCAGAAAACAGAAGCGCTGAGAATTTGCTGCTGGCTCGGATATCCGGTTGATGGATCTATGGAATGAGAATATTTTACACCATCCACAACACGATAATTGAAATAATTGCCGGACGTGGTAAACGACTTGTTCTCTAACGACACATAAGCTTTGAAAAACAGGTTGTCGCGGGTTGAGGCCGGATCAAGAATGCCGATTTCCCACGGACGGTTTTCACGCACATTGCGTCCGAGCGCCACGCCCTCACCGCCAACTTCCACCAGCATATTGGTAATG
>JALOMI010000258.1 GCA_025455465.1 Cyclobacteriaceae bacterium | reverse complement strand
CCGGGGTGAAGACCTGGCTGCACATGAAGCGAACGACCCGCTGCCACGGCTCAGGCATTACCTGGAATCACTGGGTGAGACTGAAGAAGAATTAAATAAAATCCGACAGCAGGCAATTAAAACGGTGGAGCAGGATTTTCAGCAGGCGCTCGCTTCGGCCAATCCTGATCCGGAGGATTTTGATACGCATGAATTTGCACCGACATCCGTCACCGAAGAAACCGGCACCCGTTCACCGGAAGGTGCTGAAAAAGTAGTGATGGTGGATGCCGCGTTACATGCAGTCGATGAAATTTTGCGTCAGCATCCGGAAGCCTTGTTCTATGGTCAGGATGTGGGCAGGCGGTTAGGCGGTGTCTTCCGAGAGGCAGCCACACTGGCGCAGAAGTATGGCGATCACCGTGTTTTCAATACACCGATACAGGAAGCCTACATCATCGGCTCCACCGCAGGCATGTCGGCCGTTGGCGCCAAAGCCATCGTTGAAATTCAATTTGCTGACTACATCTGGCCGGGTATCAACCAGCTCGTTGAAGAGTTATCCAAAAGCTGCTATTTATCGAAAGGTAAATTCCCCATCCAGTCATTGATCCGTGTGCCGATAGGTGCCTATGGTGGAGGGGGTCCGTACCATTCCGGCAGTGTGGAGTCTGCACTCCTTACCATACGCGGCATCAAGGTAGTTTATCCCAGCAATGCAGCTGATATGAAAGGCCTGATGAAAGCTGCGTATTACGATCCCAACCCGGTGGTCATGCTGGAGCATAAAGGATTATACTGGAGTAAAGTACCGGGCACCGGAGAGGCTAAGACCATTGAACCTGCAGAAGATTACATTATCCCGCTGGGCAAAGCACGCATCGCACAGGAAGCATCGGAAGATAAAATCAAACGCGGTGAATCAGCAGTGGTTATTACATACGGTATGGGTGTTTACTGGGCCAAAGAAGCAAGTCATCAATTTCCTGGCGCGATTGAGATTCTCGATTTACGCACGTTAAATCCTCTCGACTGGGATGCTGTCGTCTCTTCCGTGCACAAGCACAGCCGGGCCATGGTGCTCACCGAAGAACCGCTGCAGAACTCATTTGCCGAGTCACTGGCCGGTCGCATTCAGCATGCCTGCTTCCGCGATCTCGATGCACCGGTAGAAATCATGGGCGCTGCCAACCTGCCGGCCGTACCGCTGAACGTGGAGCTCGAAAAGATGATGCTGCCCAATGCCGATAAAGTGGTGGAAAAACTGGGTGTGCTGCTGCGCTACTGAATACTTTCCATCAGAAAGGAAATCCAACACCGAGGTTGTAGATAACCGGTTCACGATCGGTGCCGAAAGGCCTGAAGAACCTGACTTTATCCAGCACAAAACGATCACCTTCCACACGTGCCGGGTCATATACTTTCATGCCCACATCAAAGCGGATGATCAGGAAGGTAAAATTGAACCGCACCCCGAAACCGGTACCCATGCCGAATTCCTTGTAAAACTGATTGAACCTGAATTTGGCATTGCCGTTTTCAATAACATTGCCTTCGCTGTCGCGTTGGATGCGGTCGGTGAATGACCACACATTGCCGAAATCAAAGAAAGCAGCTCCCTCGATGAATCCGAACAACTTGCGCCTCAGTTCAACGCTGCCTTCCAGCAGAATTTCACCGGGTTGTTCAAAGCGGTAATCAAACAAACCATCATTGGCAGGATTCTCACTTAAGGGAGGACGCCAGCTGCCCGGCCCCAATCGTCTGGGTCGCCAGGCGCGTACACTGTTACTGCCACCGGCAAAGAAGTACTTCTCGTAGGGAAGTACATTACTGCCGTCATACGACCATCCGATACCGGAATTAAAGCGGTAGGCCAGCACCGTTTTTTTGTTCAGCACCTCATGCCGGTAGATGTCGGCATTGTACCGGAGGTACCGAAAGGCCTGCAACGACTGGCGTTCAACGATTGGATAATCAAAGAAGTTTTGCAAGGTGCCTCCGCTTTCGAAATTCCAGCGGATGAAAACAGAACTCTCTTCCAGGTTGCCGTAGTTGCGTGGATTCCACAGCATGTTAAAGATCATGCTGCTCACAAAGGAGGGCTCAAAGGAGAGGTACAGGGTGTTGCCCTGATTGAAGTATAGATCAGTTAACAGTTGCTTAAAAGCGGAGTCCAGTTGCGAGTTGATGATGCTGAGGTTGGTCAGCGTAAAATTGAAACGCCTGATGCGCTTGTTATCCCAGCTGTAGATGTAATTGAATACCGTAGCCTCGCGGATGTATTCCGGACGGTTGGTGTAGTTGTATCCTACCAATGCCCGTGTGCGAGGATTTATTCGACCCAGGGAATAGCGTGTATCTTCTTTCAGTGGAAAAATAAACTGCGGAAAAATGATGGACGCGTTGACACTCGCATCGATGCTCTGATAAATATTTCTTTTTTCGGTAGCCGATGCCACACCCTCATACCCGATGCGCCCGTTCATCTCAAAATTTTCAAGGCCGTTGAAGATATTGCGCTTCTTGAAGTTGACGTTGAAAAAGGGACCCGGGAAACCCTGTGTCACGCTCACGCCTACTTCGTTGGTCCATTGGTAACGGTCCAGGGCGCTGGTAAAAATATTGGCGATAAAATTTCCGCCTGTGGTGTCGTAATTGATATTCACGAATTTGAAGACATCCAGGTTGGCGAGCTGCCGTTGCGTGTTGAATGTCTGTTCACGGCTGTACCTTTCACCGGGATGGATGAACGTACGTTGTGAAAGGATTTTCGGACTGTACAAACGTTCATAGTATTCAAACTGGTTACCGCGGTAGGTTTCGTGTTGCCGGTTCACACCGGGCAGACTGATGCCCGCATCTGTGGTAAAGCGAACCTCATCAACGATAAATCGCTTATGAAAGCCACGCCTTACCGGATTGTTGATGATCAGCTTAACCGCAATGCGATGACCTTCACGGTAAGCTGTATCCACATCAAATTCAATGTACTGTCGGCTGAAATCATAATATCCGAATTCTTTTAGCAACAGGTCGATGCGTTCACGCTCCCGGGAGAAGTTACTCTGGTCGTACCGTTCACCAACTGTGAGGTAGGAATCTGCTTCATATTTTTTTATCAGATCGAATAAGGTGGTGTCGGTAATTGTGTAAAGGATCGTATCAATTACATACGGTTTTCCTGCCGTTATATGATAGTAAACGATACTGGTTTTTGCAGTTCGGTTATGAATCGAGTAGGTCGCAGTATTCACGAAGTACCCCTGGTTAAACAGATAATCCGACATGCGTTCTGCGGTCAGCCGTATTTGTGCGCTGTCCAGCACGCTCACCGGTTCGCCCCATTTCATGAGCAGGTTGCCGTTTTCCAGTTTGTCTTTTATAGCAGACGTTTTTTGCTGCAGGCGGAATTCAAATTTGCCGGCTTTAGACTCAGATGTGGCATTGGCAATCTTGTGCCGGAATTTGGCTTCGGTTTTCTCCAGCTTCTGCTGAAGTTTTTCCGGCTTGTAACTGCGAAGGCCGGTGTAATACAGCATCACAAGGGTATGGATGGGCAGCCCGAGCAGTTTTTGGTTGGCCGGCTGAAGGTATAGTCCGCTGAGTGCAGATTGGTTGACACCTTTGGGGGCCTGTACCTGCTGCCGATAGAGCATGAATTCATTTTCCTTGAGGTGTCGCGTACCCACGCATCCCTGGAGGAGCAGAATTCCGCCAAGGAGAAGAAAATAATATCTAATTTTCGCGGTAATCAACCTGCTGCAATGCTGTCTAAAGCCCGGTTTAAGTACGTTAAATCCCTGCAAATAAAGAAATACCGCGAAGCAGAACAACGCTTCACTGTGGAGGGCGCCAAGAGCGTACTGGAATTGCTGCAGTCGGATTTTCATACCGAACTCCTTATCGGCACAACTGAATTTTTCAGTCGTTCCGATAGTGCACTGACATCATTTCCCGGAGAGCGAATGGAAGTAAAATCAGATGTGCTGGCCTCACTCGGCAGCTTCAAAACTAACGATACCGTGCTGGCTGTTGCCCGGATGAAAGGCAATGAGATATTCACCGTTTCAGCAGATGAATTCGCGCTCGTGCTGGATGACATCCGCGATCCGGGTAATTTGGGTACGATCATCCGTATAGCCGACTGGTACGGCATCACCAAAATCATCGCTTCAAACGAATCAACCGATTTCTACAACCCAAAGACGCTGCATGCTTCGATGGGTTCGTTCACCCGCGTGAGTGTATTCTATACAGCACTAACCGGCTATTTGCCGACCATAACGTTGCCCGTATGGGGTGCCTGCATGGAAGGTGAGGATGTACACCAGGTGCAATGGGGGAATGGTGGCCTGCTCGTCATCGGCAATGAAGCACATGGTATTTCTGGAGATGTGATGCAACACCTCACACACCGGGTAACCATACCGCGCTACGGAAAAGCAGAGTCCCTCAATGCTGCCATCGCCACGGCTATCCTGTGTGATAATCTGCGGAGGTAAATTGATCAATTAGCAATGAGCAATTAACAATGAACAATGAGCAATGTACAATTGCTGTCAGCCAGAGACTCAATGCTTGCAGCTTGAGGCTTGAAGCTTGAAGCACGAAGCCCTTAGCTTGCAGTAATCTTTAAAA
>JALOMI010000061.1 GCA_025455465.1 Cyclobacteriaceae bacterium | reverse complement strand
GAATCAACCGCCAGGTTTTCTTTTATCATCAGGCTCAGCTCCATCGCATCGTTGGCGATTTCGCGGGTGGTGGCAAGTTTGAGAATATCCAGGTGTTCCTGCGCGAGTTTAAAATTGCCACGGTAGTAAAACAGTTTCGCGTTCTTTAGTTTGGCCTCATACCCCAGCGGACTTTCCTTGAGCGCTTTTTCTACCTGAGAATACAGCAATGATGATTCCCAACTCTCTCCGGTCATCAGGTAAATATCACCCAGATCAAGTTTCGCGCGTGAGCGTATTTGCAATGTTACACGTGGATTCTCAATCAGTTGCTTCAGCAAATCAACAGCCTTATCCGGCTGACTTAGGTAGTTGGCATACAGCAAGGCTTCATTGCGCTGTGCTTCATGGGCATTGGTATTCTGGTTATACTCGGCAATGAACCGGCTGTATTCTGCGATGAGGGTTCTTACGGAGTCTTTGTTTACCGGGAAAAAATTTCGAATGCGTATCTCCCGAGATTTAATTATACCGAGACGCGCCTGCAAAAAGTAAGGACCTTCCGGATATTCTTTGGCCACAAACTGATACGCCCGTAATGCATTATCATAATCTTCATTGTCAAGAGCAACCCGCGCAACCTCCATGCATCGTTCGCCCAGTTTTTTATAGCGCCTGTCATACGCTCTTGCCTGAATGAACGATGCATAAAAATTTTTCTGCTGCATGGTAACCCAAATCAGCAGGTCAGAGTAAACCTCCACATCCGGATTTTTCTGAATTCGCTCGTATAAAATCTTTTCGAGGCTTTCAAGTTCATCCGGCTTTGTAAGCAACGCCTGCATCACATTCTTCACATACTGAGTATTGGCCGAACTTTGCGTAACATAGTTGAGGTATTCTACAACCATTTTATCCTTCTCTCCGCGTATGCGGTAAAGCATGGCCAGCTCGAGACTGAACAAGTATGAATTACCCACAGCCTGCCGGCTTTCTGTTAATGCGATGATGGAATACTCCGTCATGGATTTGCTGGAGAGGTAATCGGCCACCACCTTGATTCGGGAGATATTCGTTTTGTAGGTGTTGATGATATCACGAAAATATTTGTCAGCGCGCGTCAGGTCTCCGCTCCGCACATAGATGATACCGACATCCAATTTATACTGAATATTCTCAGGATCCTTGCGCTGCAGCCGCTTGATATAGTTCTGCGCCTCATCCGACTCGCCCAGATCGAGCAACGTATTGAAGTAATTATTGTGAATATAGGGAATGTTGACATCTGACTTTGCCAGGTCGCGATAGATTTCCAGTGCCTTGCGCTTATCCCCCTTTAGCAGGTATTCATTGGCGAGCTGAATGTCATTTTGATTTTGAGCATACAAAGACAAATTACCGTTGAAGGCATTGACACACAGTATTACTATTACTATTAAATATATATTAATGTTATTATTATAAATCATGTGGATTTGTGTGTAACTACTGTCTCGTAGGAAGGATATGTTATCTGGGTAATATTATGTGGATTAAAATTACTTAATTATCAAGGTTTTAGCTAGGCTATTAACATTTTCGAGAATTGTGGGAAACCAGGTTGTTGATAGTATGGGATGTTAGTGATTATGGATAAGTGAATTGTTCTTAACATTTCATACAACAGTTTTCTGATAAACGATTTGTTGATGACTTATCTGCTTAATTCTGGTGGTTGTAAACAATTTATTCGTCAGTTATCAACAAAGGTCCTATCTCCCAGTTTGCTTTAAGTTGAATGGACATTTGTCCTTTTTCATTCAGATAATATAATATTGGTTCGGGAGGAATCCTTTTGTAGAAATTACCAGGATCCCATCGGCCGTTGTTATTGAGATCGATGATAGTCCGTACTCGGTATTCAGCGGGAAGGAGATAGTCGAAACTGATTTTTTTATCCGTTGATTGCTGTTCAGTTTTTTTAGAACTTAAAACTTCGGTAATAGTCTGGTTTTTGGAGACAATTTGTATGGAAAGAATACCGGTATTCTCGTTAGTCAATGTGTTAATAGAAATTTGTGAATATTGATTGCTGTCTGATTCGACAGAAATGAAAGTTCCTTTAGGAATGATCAATTGATTAAACACAGTCTTTTTTTTAGGCGCATTATTTTCATTTTGATTTGTACGTCTTCCTCCTGACCCTGGTGTTGTCGTAGTCTGAGGTTTAGTAAAGGTTATTTCTTTAGGTATATTTTTTTTGATTGTGGCTACAGTATAATTCTGTTCCCAGGAAATTTCAGACGGAAGAATACGGATGAAATTTGATGAATCGAGCTGTATGAATATGCTGTCGATTGAATAAGATACAATTGGTTTTGAAAAAGTTAATGTTGTTTCCAGCAGACCTTTTCCTTGGTAAAATTTTACCTCCTCTGATTTAGCGATGAATTTGTCTTTAGGTGTTTCACGCTGTTCAAATTTTATATAGATAGCGGTGTCTACCTGGTTGTTAATACTATCGTAAGCTTGAAGACTTACCCGTATACTGTCGGAAGACCGGATAGTATTGAATACTTTAATCGTTGCAGGATCTTCCTGAATGGAAATAATCTTCTGTGAGCTGTCTGATGGTGTTAACGTGTAACGGTCAAGTCCTTTTGAGAAGCGAATATTGAAATAGGCTGTTAATGATTTGGCTGAGATTAATTTAAGTGGTCTTGCATCCAGTTTAGCAACTGGTATACGGATATCTTTAATAGAAGAGTCAAGTTTTACAGTTTCTGCTATGAATCCATAGAGTTCAGATTTACTGTCAACTATCAGGTTTTTGTTTTTGTCTTCAAAGGCATAGAGAATATAGGCTTCAGGTTTTAAGTTTTCGAGAGTAAAATTACCTTTCTCATCGGTAAAAGTTATCCAGGAAGCTTCGTGTTTAAAAATATCTATTGTGTCATTGTAAATAACGGCTGCAACAACATAATTTTTGACTGGGCTTCCATCGAGTATAGCAAAGACATTTCCGGATATACTCAATGAATCGATATAACTTCCTGTACTGAATGCGATCTTTAAATTTTGTGCCGAGTTCTTTTCGGATAAGTCCTGGATAGATTCACGAAATGAAATTGTGTAGGTGGTGTTAGGAAGTAATACAGTATTAAGTTTAAGTACAGCTTTGTTCTTTCTGGCGGTCATTTCAAACTTCTTTCCTATGGCAGGTGTTGCCAGTAATTGTTCCCTCGGGTTATTCACCTGTATCGGTTCATCGAAAAGAAGCTCTATTTCATTTCCCTGGAAATTTATTGTTCGGTCAGGAGGATTTGATTGGATCAGCTTGGGAGGTGTTTCATCTTTAGGGCCACCGGTAGGCTGTGTTTGCTTGGCACATTGGAAAAGCCAAAATGTAATAGGAATTAAGAAAAGGTAATTAAGGATTTTTTTCATGCCGGTTGTGCTACAAATATCAGGCTCGAATAGTCACCAGTATTTTTAGCTTTTCGGTTTGATTTTAAACCGAAATGTAATGCAAGGAGCCAACGTTTCAAGAATGAAGTGTTACGATATTGTTCGCTTAGCAGGCTTACATAAACAGCATCAAACTTCATTGGCAGGGTAGTAACTAAGTTCAATTGATGATTGTGCAGCAAGGGTTTCATGTTTTCGCGGGTAAAGTGCCAAAGATGTCGTGGCACATCATAACCTGCCCAATAGGATTGGTAGATTTCGGCATCCAGGGATTGATGATTCGGAATGGCAATAAACATATATCCTTCTGGATGCAGAAGGGAACGAAGTTTAGAGAGCGTTTCCGAAATGTTGTGCACGTGTTCCAGTACATGCCAAAGGGTGATGGTATTATATAGTTCATCTGGCAGCGTATTGAAATCAGCGTGAATACGTTGCTGTAGAAGATTCTCAGCTTTCGTTCTGGCTTGTTGAGAGGGTTCAATACCGGTTGTCCTCCAGCCACTTTGTTTCATGGTTGCCAGAAATTCTCCGGTGCCGCATCCGTAATCAAGAATGTTTCCTGTTTTGAAAAACGATTGTATTAAACCTCGTTTTCTGTTCAGTGTATATTTTCTGACCGTTTTATAAAGGATTCCTTGAAGGCCTTGTTGTTTTCCGGTGTGGGATATGTATTCAGAAGATTGGTAATATTTACCGATAACATTTATTTCCGGCTGTGGCTGCGTAATACCCAGTCCGCATTTTGTACAGGTAACAACTGAAAATGTTTCATGTGAAACAACATGATCCTTACAAGCATGCAGTAGCTGAAAGGAATCATTTCCACAGACAGGACATTTACTAACTAACATTTTATTTTCCCATGTAGACGGTTAGAATGGATACGTCTGCAGGGGAAACCCCGCTGATACGGGAAGCCTGGCCAATTGTTTCAGGTTTAATCCGTTTCAGTTTTTCACGGGCTTCTGCTGACAGGGCTTTGACCCGGTCGTAATCAAAATCAACTTTGATCTTATAACCTTCCAGGCTTCCTATTTTTTCTGCCAGCTGGTGCTCTCGGAGAATATAGGTCTCATATTTGATTTCTATTTCAGCCTGCTCACGGATATCGGTTGAATAGTCTTTTATTAAATCAGCAACAAATTCATTTCTGGTGCTTAGATTTTCAAGGCTAAGTTCAGGTCGCTTTAATAGGTTTGTCAGGGAGACTTTCTCCCGAATGGTAGAGGAGTTAAGCGATTCCAATGTGCTGTTGATCTGGTCCGGGTTGAATTTGGTTGCCTTTAGTTGCTGAATCAGCTTGTTACTTCCCTCCTTCTTTTCATTGACTCGCTGAAGACGTTCTGCGGAAGCCAGTCCCAGTTTATATCCTTTTTCAGTAAGCCGCAGGTCAGCGTTGTCCTGTCGCAGTAAAACGCGGTATTCTGCCCTGGAGGTAAACATTCTGTAAGGCTCTTGTGTGCCTTTGGTTATAAGGTCATCAATCAGCACTCCGATGTATGCTTCTGAACGCTTGATGATGAATGGCCCATTTTCATGTACTTTATTATGTGCGTTAATACCGGCTATGAGTCCTTGACAGGCGGCCTCTTCATACCCGGTTGTGCCGTTAATTTGACCTGCAAAATACAGATTTTCAATTAGTTGCGTTTCCAGTGTAAGCTTTAGTTGAGTGGGCGGAAAGTAATCGTATTCAATGGCATATCCAGGCCTGAACATCTTTGCATTCTCAAACCCAGGGATTCTGCGCAGAGCCTGGTACTGGATGTCTTCCGGAAGGGATGTTGAAAAGCCATTTACGTAGATCTCAACTGTATTCCATCCTTCCGGTTCTACGAATATCTGGTGGCGCTCCCGCTCCGCGAATCGGTTAATTTTATCTTCAATAGAAGGACAATACCGGGGCCCAAGTCCTTTAATACGACCGCTAAACATCGGAGAGCGTTCAAAGCCAAGTTTCAGGGTATCATGGACTTTATCGTTAGTATAGGTTATCCAGCAGCTTTTCTGTTGTTGCAGGGGCTTGGTGTCCGTGTAGGAGAATTTTCCCGGGTTCTCATCCCCAGGCTGCTCCTCCATTTTAGAGTAGTCCAGTGTTCTTCCATCTACCCGTGGCGGGGTTCCGGTTTTCATTCTTCCGGATTCAAATCCTAAGGAAACAAGCTGTTCTGTAATTCCAGTGGCTGCGCTCTCCCCTGTTCTTCCTCCGCCAAAGTGTTTTTCTCCGATATGGATTAAGCCATTGAGAAAAGTACCATTTGTCAATACAACGGATTTACCCCGAATTTCAAGACCAAGGCCGGTTTTAACCCCAACAGCACGACCGTCTTTTACAATAATCTGCCTCACCATTTCCTGCCAGAAATGAACATTGGGGATATTTTCCAAGGCGAGGCGCCATTCTTCCGCAAACCGCATCCGGTCGTTTTGTGTGCGCGGACTCCACATAGCAGGCCCCTTTGATCGGTTAAGCATCCTAAACTGAATCATAGATTTATCCGTCACAATACCAGAAAGTCCACCCAGGGCATCAATTTCCCGTACGATCTGTCCTTTTGCAACTCCCCCCATAGCTGGATTGCATGACATTTGGGCAATTGTGCCCATATTCATTGTAATCAATAAAACATTGGAGCCCATGGTTGCAGCCGCGGCCGCTGCTTCACAGCCAGCATGTCCTGCACCGACAACAATTACATCATACTCTTGAAACATAGGTTATTTTGTTTCACGTGAAACATTAGAATTAATTTCAGGATTAAGGTATTTAAGATGTTTCCACAATTCCACAATTGTTATCCACAAACTTTTGGATAATAATTGTTTCACGTGGAACCGATATTTACTTTCTCATTTTAGGAGTACAAAGATAAGCAGGTGTCTTCTTTTCTTCGCATCTGCTGTTTTTGCTGTGGTGTCTTGTCCTTATATCCTAACAGGTGCAGAACCCCATGAATCATCACCCTATAAAGTTCGGTTTCGAAAGGCTGTCCAAACTTTTCGGCATTTTCTGATACCCGCTCTACACTTATATAAATGTCACCAGCAATTGTTTCGGGCTCTGAGTAGTCAAAAGTAATGATATCAGTCAGCGTATTGTGTTTTAAATACCGTTGATTGATATCAGCCAGGTATGAGTCGCTGCAGAAGATAAAGTTGATCGAAGTAACAGATTTACCTTCTCTTGTCACGACATTGGTTATCCAGGACTGCGTTTTTCTAGGCTTAGGAACGGAGAAAGGAATTTCATCGGAAAAGAAGCGGATTTTACCCATCAGGAGTTCATGTAAAAGCTCAACTCCACCACTTTGCCCCCTTCTTTAAACTCAACTTCATCCGAAAGGTGTTTCATCAGAAAAATGCCCCGGCCTCCGGGTTTCTCCAGGTTTTCAGGGGCGGTGGGGTCTGGCAGATCATGAAAGTTGAAACCCCGTCCTTCATCCTGAACAATGAACTTCAACAGGTTTTCATTGAGATCCAATCGCAGCAGTACATTCTTGTGGGAGTCACCAGCATTGCCATGCTTGATGGCGTTGTTGACCGCCTCCGTGACAGCAATCATAATATTGCCGTAAATGTCTTCATCCAGATGAAAGCGCTCTTTCGCGTTATCAATAAAGCTTTCAATCATTCGGATGTTTTCAATGATTGATGGAATCTGAATACTGATGGTATCCATTACTGGCGATTTGGTTTAATTATCACGTAATCGGTTGAAGTAATCGTTCACTTCTTTGCGGTAGAACGGGTAAAGCTTGGGCGGAAGCGTTCTCAGCAACTCAACTTCACGTTCTTTCTGGCGAAGGTAATCTTCAATTGCCTTAGGCAATTCACGCTCATAGTCCTTGGCTGTTTCTCCCTTGCGCTCCTCATCCAGGTCTTGCTCGCGCATGGATTTCTCGGTTTCCAGCAACCGGGTAAGGATTTCACGCTGGCGCTGGATGAGCTGATCAGTTAACCGCTTGTTGACTAAATCAACTTCTGTTTCCTCCATTTTGCCGGGAATATCACTGCCAGGGGTTCCTCCCTGCTCCTTCATCTTCTGCTCCATCTCCTGCAAGGCCCTGCGAATGCGTTCCTGCTCAGCCGCCATTTCAGCCAACTCTTCGGATAACTGGCGCCCGCTCTTACCGCTGTTCTTTAATTCCTCAATTTTCTGATTGAGCTGCTGCTGCATTTGGCTTAATGAGGGATTGTTGCTTTTCTGCTTTCCCTTTTTGGCGGAAGGTTTGGCATTGGCCATCATTTCCATCATCATATCCATGTGCGAGTCCAGCATCAATGCCAGGTTATTGATCGAGGTCATGCTCAATTGCATTTCGGTGGCAATTTGCTGCCGCCTCCGCTCACGGTAAGCTTCAATAGTCTTGTCCAAATGATCATTCAGTTCGGTGACTTCCCGGCTAATGGTTGTCATCATGTTGACATCCCGCTTGGAAAGCTCTAACAGACTGTCTTCCAACACTTTAACATCATCTTTGAGCTTGAGTTGCTGTTGCGCCAAATGATTAAAGCGTGGATCGTTTACTTGCAGTTCGGCATAACCTTTCATCAGGCCTTCCTGGTCGTGGGACAGTTTAATCAGCCCGTGCAGGATCTGGCGCAGGCTTTCCAGGTTCTGCATATCCATCTCCATGCTCATGGAGCCCTGCATACTTTCCAGCTGATCCTTCATTTCCTGCATTTTCTTGATCGCCTTTTGTTGTGAATCTTTCGATTTGCCCGGCTCAGCATTCTTCAGATCCTGAGAGCTTTTCTGCTGGGAGTCTTCCACATCCTTTCCGCTGTCTTCTTCCGGCAGTCCTTCTGATTGTTTCAGATCCTCCCCAAGCTTGCGAAGTTCTTCGAGTTTTTCGTTTGTCTTTTTGAAGTCATCGGCAACTTTGCTCTGCTCTTCAGCCAGTTCATCAGCATTTTCTGAACCGGATTGTTGCTCTCTATTTTTATTGTCCTGATCGGGCTTATTCTGTGTGCGTGATTTATCGTCTTTATTTTTCGAAGCAGGCTGCATTTCCTTCTCCAGGGCTTCGGTCTTTTCCATCAGGTTTTTCTGGTCTTCAATATTTTTTTGAAGATCCTGGATGGCCTGATCCATTTTATACTCAAACTGCAATTGCTTGAACAATTCGAGCGTTCGTTCGAGCTCTTTCTCCAGGTTTTGTGAATTCTTGTTGAGTTTATCCAGCTGCTGACGAAGCTGGTTTACATCGGCATTCTCCTTCAGTAATTTTTCCAGCTCCTGCATCAGGCGTTTGGTTTCTTCATCCAGCAACTCATCCATCAGCTTCTGCAGCTGCTCCGCTTTTTCGCGGATGCGTTCATCCTGTTCCGTAAACACTTCTTTCTTCTGATCCAGTAATTTGTTTTGCGACTTCAGTTCATCGATCAGCCTTTCAAGGTCTTTTCGCTTTTCCAGCATGTCCTCCAGCTTCTTCTTATCCTGCCAATCGAGCGACTGCTTTCCTTTAAGGTTATTCTGTGCTTCATTCAATTGTTTCTTTACCTCAGCGGCCCGGGAAACAGACTCTTCTATTTTCCTTTCGGTCTTGGATTGTGTGGAGGATATATCAGTAACGAGCTGATCTTTATCCGGAACATAAAAAGTATAAACCGAAGAACGCGTGGTCTTGCTGCCATTGACACCGTCATTATCCCATACCTGGAGGTAATATTCCAGGTAATCACCGGGATTGAGCTGAACGGAATCTAAAGACCAGTTGTAAAAGAAACTTTGCTGTGGTTGCCCGGTATTAACAGGAATGGAAATGGTGCGATGCTGCCGGATTTGCTGGCGGGAGTCTTTCACGTGAAACTGTAAGGCCATACGGCTGATGCCATAATCGTCAGAGACCATGCCACCCAAAACAATTCGTTTGTAAAGCACTGAGTCGCGGAAGGAATTGACAGAAAGCTGCGGGTATTGGTCTTTGATGATGTCGATACGATGGGCAATCCGGTCTTTATTCCGACTGTGCTCATTCTCCAGAATGATCTCGTACTGGTCCGGATTCTGAAAGCCCTTCTTGTAGCTAAAAATTTGATTATCAGTAATTTGTGGTTCAACTTGAGTTTCTTCTCCACCAAACTGCATGGTTACCTTTTGCGTATTGACCGTGCCTATTTTCCAGGTTACTATGGTTCCCTCCGGGATTTCAATATTGCCAGCATTAACCAGGTTTTGTGTGTTTCGCTGAAGGTAACGCGGAAATTCCAGCAGAACCTGAATCTGGTTCAGCTCCGGTCTGTTTGCCAGTGTGATCTGGTATTTCGAAGAACGGAAACCGGCTGCCTCAAACTGAATTTCACGGGATTCTTGCAGCCGTTCGAAGGTATAGCGGAACTGCCCGATACCGTTATTTTCCATCTTAAGCCGTTGCCTGTCAACCAGCAGGTAGGCGATTTCCGGAACGGCAGAACCCTCCAGTTGTAATTCAATGGTGAAATCTTCATTGAAAAAGCCAGCCATTGCAGCGTTTAATACCTTAAACTGAAAAGGTGCCTGCGGTTGAAAATCCTGATTGAAGTTGACGATTCGATGCGTGCTTGCTGTAAAAAATTCACGGTTTATGATGGTGATGACAAATATGATTACCAAAGGAATTGCCAGGTAACGTGCATAGCGAATGTTCTCACGAAGGTCCAGAACAGAATCAAAACGGATCGGTTCAAATGCCTTAGATTTTTGCTGGATGCTGGCATAGGCAAGTTCCGACTGCTGATGAAGCCCCAGCAATTGTATGAGGTTCACCAGGCGATCGCGGATATCCGGAAAGTGGGAGCCGATCAAGCGGGCCACTTGTTCATCCGCCAACCCCTTTCTGGCAATCCAGAATTGCAGAGGCTCCTTTAAAAACCGATAAACACTAAAAATTACTATAACGATAAACAGGCCTAAAATGGAAAATCGGCCCCAGGCCGGAAGCCAAAGTGTATATTCCAAGAGGGATGCCAGCAGAAAATAGCTAAGCCAGATGGTGAGCGAAAGCAACAAACCCCGCAAGAGCAAATTGAGGTAATACTTGCGCCTGAAGGAGTCGATGTTTTTCGAAATGGTTTCTGTTCCGCTTGCCATGCCGCACTACAATAAAGTCAAAACGATAACGATCGCACAGGGTTTGCCAAACAATAAATATAATGAGTGCATTTATGGCAAACAACGCTCTGAAGGGTGACCGCCCGTCAGCTGTTATCAGGACGGATAACCCACTGGTATTCGGTTTCGAAATATTCGATCACATGCATCTTTAAAAGCTTCTCCTGTTCGAGCAGGTCAAAGTGTGGCAATTTTTTAATCAGCTTCCAATGCGGCCAGCCTTGGGCATCAAGACCTTCCAGTTCATAGTACCCGGAAAGGCTTAACACCTTGCAGATGGCAATGTGCATGAGGTCCTGTTTTTCCTCCTTTGAAAAGTAACGGTGTCCTTGTCCCAGTTCCTGCACACCAATCAGGAATAGCACACCGTTAAGATCCTTGGGCTTTTTACCAAGTGCCTTCTCAAATTCCTGGAGGAGGTTTTGCCAGGAACGTTCCAGTTCGAGGTCGCGCTTAAACATGATTCAGTTCATCCCAATATTCATAAGCCCTGCGCAAGTGAGGAATAACAATGGTTCCCCCAACCAACGTGGCAACGCCCATGGCTTCGTGCACCTGTTCAGTAGCAAGGCCGATCTCATGACACTTGCCCAGATGATACCGCACACAGTCATCACACCGTAAAACTAATGAGCATGTAAGACCGATCAACTCCTTCGTAGGGACATCAAGATGCCCTTCTGCATAGGCATTGGTATCCAGGTTAAATATACGCTTGATGATGAGGCTGTCTGATGACAGAATCTTTTCATTCATCTTGCTGCGGTACAGATTGAAGTCTTCGACTAAACCCATAGGCTTGTTTCGTTTGATTTGTTATTTTTCATAAGTCGGCAAATATACCGAAACCATGGCATCAGGGATTTACGAAATGCTGAAGGATTTCATCCATCTGATCTATCCGCACTATTGCCTGGCGTGCCATTCCGGTCTGGCCAAAGGTGAGAATCTGGTTTGCACCATCTGCATTCATAATTTGCCCAGAACCAACTTTCACCTATATCCGGATAACCCCATGTACAAGCGCATCGCTGGTCGGTTACCCGTTGGGCACGCGTTTGCATTTCTGCATTTTCACAAAGGCGGCAAAGTGCAACGCCTGCTACACGAATTAAAGTATCATAATCATCCGGAGATCGGCATGCAGCTGGGGCGGGTCTATGGACACGATCTTTTACTCTCTAGCCTGGCCGGGAATTTTGACCGGATTGTTCCGGTGCCCTTGCACGCACATCGTTTCAACAGGCGCGGCTATAATCAGAGTGAGCGCTTTGCCGCAGGCCTCGCAGAGACAATGAAGCTAATCTGTGATCATCGGTCTGTAGAGCGAGTTGAAATGACGGAAACACAGACACGTAAATCAAAACTGAAGCGGTGGCAGAATGTTGAAGATGTGTTTCGTGTAGTACAGTCGGGATCAGTTCGCAATCAGCGAATCCTGCTGGTGGATGATGTAATTACTACCGGGTCAACCATAGAAGCTTGTGGTCAGGTATTACTGGATGCCGGTGCATCTTCGATTAGCATCGCGGGTATTGCCTACACAGACTAGAAACAAAAAGCCCCGCTATGGCGGGGCTTTTCAAATATCATTAACAAGGAATTCTTAGTAGTTAGAACCAGCCCGGATCATCGCGCAACGGAAACCGATAGTAGCTGTTGCGCTGTCTTGATCGAGGAAGCGTCTTGTACCCGGTGACATCCAGTAAGCTACATCTTTCCAGCTGCCACCCTTGTAAACACGGGCGCGGTCAGTGATCAACGATGTAAAGCTGTTTTCATTTTGCTTCACCCATTCGCCTGTTTCCTGATTCTTCTGTATGCTGTTGTTGTATTTGGAAGACTCATCCAGGAAACCATCCCTGCGCATCGGGTTAAGATCATCCACATCCTGATAAGAAAGCGGACGGTAAACATCTTGAACCCACTCACTCACGTTACCGGCCATGTTGTACAGACCGTAATCGTTTGGAGGGAATTCATAGATATAAGAAGTAATCAGCGCACCATCGTTCAGGCGGCCGGCAATACCGGCATAATCACCGCGGCCGCGCTTGAAGTTAGCCAGCATGAAACCCATCTGCTTTCCGTAGGGATTGCGCACAGCGTGTCCATCCCAAGGATAAAGGCGCTGGTGCGTCTGCATTTCTTCCAGCCACTGGGTACCGATCATGGCCTGGGCGGCATATTCCCACTCAGCTTCAGTAGGAAGACGATAGGCCGGGATAACGATACCTGACTCCAGCGGAATACGACCATCAGTTTCAGCATATTCGGTACCGGCATTTTGTGCTAACTGAATGTTAACAGCACGAGTTCTCCAAACAGCGTAGTTGCTGGCTTGTGTCCAGCTAACACCAACGACAGGGAAAAACCTGAATCCGGGGTAGCGGAGGTATTGATCTACATACGGATCGTTGAAAGCCAGTTTGCCAACCCAAACGGTGGTGTCGGGCAGAGCGGCCTGGTATACTTCCTGGGAAGAGTCACGGGCCAGGTAATGGAGGTATTCCAGCCAGTGGATATTGGCGATTTCAGTTTCATCCATATAGAAAGATGCCACTGAAACAGTTCTTTCGATGTTGTCGCGATAGGACATCACATCCTCTTCGAATGAACCCATCACGGTACGTCCGCCTTCGATAAACACCATATTCGGGGCATCGGGCTGACCTTGATAAGGATTAACCATAAAACCACCATTGGCTTCGTCATTGTAGGCAAGCCCGGTGGCGGTACTGATTTGACCCGGATTTTGTGCGGTCGGGATGCCTCCCTTCTTTCCAAAAAGGTTGCAGGAGGAGAGGGCTATTGATCCAACTGCCAGAAAGAAAAAGACCTTGAAGTAGTTCTTCATTGTAAACTTGATTTTAAAGCAACTGCTAATATATGGGAATATCCGTGTGTTTTCCAAGCCAGCATCGATTAATTCAGCTCCCTTTTAATGTATTGACCGGCTATTTAAGCATCAGAACGAAACCAGAACACAACTATTGTCTGCTGCCGGGTAAAACAATCCTGGTAATATATCGGATAGCGTATACAGTTTACTTGGCCACCGGCTCATCGATAGCACCCGTCATCCGTGAGAGCAGTTGAATAGCTTTATCTACCGTATCGACCGGATCAATAATCAGTAAAGGCTTGCCAGCCTGATCGCGAAGGCGACATGTACGGCTGTTCGTCTGAACAAATTGAAGGATACCGCTGAACATAGAAGAGGAGAAATAGGCGTCCTTGTTCGAAACGAAGTAGCCGCGCAGCTTATTTCCTTTCAGACTGATCTTTTCAAAGCCGGCTTTTTCGCCAAGCCAACGCATTCGTACGGAATTAATCAACTCATTAACAGACGGGGGCAATTCTCCGAAACGGTCACGCAGTTCGGTGGAGAACTGCATCAACTGATGTTCATCACGGATATTGTCCAGGCGGGAATAAAGCTGCAGGCGCTCACTGGTGTTACCGACATAAGTTTCCGGGATCAGAATCTCAAGGTCGGTTTCAATGATGCAATCCTG
>JALOMI010000257.1 GCA_025455465.1 Cyclobacteriaceae bacterium | reverse complement strand
TACTGCTCATCAGCATCTCCGACAACCAGTATCCGGCCATAGACCCAAGCAGACAGGATAACATCAAAATGATGGCAAACTCGGTATTGATTACCGCAGCAATATTGGTCACGGAAGCACCGAGCACTTTGCGCACTCCGATTTCTTTCATCCTGCGGATGATGTTCAGCGACACCAGCGTGAATAAACCGGTTATCGAAAGCAACACGGCTACTGTTCCCAGGAAAATGAACATCTTCACAATGTTTGAATTTACATTGGCCGCCTCGGCAAAAGAGAACGACATGTAGCGGCTGGCAAACTTGCGATAGGGAAAAACTTCTTTCCACTTGCTTTCCAAGTACTCATTCACGCCAACAATTTTATCGGCCGGAGCTGAAACCAGTAAGTGCCGGTATTTATCAGGACCAATGTAACGAAGCATCGTGGGCTGTAACTCACGCCATAATCCTTGTGAATAGATATTCTTTACCACTCCAACTACATACAGTTTTGCAGTATCCAGCCAGGTAATTTCCTTGCCGATGGGATCATCCCAGCCAAATTGAGCGGCCAGGTTTTCAGTGATGATCACTGACTCTTTCCGATCGGTCTCTGAATCCCGAACAAAATCACGGCCTCGCGTAAGGGTTAATCCGGCAGTTGTCAGATAATTATCACCAACATTGAGAATATCTACTTCCACTTCAACGCCATCATGTTTGATAGGGTCATTAAATAAACTGGAGCTGATATGATGTTCCGATCCGGCTATTGACGTAACATCCGGATGTTGTGCCATCACATGATACAATGCCTGATATTCCTGTTCATTACCTACCCAGGTGAAGAGTGCTTCCTCCTGACTGAATCCGAGATCAAATGCTTTTTGAAAGCGTGCATTTTCCGTAAAAGCAAAACTGCAAACAATTCCGATGAGTGAAATGGCAAACTGCAGGGTGAGCAGCACCCGCGAAAAAGGATTAGTGCCCCCGAACCTGACTTTGCCTTTCAGGATGGTGGTCGCTTCAAACTTGCTGATATAAAATGCCGGATAGCTTCCTGCCAGAAGCGCAGTGAAGCTGAGAATTCCGATCATCACGAAGAGAAAATTCGGATTACCGAAATAATTAGTTTCGAGTTTCATGTATGGCCACAGCGAGTTGAACGCTGGAATCAGCAGCCATTCAGCAAGGCCCATACCCAACAACAAAGCAAGAAAGCATACTGCTGTTGTTTCACCAATGAACTGTACGATGAGCTGACTGCGCATACTGCCCATAACTTTTCGCAGTCCGATTTCCTTGAGCCTCCGTGAGGAGATGGCAATCGATGTATTCGTGAGGTTAAAGCAGGCAATCAACAAAACCAGGATGCCCATCACGGAACATCCGATAACAGCCGCCTGTGGTGCCGCATCACGGGTATAAGCACCCGGTCTTTCTGAATAGGTATCGCGTACAGCCATGCCCACGAACGGGTCAAGCTTAAAACCGCTAAGAATAAAATCCTCACGTACCGTATTGTTATTCTCCGTGAATGGTTTCAACTGTTCTTCAATTGCAGAAACACGTGAGGGATCACTAACCTGTACAAACAGCGTATTCCGGTAATACCAGCTCCTGCCTTGATCCAGAACCGGAGCGGCTTCCCAATAATTTTCATAGAATGAATAAGCCGGATCATTGAAGCTGGAGTTGGTTGGCGGTTGTTTAAATACCCCACTAACAACATACTCTTTTAACTCGCCACCCTGGAGAATATGCGTCACTGAATTGCCGATGACATCCAGCGAGTTAAATAACTTCAACGCCAATTCATCGCTGATAATCAGGTTTCCCTTTTCGCGTAACGATTCAACGGTACCATGAATCATGGTAAACGAAAACATGGTAAAAAATTCCGGATCGACATAAGCTATACCGGAAGCGAAAACCTCATCACTTACCCGAAAATCAGCGTAGGTCTCAGAATAGCGTGTGGCCGCTGCCACGTCAGGCCTGTTTTGTCTTACCACTTCACCCAGTGGCACTGGTACAAGTCCGAATTCGGTAGACTTACCCTGAAAATCGCGGACCATATTAACTCGATAAATTTCATTTGCGCGCACATGATTGCTGTCAAAGCTTGCATTAAAATCATAGTTATACCAGGCTGTAATGCAACAGGCAATAGCAATGGCCATACCGGTCATGTTGATGAACAGGTAAACCTTATTCTTCATCATGCTTCGCAGGGTAATCAGCAGGTAATTTCTAAGCATGGGTCGGTTGTTAGTGAGGGGTTGGCTTTTGCTTAAGACTTACTTTTCTGTTATCAGGTTACACCTATGCCAAAGAAAATGCCACGAATAAAACTGGGCGTAATCCGACAGAATAAAGCTTCGTATAATTTCACATGTTCAACTTCGTACACTGCATCGTCCGATGCTGAAACAATATCCAATAAAAAAGTCCCGGTGATTACCAGGACTTTCTCTGCTTTGTTTGACTTCTTAAATATGGAAGTGTTCCTTGATGTTCTCCGTTACCACCTTACCGTCAAACAGGTTAACAATGCGGTGCGCATAATTGGCATCGTAAGGTGAGTGGGTTACCATGATGATTGTAGTGCCCTCCTCATTCAATTGCGAAAGCAGTTTCATCACTTCTTCGCCATTGGCAGAATCGAGGTTACCGGTTGGTTCGTCAGCCAGGATTACTTTAGGTTTAGCCACAATGGCCCGAGATATTGCCACGCGCTGCTGCTGACCACCGGAAAGCTGCTGCGGAAAGTGGTTTCTGCGGTGCATGATATTCATCCGATCAAGCACTTCTTCAACGCGCTGCCTGCGTTCGGCAGCCGGCACCTTCATATAAAGTAACGGTAACTCAACATTTTCAAACACCGTCAGCTCATCAATCAGGTTGAAGCTCTGAAAGACAAATCCAATAGAGCCTTTACGAAGTTGTGCCCGCTGGCGCTCGGAATATTTGGACACTTCATGCTGCCCGAAGTGATATTCTCCGTTGGACGGATTATCAAGCAAGCCGATAATATTCAACAGGGTTGACTTGCCGCAACCGGAAGGCCCCATGATGGCGACAAATTCACCATCCTGGATCTCCAGGTTAATGTTATTCAACGCAGTGGTCTCCACTTCTTCGGTGGTGTAGACTTTTTCCAGGTTTTTTAATTTGATCATGGTGCAGATGGTTATTCGTATTGGTGATTTGTTTTCGCTAATGGAATGATTGTAGTGCTAATACTTATTTTTTCTAAAAAGGTTACACGATCAGTTCAATACCAGTATTTCATTGTTGCCAAAGTTTTCGTACGATGAAGTGATAACACGGTCGCCCGGCTGCAATCCTTCGAGTATTTCAAAGTGTTCAGTATTTTTCCGGCCCAGTTTGACGCTACGTTTTACCGCGCGGTTACCACCTTCCTCCAATACATACACCCAGTTGCCTCCGGTATCCTTGTAAAAGCCTCCCACTGGTAATAATAATTCTTCGGATGACTGACCCAATTCAATCCGCATGCGCAGGGATAAGCCTCTGCGCAAACCGGCAGGTGTCTCTTCAGTAAACAGCATATCAACCGGGAAGCGGCCGTTGGTTACGTTTGGATATACATAGGTGATGACCAGTGCATAATCTTTTCCTGCATAAGTGGTTGTTGCCCGTAAGCCCTCAGAAATACGCGGCAAGTAGAGTTCATCGATTTCTACGCGTACTTTATAACTATTAATAACATCCACCTGTCCCAAACGCTGGCCAGGATTTACACTTTGTCCGACATCCAGTTGCGGACGGGTTAACTGACCGTCAATCGGTGCTTTAACAACCAGGTTATCAAGAATTTTTCCCACATTATCGAGACTCTGAAGCAACCTGCGTTCACTTTCATCCAGTTGCCTGATCTGCCGCAGGCGATCAAGTGAATCCAGGCGATAAGCTTCATAGGTTATCTGCCTTCGCTTGATGTTGGCCTGGTAATCGGCTTCTGTTTTTTCAAATTCCTGTTTCGCGATCAATTGTTTTTCGAATAATACTTTTTGTCGTTCATATTGGGGCTTCAGGGTAGCCAGTGCATTGTCAATGGTGATGAGGCTCTCCTGCTGGCGCAAGGCGTTCTGGGTAATTTGCAATCGTGTTTCGCGAATACGATTAATACTCTGTGTCAGGTTTGATTCCTGGTCAAGGACGCTGATCTCGCGGTTTAGGTTGCTTAACTCCAGAATTATATCTCCCTGCCTGAGCATGGCACCACTTTCGGCTACAATGCGTTTGATCGTTCCGCCTTCAACAGCATCGAGGTACACCGTGCGGCTGGGTTCCACCGTTCCGGTCTGCGGAATGAATTCCTGGAATACCCCACGTTTAACCGTGGCAATCGTGATCTTATCAG
Source organism: Cyclobacteriaceae bacterium (assembly GCA_025455465.1). GTDB lineage: Bacteria > Bacteroidota > Bacteroidia > Cytophagales > Cyclobacteriaceae > UBA2336. The sequence continues at coordinate 278 of JALOMI010000257.1, read as the reverse complement.
GGTCAACTTTTAAGCGTGAGCGCCTGTCAGCGAAAAATAATTGATACCCAACAAAAGCGGCAAACAAAGCCACTCCCCCATAGGTTGCGATACGCTTCAACGTCCACGTCTTCTTCTTTAGCTGTCGATCCATTGTCGGTTTTTCAGAGTACTTATCCTGACCAAGGCCGTTGCTGGAGGGTTTTTCAGATACCAGTTGATCCATTCGTTTGCCTGATTGAGTTTAACTGATGCAAGGCGGTTCAGGTAGTGTGCCTGTTGCCAACAAGTGTGCCAAG
>JALOMI010000256.1 GCA_025455465.1 Cyclobacteriaceae bacterium | reverse complement strand
CGCAGCAGCATGCTGAACTGTTAAAGGATTTTCCCGGAGAGATCGTCCGCGGTCCGGGAAGTAACATTGTCGTTACTTCGCTGGACAGTGTCGTGAATTGGGCACGCTCGAATTCGTTATGGCCATTGGTATTCGGTACCAGTTGCTGCGCCATCGAAATGATGGCCACCGGTGCCAGCCGCCACGACTGGTCACGCTTTGGTGCGGAAGTCGCCCGGGCTACTCCGCGCCAGTCAGACCTGATTGTCATTGCCGGAACCATTGTTAACAAAATGGCCCCGGTGCTGAAACGCCTGTATGATCAGATGGCCGACCCGAAATATGTGATCGCCATGGGCGCCTGCGCAACATCTGGCGGACCATTCTATTATAACACGTATTCTGTAGTGAAAGGCGCTGACCATATCATTCCGGTGGATGTCTATGTGCCGGGATGCCCGCCTCGCCCGGAGGCCTTGCTGTACGGCATTTTGCAGCTGCAGAAAAAAATTCGCGGAGAATCACTGACAGAACCCCGTGACCCGATGAAAGATTTTGTTTGACTTCATGCCCGTCACTCTGGAATGAACAGGAGAACGGACGTACCAAGTTATTATGGACTACGAAGCATTAAAGGAATATATAATTCAACGGATACCCGAAGCTGAGGTGACCCAGGGCAGCCAGTTTCTTCAGGCAGTTGTTCCGTCTGATAAAGCCTATACCTTTCTGGCTGAACTTAAATCCAACCCGAAGACCTCCTTCGATTACCTGTTTTGCCAGACAGGTGTGGACTGGCCGCAGCATATGGAAGTGGTCTACCACTTAAAATCCACTACCCATAATCATGAATTGGTGGTAAAGGCAAAAATCAACACCCGCGAAAATCCAGAAATAGAAACGGTCTGCAACCTGTGGCGAACAGCAGAATTTCATGAACGAGAGATCTTCGACCTATACGGTATCGTATTCAAAAATCATCCGGACCTGCGCAGGTTATTGTTAACCGATGACTGGGTTGGTTACCCCATGCGTAAAGATTACGTGGATCCTGTAAACATGATCGCTTACTGATATGGAAGAGATCATTCATCAGGAACTCGAGTCGCAGGAGTACTTCATCAACATGGGGCCGCAGCACCCGTCAACCCACGGTGTATTGCGCCTGGTGCTTTCACTGGACGGTGAAATTATCCGGAAAGTAGAACCCCACATTGGATTCATCCATCGCTCAATCGAGAAAATGTGCGAGCACGATTCCTACCAACAGATCGTGCACCTCACCGACCGCATGGATTACCTCTCCTGCCACATCAACAACGAAGCGGTATGCCTTGCCGTGGAGATGGGCCTGCAACTGGAAGTGCCTGATCGGGTAAAGGTGATCCGCACGATCATCGGTGAACTGACGCGCCTTTCGTCTCATCAGTTGTGGTGGGGTGTGATGGGCATGGACCTGGGTGCGATAACATCATTCCTATACGGCTTCCGAGACAGGGAGATGATCACCGATATATTTGAAGAAACGTGCGGTGCCCGCCTGACCATGAATTACAATGTACCGGGCGGACTGATGTTCGACATCCATCCGAATTTTCAACGAAGAACGAAGGAGTTCATCACTCACTTCAAAAAGAAATTGCCGGAATACGATGCTTTGCTCACCAACAACGTCATCTTCCGCGAACGCACGGTGGGCATCGGAATACTTTCAAAAGAAGATGCTATCAGTTACGGAGTGACCGGCCCGGCTGCGCGCGCTTCAGGCTTTTCCTGTGATGTGCGTGAGCATCATCCGTACAGTTATTATCCAAAGGTGCAGTTTAAGGAAGTCCTTCGCACAGAAGGTGATTGCTTTGCCCGCTACCAGTGCCGTATTGATGAAATGTGGGAATCGCTTTCCATCATCGAGCAACTGATCGATAACATACCGGAAGGTCCGTATAAAGCGCCCACCAAAGCGGTAATCAAACTGCCTAAGGGCGAATTCTATCAGCGCGTTGAAACAGCCCGCGGAGAGTTCGGAGTGTACATCATCAGTGAAGGACAGAAAAATCCGTACCGCCTGAAATTTCGCTCACCCGGCTTCAGCAACCTCTCTGCCCTTGATCACATGGCACGCGGCAGCAAAATTGCCGACCTGGTGGCCATCATGTCTACCCTTGACCTGGTTATTCCCGATATTGACCGATGAAGGCACTCTACGATTTTTCCATCCTCACCCAATCGATCCACATGTGGTTATCAGACCGGTACACACCGGCTGCAGTCACCATTATTGAGATGGTGCTGGTGGGTGTTGCGTTTATGATCCTCTTTGCCATACTCGGACTGGTACTGGTCTATGCCGAACGGAAAGTCAGTGCGGTGATTCAGCAGCGGATGGGGCCCACGCGTGTCGGCAAGTGGGGAACAGCTCAAACGCTGGCCGATGTGATCAAGCTCGTGCTTAAGGAACCCATCATCAACAAGGAAGCGGACAAATTTCTTTTCAACCTGGCTCCATTCATTATCATGATCGCAGCCTTTATGGCCATCGCTGCACTTCCGTTCGCCAAAGGATTACAGGCGCTGGATTTCGATATAGGTATACTCTATGTAATAGCCGTTTCCTCGCTGGGTGTTATCGGCATCCTACTGGCGGGTTGGTCATCCAACAATAAATATTCGCTGATCGGAGCCATGCGCTCGGGTGCGCAGATTATCAGCTATGAACTCTCCGTTGCCTTATCGCTGCTGACCATCGTTGTGTTAACCGGTAGTCTGCAACTGAGCACCATCATCGAATCTCAGGCTGACGGCTGGTGGATCTTTAAAGGGCACATCCCTGCATGGATTGCTTTCCTGATTTTTCTTATTGCGAGCACGGCAGAAACCAATCGCGGACCGTTTGACCTGGCGGAAGCCGAATCAGAATTAACAGCAGGATTTCATACGGAATACTCCGGGCTGAAATTCGCCTTCTTTTTCCTCGCTGAATTTGCCAACATGTTTATTGTGTGTGCCATCGGTGCCACCGTCTTCCTGGGTGGCTGGATGCCCTTTCATATCGGGCACTGGGAAGGATTTAATGCGGTGATGGATTTTATACCGCCTATTATTTGGTTTTTAGTCAAAGTCAGCTTTATGATATTTCTGATGATGTGGTTTCGCTGGACATTCCCGCGGCTGCGCATCGATCAACTGCTGACGCTGGAATGGAAATACCTGCTGCCGATCAACCTGTTCAACATCTTACTGATGGCATTGGTTGCGTTGATGGGGTGGCACTTTTAAAAAATAGCTGCAAGCTTCAAGCTACGAGCTTCAAGCCTGGTGTAGCATTGAACAAAATATGAAGTGAATGGAACATGAGAAGTATTGTAAATTATTTTAAGGATATCATTTTCGGACTGAATTCACTGGTTACAGGTTTAAAAGTAACCGGCCATTATTTTACCAATCCGAAAGAGATCATCACCCAGCAATACCCGGAGAACCGCGATACCCTGCAGATGTTTGAGCGCTTTCGTGGAGAAGTAGTGTTGCTGCACAACGAAAACAATGAGCATCGCTGTACCGGATGCTCCGCCTGCGAGATTGCCTGTCCGAATGGCACGATTGAAATCATCAACAAAAAAGTCGATATCGATGGACGAAAAGTGAAGGCTTTGGATACCTTCGTGTACCATCTGCAGATGTGTACTATGTGCGGCTTGTGTATTCCGGCCTGCCCAACGGACGCCATCAAGATGGCAAACACTTTTGAGCATGCTGTGTTCGACAGGTCACAGTTAACGAAGGTATTGAACAGGCCAGGTTCTAAACTGATGGATGGAGTAAAGTAATGCATATCAAGGCCGTCATATTTTACATACTTGCTGCAGAGATGCTCATCTTTTCGGTATTGGCCGTAACATCACTCAGAATATTACGCGCTGCAGTTTATCTGTTGTTCGCACTGGCCGGCACGGCAGCCCTGTACTTCATGGTCGATTACTTCTTCCTGGCCGCTGTTCAATTGGTGGTCTATGCCGGTGGCATTGTTGTACTTATCATCTTTTCCGTATTGCTCACTTCGCATATATCCGAACGGATACCGCATCCGGGCTGGGCTAAAATGAGTTTGGCTGCGGTGACAACATTAGCTGCAGCCATCATCACTGCCTACACACTGATTGAAGAAGGATTTAAACCGGCTGCCGGTGAACCGGTGACATATTCTATGAACTTCATTGGCGAACGCATGCTCGGTTACGGTGAAGGTGGTTACGTGCTTCCTTTTGAATTGATCAGCATTCTTTTGCTGGCCGCCATGATTGGCGCCATCGTGATTGCAAAACGAACCCCAAGGCCATGATCGAACACGTACCCTTTGAGCATATTCTCATTCTCTCCACGTTTTTGTTCTTCATCGGTGTGTACGGTTTTCTGACGCGCAGAAACCTAGTGACGATGCTGATTGGTGTGGAACTCATGCTCAACGCAGTGAACATCAATTTTGTGATGATGGATCAGTACCTGTTCCCGGGTAAAATCGAAGGGCACTTTTTCTCCTTGTTTATTATCGCCATTGCTGCGGCTGAAGCGGCTGTGGCTATTGCCATATTCATTAACCTGTACCGAAACATACGCTCCATTGATGTGGAAGAGGTAGACAAAATGAAATACTGATGAGCTACAGTTATACCGTTATCATCGTATT
>JALOMI010000255.1 GCA_025455465.1 Cyclobacteriaceae bacterium | reverse complement strand
CACTACGATCATGCATGAACCATCAGCATCATCCTTCAGCTGACCGCTGAGGTAATATTTCTTCAGCTCCTCACCCACCGGGGCGCCATCAATCTGCAATACACCACCAAAGTTGGATTGCACCAATACGCCCACTGTATAACCGCCAAGGTTTGCAGGCAACTTCCGCGAGGCCGTACCAATACCTCCCTTATAACCGAAACTTACCGTGCCTGTGCCGGCACCGATATTTCCTTCTGCAACTGCTCCGCCCGAAGCGTTGCTGATGGCATTCAACACATGCTCTTTCTTTACATGGCGGCCGCGGATATCATTCAGGAAACCGTCATTCGTTTCGCCCACCACCGCATTAACCGACTGCACGCGTTCATTGCCCGGAAGCTGCAACATATACTCCACTAAACCTTCCATGGCAGTTGCTACGGATAACGTATTGGTCAGTACGATGGGTGTCTCCAGGTTGCCGAGTTCTTTCACTTGCGTGCTGCCCGCCAGTTTACCGAAACCGTTACCAACAAAAATGGCAGCCGGTACTTTTTCCTGGAACAAATTGCCATCATGCGGAAGAATGGCGGTAATACCGGTTCGCACATTGGCTCCTTCGATTAACGTGGTATGACCGACTTTCACCCCGGGAACATCGGTGATGGCATTCAGCGCACCGGTGCCCATCACCCCGATCCGGATGCCCAGTTCGCGGGCACGCTGCTGACCGGTTGCTGTTAATGACAGCACGAAGAACAAGCCTGGAAAAATGATGCCCTTCATTCGTAGCATATATCACAGATTAATTTTCTTCAGTCGCTCTACCATCTCCAGCACTGCCGGACAAACCAACGTATTTTTAAACGTCAAGTCCATGATTTGTATCATCTTCTTCCTGTCCGTATGCGGATATTCCCGGCAGGCTTTCGGGCGGCTTTCATAAACGCGGCAAGTGTTGTCTTCATTCAGAAAAGGACATGGCGCTGACTTCAGCACATAGTCGTTGTCTTCATCAATACGCAGGTAGGTTTCCACAAAATCACCCGGTTTCATGCGCAGGGCTTTGGCCACACGTTCGATATCCGTTTGATAAAATATCGGACTGGTAGTCTTGCAGCAGTTGGCACAGGTAAGGCAATCGATCTCTTCAAAGACTTCCTCATGCAGCTGATGAAACGCATCATCCACCTTTCGCGGATCCTTATTCTTCAGGGAGGTAAGAAACTTTTTGTTCGCTGCGGATATGCGCTTCGCTCTCTCCCGAAATGCATCCAGGTCGATAAGTTCACTCATAATTTCTGCTTCGATTGTTTCGACTGTATGCTACGGATGATCATTTCGGCATGTACACGCGAATTCTCAATGAACCATTTATTCGTCTTCAATCCACCGCAAACCACACCGGCAAGGTAAAGTCCTTCAGTAGTGGTTTCCATCGTCTCCTCATTGTATACCGGTGTCCTAAATTCATCATCTGAAAACCGAACACCGGCCGCCTCCATGAATATAAACGGAGGCTGATAGCCTGTCATAGCCAATACGAAATCATTATCGATTATACGCGCTCCTTCCGGAGTTTTCACGAGCACGGATTCAGGTTTGATCTCCGTGATGTGTGAATTGAAATACGCCCTGATCGATCCTTCTTTGATACGGTTTTCAATGTCGGGCCTGGCCCAGTATTTTACGCTTGTGCTTAATTCCCCTTCGCGGATCACCATAGTTACTTCGGCACCTTTACGCCACGTTTCCAATGCCACATCCACCGCTGAGTTGGCTGCACCTACAACGATGACCTTCTGACCGAAATACGGATGAGGCTCATCATAATAATGCTTCACCTTCGGCAGGTCTTCGCCCGGCACGTTGAGCCGGTAGGGCAAATCATAAAAACCCAAGGCCAGGATGACAGCTTTCGATTGGTAAGAATTTTTTGTAGTGACTATCCTAAAACCATCATCGCCTTTCGTAATCGACTCGACTTTCTCGTAAAGATGAATGGCGAGCTGATGGAAAGAACACACCCTGCGGTAATACTCCAGTGCCTCCATACGGTTCGGCTTGGCTCCGTGTGAAATAAAGGGCACATTACCGATTTCCAGCCGGTCGCTGGTGGAAAAGAAAGTCATGTTCAGCGGATAATGATACAGTGAGTTAACGAGGCAACCTTTCTCAAGAATCAGATAGTCCAGTCCTGCTTTTTTAGCCTCAATGCCGCAAGCCAGTCCGATTGGCCCTCCGCCTACAATGATTACATCAAGCATACTGCATAATTACGAATTTTCAGGCTGCAGTTGATTGTATCTTCAATCAACGCTAAGCATCACTAATAATTAGATATCACTCAGCAATTCAAAGTAGGCGCTGAAATTTGCCAGCACCAGACAGTTATCCGGATTATTTCCTGACAGGCGAATAATGCCCTCTTCAAACTGAAAGGTGAACCCATCGTCATAGGGAAAATACTGGTAGGAACAAAAAGTAAATTCATCTCCGGCCTCAATCCGGTTCTTATCAAAGGTCTGAAATTGCTGAATGACCCTGATCCGCTGGCCCGGCTGAAGTTGGCTGAGAAACATCGGAGTAAATGAATTGTTTGCTGACCGAAAGTACAACAAATTCAAAACCCTCCTCCGGTCGCCCGGTAAATCCGGTGGTGTGAATTCACCTTGACCTGAATGCTGCACATTGTATCTTACGAGAAGCATACTACTAATTCTGAATCATGAGAATCTTAACTTTGCTATCACTCCTGCTGATTACACTCACTGCGTACACACAGGATATCGCCATCATTCCGCAGCCCATACACCTGCAACGGGGCAGCGGTGGATTTACCCTGACGCCAACAACGAGTATCGGTCTTCCTGCCCGCCATCCGGAAGCAGCTAAAGTTGCCGCTTTGCTGGCAGAGAAAGTAAACCGTTCCACAGGCTTCACCCTTCGTATTGCTGAAGGCAAAGGAGAAATTCAGTTTGTAGTCAATTCAAAACCAGACCCCAAATTGGGTACAGAAGGCTATTCGCTCGAAGCAACGCCAACGCAGGTGAAAATTACTGCCAACACAGGTGCCGGCTTATTCTACGGCATGCAAACCCTGCTGCAACTGCTGCCGGTGGAAATTGAAAGTAAAACGGTACGAACAGATATTGACTGGACTATTCCTGCCGTTACCATCACCGACTATCCGCGCTTTGCCTGGCGCGGCATCATGCTGGATGTAAGCCGGCATTTCTTTCCGAAAGAATATATAAAAGAGTACCTCGATCAGATTGCCCGCTTCAAATACAACCGCTTTCACTGGCACCTTACCGATGACAACGGCTGGCGCGTGGAGATCAAGAGTTATCCGAAGCTGACCGAAGTGGGCGCCTGGCGTGTGCCGCGTACAGGAACATTCGGAAGCAACACACCTCCCAAAGCAGGCGAAGCCGCTACCTACGGTGGATTTTATACACAGGAAGACATTCGTGAGATCGTACAGTATGCCAAGGACCGCTACATCGAAATCCTTCCGGAAATTGATGTACCCGGGCACTCCATGGCGGCCATTGCGGCCTATCCTGAATTATGCGTCACAAAGGATCCAACCATCCAGGTAAACCCGGGCACCGCATTCTCCACCTGGTTTGGCGGAGGCAAGTTTGAAATGCACATCGACAACACGCTTAATCCTACGGATGAAAAAGTTTATACCTTCCTGGACAAAGTATTCACTGAAATCGCAGCGATGTTTCCGTTTGAATACATCCACATGGGTGGTGATGAATGCTACAAAGGCTACTGGGAACGCGACCCCGGTGTGCAGGCCTTCATGAAGAAAAACAAAATCACCAATGGCGATGAACTCCAGGCTTACTTCAACAACCGGGTGAACAAAATCATCCTGAGCAAAAAGAAGAAGATGATTGGCTGGGATGAAATTCTCGAAGGAGGAACTGTACAGGGCGCAGCGGTGATGAGCTGGCGGGGAGTAAAAGGCGGCATAGAGGCCAGCCATAAAAAACTTCCGGTGGTGATGAGCCCCGCACCGACCTACTACCTTGACATGGGGCAGGGCGAACCCAGTGTAGAAACACCCATCTATGATTACGCTCGGTTGAAGCAGGTCTATGCATTTGATATTCTCGCTCCGGGCATAGACTCAGCCTATGTGCTGGGCGGACAAGGCAATCTCTGGACTGAACAGATACCCACTATTCCGCAAGCCGAGTACATGATGTATCCGAGAGCCTTCGCCATCTCAGAAAGTTTGTGGTCGAACCCGAAACAAAAGAACTGGGGGAATTTTGTGAAGCGGGTGGAAAACCATTTCGACCGGTTTGAATATGCAGGTATCCATTACAGCACTGCACTGTATGATCCCATCATTCGCGTATCAAAAAATTCAGCCGGTAATCTGGTGATCAGCATGACTACAGAGGTCGAAGGCCTTGAACTCTATTTTACACTCGACAACGCCTGGCCGATGCATTATTACAACACATACACAGAGCCGATTGTGGTGCCTGAAGATGTTGACATTTTCCGGGTGGTGAGCTATAAGGATGGCAAGCCTGTTGGCAAAGTGATTACGCTGACTGCGGATCAGCTGGTCAAACTCAGCCAGACCTCCGCACAGCCATTTCGCAGGGCTCGCCTGCTGCGACGGCGCATGGGTAAGCTCGTGGAAGGCGGCTTGGTGAATCGT
>JALOMI010000254.1 GCA_025455465.1 Cyclobacteriaceae bacterium | reverse complement strand
CTTGAAGTGTGCGCTGTTACTCAAAAATATGGCGCAGACCCTGAACATGGGTGATAAGGATATGCAAATGACCAATGCACTGAAACTCTTCGGCCCCGAGATGATTGATCTGCTCTATCCGGACCGTGAACCGGTGGGCGACCCGATTGTTGAAAAACCCGGTGCCTGGAATTTTCAAAATACGGTTCAGTTAAAAGACGTACCGATGGCTTTGCCGGATGAATTGATCAAGATCACCGGACTGACCACACCTGATCCTACCATCGGCAGTAACAACTGGGCTGTAAGCGGAAGCAAAACCAAAACAGGGGCTCCGGTGTTATGTAACGATCCACACCTGTCGACTTCGCTGCCTTCCATCTGGTATGTTATTCACCTGAACGCTCCCGGTATTAATACCATGGGCGCATCGTTACCCGGTGCTCCGGGCGTCATCAGCGGCTGGAATGACTCCATTGCCTGGGGGGTAACCAATGCCCAGCGCGACCTGGTTGACTGGTATGCTGTTCATTTCGATAACCTGAGCATGAACCGTTTCCTGCTCGATGGAGAATGGATTGAAGCGCGAAAAATAATCGAGCAATTTAATGTGCGTGGCGGAACGGTATTTAACGATACGGTGACATATACCTATTGGGGACCGGTTGTTTATGATCATTCTTACCGCAGCGAAAACAACAGAAAATATTATGCTTTCAGGTGGATAGCCCACGATGAATCGGAAGAACTCATGACCTTCTATCACCTCAACCGGGGTCGCAATTACGATGACTATGTCAAGGCGCTGGATCATTTTTCTTCACCGGCTCAGAATTTCGTTTTTGCCTCAACGTCAGGAGACATTGCCATGCGCATCCAGGGAAAATTTCCGGTGCGGAGAAAGACTGAAGGAAAGTTTATTCTCGATGGCTCTAAGATTTCTTCAGGATGGCAGGCCTTTATCCCGAATGAACAGAATGTTGCCGATAAAAATCCGGAGCGTGGTTTTGTCAGTTCGGCCAACCAATACCCTGTGGATGAAACATATCCGTACTATGTCAATGCCGTCAGTTACGAAGCTTACCGTAACCGAAGAATCAACAACCTGCTGCGCGCAGCAAGTGATGTCACCATTAATGACATGATGGCCCTGCAGAACGACACCTATAGCATTAAGGCTGAGGAGTCGCTGCCGTTTATGTTAAGTCAGTTAAATGCACCGGAATTAAGTACCGAAGAAAAAGCGGCTTACGAACTTTTAGAAAAGTGGGACTTCTTCTACCGGGCAGAATCTGTGGCCGCCAGTTATTATGATGCCTGGTTCACCAACCTGATGCCGCTGATCTGGGACGAGCTACGAAGAGATGATCTTTCTTTATCGACACCTACTGCCTGGAACACCATCCACCTGATGAAGACACAACCTGACTTGCCGTTTTACGACCGTTTAGAAACACCGGAAAAGGAAACACTACAGGATATTGTCCGGCTGGCTTTCCGCATGGGTGTACGTGAAGTTGAAGACTGGAAACTAAACAAAAGTACTTCCGGTCGAGAACCCACATGGGCAGCCTTTAAAGACACCTATATTGAACACCTTCTTCGTCTGGAACCGCTGAGCCGGCATGTACTACACGGAGGACATGGCAATGCTGTTAATGCTTCTTCACGCAAGCACGGACCTTCATGGCGTATGATTGTGAGTTTGGAAAAAGATAAACCAGTTGTTTATGCCACCTATCCCGGAGGGCAATCAGGAAATCCCGGCAGTTTCCATTATACCAGCATGCTTGGCCGGTGGTCGGAAGGCAACTATTTTCGACTAATGTTTCCGCGCAATGCTCGCGAAGCTGCAGAACAACAGTTTGCTATTACAACCCTTGAACCGAAGAAATGAAATTCCTCATACAACTTGTATCGATCATTATTGCCGCACTGGTACTTGAGCTATTCTTTCCCTGGTGGAGTATCGCTGTTGCCGCGGCAGCAGGCGGTTTGTTATTCCGCACCTCAAGGAACTTCCTGGCAGGATTTACCGCTATTGCCCTAATGTGGATAACCAAAGCCCTGTGGTTGGATTTAACTTCTGCTTCCGAACTTACCCAACAAATTGCCGGAATCCTTATGGTAAAAAGTCCGGTGCTCCTGTATTTCGTAACAGCTCTGCTGGGCGGGCTGGTCGGTGGATTCGCATCGATGACGGGTGCGCTGTTGCTGCCGGAAAAAAAGCGCAGGTATTAATGGAATCAACCAATTAGAGAAAATCATCCGGCACTGCATTTCGTTTACCCAATCCGATTATATTTGCGTTCCTTTTTTACCTCTACGTAGGTAAATAGAGGCAAATCAGTATTGCATCCGGAGAGGTGGGTGAGTGGCTGAAACCAGCAGTTTGCTAAACTGTCGTACATGTCAAAGTGTACCGGGGGTTCGAATCCCCCCCTCTCCGCTCAGTAATTCCAGATTCCAGATTTCAGGTTACTAACGAAAGGATCTGAAGTTTTGAATCTGGAATTTGAATTTATACGGTCCGATAGCTCAACTGGATAGAGCAGCTGCCTTCTAAGCAGCAGGTTCGGGGTTCGAGTCCCTGTCGGATCACTTGGCGCAATGAATAATAAAACTATCTTTGCGCCTTCTAAAAAATCAGAGGTGTAGCGGCTGTCTGTGTTACACTTCGGCTGGCAGTCCGGTTTACCAGACGAAGCCCGTGAATAAATTTAATTCGGTTAACCGGATTAAGTCAGGCAGAAAAATTAAAGTTCGGGGTGTAGCGCAGTCCGGTTAGCGCACCTGGTTTGGGACCAGGGGGTCGCAGGTTCGAATCCTGCTACCCCGACACTGCATGGAAAACCTGCCATCGTTACAACGGCAGGTTTTTTTGTTATGATTATTTATTCTTATATCCATTGGGCACCAAATTGATATAAGATAATGCCGGAAGTCAAGATTGACCGGGAGCAGAGTCAACTCAATTCTTCAATCCTTTGATCACCACATTACCGGTACCTTCGGCCCGGCAGGGATACTGAAAATCGAAGGATGCCTTTCCAGGGGTGCTGATTGTTTTATAAAAATCATCGAGGAAACGAATGGTTGCTTTTTTATAGGTCTCATCCAGCAATGCATTGTCTCGATACAATACATAAATGCCCTCTTTCAATTCATTAAAAACCTGAAATGCCCTTTCAAAATGCCGCATATCCGTAAGGCAGTAGCCACGGTAACGCCTTTCACGTACCGAACTCATCATCAGTTCAGGGGCCGGTTTTGCATACGGTGCCCATACCATGCCCGCATGATCAAAGTCGTAGGGCACGGCATAAGGTTTTGAAAGGGAGTCTGCAGCAATCAGCTTGATATTCTGCCTGTATTGTACAGACCAGTCGGTGTTGGCGATTAGGTATTGAAATACAGCCATCGTGAGGAATTCCACTGGCTGTGTTTGTTCCGGCCGAACCAGCTGCCGGTCAATTGCCACCATCCCGTTGCGGGTGGCCATTTGGTTTTCATCTTCCAACAGGATGCCAAAGAATGGCTCATAGCTACGAGGTTTTCCGTCTGTTTCTTCCAGGGTAACCTTCACCAGTCTTGCCCGGAAACTCATGGGCGTAACCTGATTGTACATTTTATAGACCAGGAATTCGCGCACCACATATTTATCACCCTGACAAGGCATGACCAGTTTAATTTTATCCTGCCCTTCAAATAATGTTCCTCGCGTGAATTCATCTGAAAAGTTGAGCATCAGGGGCGGGTATCCGCAATTGCCTTTCTGCCTCCTGAAATTTCCCCGGACACGGATGCGTAAGGGCACACTTATACCTTTTTGCTGTGCATCGGAATAATTCAACGTAAGTGAATGGTATTGAGGGTTTTCACCTCGATCTTTCAACAATTCAGCTACCGGACCCCGGAGGATGATGTTCAGCACATCATCTTTGTCAAAAAGATTCTGGCCACGAACCGGCAGGACTAAACAAATCTTGATCAGCAGCAGAATCAGAAGATGGCGTTTAATCATGTTTGAAGTTACTAAAACTCAACGAAGCGATACCATCAGGAGTCAGAGAAAAATCAAGCAATGATTGGTAAATACAAACTGAAATAAGAATTCACTTAGTTCAAAGGACTCTTTGCGGACTATGAGAATATTATTTACATTCGGAATTATTCTAATTCATGGACGACATAATACTTCCAAAAAAGAAAAAAGGCGGGCGAGAAACGGAGACCTTGTTTCGGGTTACTTACCGTAATCAAAACAACCTCATCCAGATTGCAGATAACAAGGCCAATATCGTGATCAGTATTAACACGATGATTATTTCTTCCATCATTGCGATCACGGGATACGGAGCCGTAGCCGACAAACTTGATCTCTATAAAGCGAATATCATAATTCCTGTATCACTGATTATCCTGTCATGCCTTACTTCGGCCATGTTTGCTATTCAGGCAGCTAAACCCAAATTGATAACTCCTTCAAAGAATCCTAATCAGAAGGAAAAATCAAGCCTGTTGTTTTTCGGGGTAATTGCGAGTTATACGCAGCAGGAGTATCTTCAACAGATGAACGAGTTATTAAAATCACGCGCTGATATTCATGAACACATGACCATTGATATTTACAACCAGGGCCTGATCCTTAAACGCAAATACCGGCTGCTTAATTATGCATACCGAATTTTCATGCTG
>JALOMI010000253.1 GCA_025455465.1 Cyclobacteriaceae bacterium | reverse complement strand
TCCTCAAAATTGCCGCCATCACCGATCCCGGCATTGTTAATCAAGACATCGATACCTCCGGCATCGGCAAGAAATTGACGAGCCACCTGCTGATATTTTTCCCGGTCAGAAACATCCAGTGCATACGCATAAGCGCTGGCACCCAGCGCATGGATGCCTTGTCTTGTTTCTTCCAGCAATAGTTGATTGAAGTCACTGATACCAATAGTCCAGCCATCACGGGCCAACGCCAGGCTGAGTGCTTTGCCCAATCCTGATCCGGCACCGGTAATGAACACCCGCTTTTGCGTGAAGGTAGCTGACAATGTATAGTTCATGGGTTCAGATCGTTTGTGTTTCCAGGCAATTGATTCCTTTTTGCGACAGCGCTTTGATGACTTGCATCAGTCCACCAAAACGTACATCAGTTGAATACCCCTGTTTCCAGCGCGCATAAATCTGCTGGGCAATAACAGCATTTTTGAATAACCCGAATACGTAGTAGAAAAGTATTCCTCGAACTTCACGACCGCTCTGTACTGCATAGCGTTCAACCACTTCCTTTCGTGTTAAATTTCCCGGCAAGGAGGTTAGGTTGAAGGATTGCAGAATCGGATGATCACCGGCCTCACTCCAGTAGGCGAGGCAGGCGCCCAGGTCCATCAGCGGATCACCAACGGTGGCCATCTCCCAATCGAGTACGCCAATAATGTCTGTCAGGTTTTTAGCAGAAAGCACCACATTATCGTATTTGTAATCGTTGTGAAGAAATGCCGGTTCTCCGCTCTCCGGCATGTGCTTCGAAAGCCATTCGGCTAACTGGTTCATCCATTCCAGCGAATCTGTTTCAGCCGCATAGTATCGTTTAATCCATCCCTCAACCTGGCGCTGTACGTAGCCTTCAGGTTTGCCCAATTCGGCTAGTCCGCTGGAATGAATATCAATGGCGTGAATGTTCACAAGGTTATCGATCAATGCAGTTGACAATTGACGGTATACATCTTCACGAATGGCTAACTGAGGAGCATTTGATGCGCGAAGAATGATGCCTTGCAACCGTTCCATGATATAGAATGGTGCGCCAATCACAGATGCATCATCCGCATACAGCAAGGGTGTCGGCACTTTGCAATACACCGGCTTCAGTTTTGACAGCACTGCAAATTCACGACTCATGTCATGGGCAGACTTGATGTTGGCGCCCATCGGAGGCCTCCGCAGAATATAATCTCCGGCCGTGGTGGTGAGGCAGAATGTCAGGTTGGAGTAACCGCTGGGAAACTGGGTGATGGATTGTATTTCTCCCAGGTGAGGTGCGTGTTGTGTGAGGTATTCATTCAGTGCGGTCAATGAAGGGGCTTCACGTTCACGGGCTTCACCAGGTTGGTCGGACGAAAGGGAATTCATAACCGCTCAAATTTCAATCCGTATTTTTTTAAGATGCTTTTTGCCAGCGAGGCCTTGTGTACTTCATCCGGCCCATCATAAATGCGGGCTGCCCGCTCATGCCGGAACCAATAGGCAAGGATGGTATCATCGGTTATGCCCAGGGCGCCATGAACCTGTATGGCTTTATCGAGCACGTCCATCAACACCCGGGCAACAAAAAATTTAATGGTCGAAATTTCTTCTTTTACGGCCCTGGCCCCGAACTTATCCATGGCAGCAGCGGTGTGCAACACCATAAGCCGGGCTGCCTGGATATTGGCTTTACTTTCAGCAATCCAGAACTGAATCACCTGCTGATGTCCGAGCATCCGCTGACCACCGAGCGAACGGGATGCAGCGTACTGACACATCAGGTCGAAGGCACGCTGGCAGATGCCGATCCAGCGCATGCAATGATGAATTCGCCCCGGTCCGAGGCGCGCCTGTGCCAATGCGAAACCTTTTCCTTCTTCTCCGATAATATTGCTCAGCGGTACACGGCAATCCGTAAACTGCAATTCACCATGACTCATGTAATCTTCACCACTTTCACCCATTACCGGGATGTTACGCAGTAATTTGACACCCGGGTGGGGAAGGGGCACGAGAATCATGCTGGCCCGCTCATACGGGTTGCTGCTGGCTGCATCCGTAGCCGCCATTACAATGGTAAACGAAGCACCATCAGCACTGCTGGTAAACCATTTGTGTCCGTTGATGATATAATCGTCTCCATTGCGAACGGCAGTAGTACCCATAAGCACAGGATTCGATCCGGCAAACTCCGGTTCGGTCATGGCAAAACATGAACGTATTTCACCGCGCTGCAGGGGTTTCAGGTATGTGTCGTTCAGGTGAGGAGCGGCAAAGGCATGCATCAGTTCCATGTTGCCAATGTCAGGTGCCTGACAATTGAAGATGAAGTGCCCGATAGGCGTGGTTCCCAATAATTCACTCACTTGTGCAAACTCGATTAATGAAAGCCCGGGGCCATTGTCTTCTTTCGGCAGATGAGGCACAAACAAACCTTGCTCCTTTGCTTTTTCCCTGAGCTTTTGCAGCTGCGTAAGGGATTGGCGAAAGGGACGGCTGATGACTTCCCGCTCAATGGGATACACATGTTCTTCCAGAAACTGCCGGTATACCGGGAGCAGCCGGGTTGTGTTGTCGGTAGTAAAAAAATCAATCATCACGGATTGGTATATACTCCAAAAGATACCCATTTCCGGATAAAATGTATCTTCCGTTCGAAAACAATAACCTCCTACTTAACCGCCTGTTATCATGAGCCTGATTACAAGAAGAATGTTTGTTGGAACCGTTTCACTTTCTGCGGTTGGCGCAGTAACTTCCTGCATGTCACAACAAACATCCAAACCAGCCCTTTCTCATCATGTGTTTTTCTGGCTGAAGAATGCAGATTCTGAGCAAGACCGGGCTAAACTTATTGAGGGCATTCGTTCGCTGGCAGCAATTGAAACTGTTCGTGAATTGCATGTGGGCATACCCGCCTCCACCGAAAAGCGCGAGGTAGTGGATAATTCCTACAGTGTCTCTGAATTGTTGTTTTTCGATGATGTAGAAGGGCAGAATATCTATCAGGAACATCCGGTTCATAAAAAATTTGTTGAGAATTATTCCCACCTGTGGGAACGTGTAGTAGTTTATGATACGATTGCCGTCTGAACGGATATCAGATAATAAATCCACCTTTCGCTGCAACTTTTTCAGCCTTGTTACGTGATGGATGCCATGGGTTTCACAAACCCCAACATGTATTGCCTATGAAGTTCATTTGCTGAAATCCGATTCATAGCCTTTCGGCTGATCAGGATTTCCCTTCGGGTTCATTGCCCTATTTATCATTTTATTCACTGACATTTGAACTTTCCGGTATGACGTTAAAATCTAAAATCATATCCTTTTTTCATTTACTCAAACAAGCCCTGAAGGGGGAGGAAGAGAACTTTACTTCCGGCAGTATCGATAGGGCCATCTTTCTGTTATCCATCCCCATGATTCTTGAGATGCTGATGGAATCGCTGTTTGCGATTGTAGATGCATTTTATGTTAGCCGCCTGGGTGTGGATGCGCTGGCCACCGTCAGTCTCACGGAGTCGGTGCTGACACTGGTGTATTCCCTGGCCATCGGACTGAGCATGGGTGCAACCGCTATGGTGGCGCGCAGGGTAGGTGAACAAAACATCGATGAAGCAGCGAAGGCCGGTGTACAGGCAATTTATCTGGCCGTTTCAATTTCGGTTGTGATCAGTGCCGTTGGGTTGTTCTTTGCTGCTGACATTCTCTCGCTCATGGGCGCATCAGAGTCGGTGATTGTTACTGGCTCTGGCTATACCCGCTGGATGCTGGGCGGAAACATCACTATCATGCTGATCTTTCTGATCAACGCGATCTTCCGGGGTGCCGGTGATGCCTCACTCGCCATGCGGGTGCTGATCTTATCCAACGGCCTTAATATTATTCTTGACCCGATCTTCATCTTCGGATTTGGTCCGATTCCGGCTCTTGGTGTGGAGGGAGCGGCCATCGCCACCACCATTGGAAGAGGGGTAGGCGTAGTTTACCAGCTTTCGCATTTGCTGTTTGGCAAAGGACTGATCAAAATCCACCGGCAAAATCTTCCTGTGGATTGGGGAGTAATTGCCAAACTGATTAAAGTTTCAGCGGGAGGTACCGGCCAATTTATCATTGCTTCGGCCAGCTGGATTTTTCTTGTACGGATTGTATCATACTTTGGCAGCGCTGCGCTGGCAGGCTATACCATTGCAATCCGGGTAATTGTATTTGCCATTTTGCCTGCGTGGGGAATGGCTAATGCAGCAGCCACATTGGTTGGACAGAACCTGGGCGCGGGTCAGCCGGATAGGGCAGAACAATCAGTCTGGAGAACGGGCTTCTTCAATATGCTTTTTCTTGCGGTGATTACCGTTTTGTTTTTCACGTTAGCAAGGCCCATTGTTCATCTCTTTACCAATGAACCTGCGGTAACCACCAGCGCCATTCAATGCCTTCAGATTGTTTCATTGGGCTATATTTTCTATGCATACGGTATGTCTTTGCCTTCTGGCTTTTCCAGATACCGTTAGCCTATGTGCTGGCGATTGTTCTTAATTATGGCCCCAAGGGTACTTACCTGGCCATTGTTATTGCCGAATCGTTGCTGGCGGTAGTAAGTATCCTGATCTTCCGCAGGGGAAAATGGAAGACTATAAAAATATGAGTGTAAGCCATCGGGAAATTTCCGTATCCGGATAAGCTCCCGATGGCTGCTTAAAAAGACTAAGCTTGTTTATCCTGTGGCTTGGATTTAAAGGCGGCCCTGAAGGCATTTTCCAGTTCTTGCCCCGCTTTTTTCAGAGAAGATTCCACTTCTTTCCACTTGTCCTTATCCGATGCTTCTTTTTTCAGGTTGTCGGCTGCCTGTTTAAGTTCTTCAAAGCGTCCTTCAAATTCCTTGTTTAGTTTTCCGCTGGCTTCATTTAGCTCTTCCAGGAATTTATCCACCTTTTTGCCAAACTGCTGAAACAGTTTTTCAGCCTGGCCTTCCTGTTTTTCGTTGTTCATGGTGTTTTTGTTTGATTAGTCGGTTGATTCGTTGATGGTTACAGGCCGGAAACAAAAAAATGAATGCCTCCAATGCTCCGTCAGTTTTCCTTCTTCGTCAACAAACACGGTTTCAAAATGGTGCGATCCTCATTAACTTGCCCCCATGAATTTCAAATCGTTATTTGCCTGGTGCTTGATTTTATTAATGCTCGTCACCGCATCTGCGTGTGCTTCGGGTAATACCCATAAAAAACTAAAACCCGGTAAACCGATTCCCTGTCCTCAAAAAGACTGTTGATGCAGATCAGCAAAATCGTCATTGCCATCGATGGGTACTCGGCCTGCGGTAAAAGTACCACGGCACGGGAGGTGGCCCGTATCCTGGGCTACCGGTATATTGACTCAGGAGCTATGTACCGGGCGGTAACGCTGTACTTCCTGAACCAGCATATTTCCCTCACCAATCCGAAGGAGATCGACCGTGCCTTGCAACAGATCAACATTTCGTTTAAAATCAATGCCCGTAATTCAACGGAGACATTTCTTAACGGACTTTGTGTGGAGGAGGAGATTCGTGATATGCGCATCTCTGATCAGGTAAGTCCGGTCAGCGCCATCAAGGCAGTGCGCGAGGCCATGGTGGCACAGCAGCGGAAACTGGGTAAGGAGAAAGGCATTGTGATGGATGGCCGGGATATCGGCACCGTTGTGTTTCCTGAAGCGGAACTGAAAATCTTCATGTCGGCCGATACAAATGTTCGTGCCTTTCGCAGGCAGAAAGAGCTGATGGAAAAAAACATTCTGATTAACCTGGACGAAGTCATAGAAAACATCCGCAAGCGCGATCAGATCGATACTACCCGAACGGAAAGTCCGCTGCGAAAAGCACCGGATGCCATTGAGCTGGATACCACCTACATCACCATTGAAGAACAAGTTGATGAAGTGGTGAGACTCGCCATTGCACGCAAGGTTACTCCGTCTTAAACAACCGTTGCTGAAGTCTTTTTTATCGACTTTTCAGCACGTTTTTCGACTCAGGAATAAGCCTTTTTAATGTCAGATTTATCACTAATTTTGCCCCCGATTAAATCAAAACTATCCCGTACCCATGGGCAAATTTATCCGGCTGAAGAAGGGCTTCGATATCAACATGGCTGGCAAGGCTGCACCGAAAATTGCCACCATCGATCAACCTGAAACATTCGCCATTAAACCGACTGATTTCCAGGGAATCTACATGCCGAAAATGATGGTGAAAGAGGGCGACACGGTGAAGGCCGGTACACCCCTGTTTCACGACAAGCGGCATGAAAATATTGTCTTCACTGCCCCGGTGAGCGGAGAAGTGGTACAGGTAAAGCGCGGAGAGAAACGCAAACTGCTTGAAGTGGTGATTCTGGCCGATAAGGAAGTGGATTACGTTTCGTTCAACCGCTATTCCGTATCCGACATTTCCGGAATCACTCGTGAAGCCGCACAACAACAAATGATTGACAGTGGAGTATGGGTGAACATCATCCAGCGCCCGTTCGGTATAGTTGCTGATCCTCAGGCTAAGCCCAAATCCATTTTTATTTCCGGATTTGATTCATCACCGCTGGCCCCTGACTATGGCATCCTCTTCAAGGGGCAGGAACAATATTTTCAGGCAGGCATTGATATCCTGAAAAAATTTACTTCCGGTCATATTCATTTGAATGTGCACACCAGCCAGGAATTACCTTCCGCTTTTGCGCAGGCAAAAGGTGCTGAGTTGAACAAATTTTCTGGTCCCCATCCGTCAGGCTGCGTAGGTGTTCAAATTCACCACATCGATCCAATTAATAAAGGAGACGTGGTGTGGACGATCAATCCCTTCGGAGTAATTCAGATCGGAAAACTATTCCTGAATGGCGTTTACGATGCATCCCGCATTATTGCTGTCGGTGGTTCTGAAGTTAAGGAACCTCAATACTATAAAACCTACACCGGGGCTTCTGTTAAGAAATTCCTTACCGGTAATCTTAAACAAGATCATGTTCGCGTGGTTTCTGGTAACGTACTGACAGGCACCAGCATCGGAACAGAAGGCTATGTTGGATTTCACGATCAGCAGATAACGGTAATCCCGGAAGGAGATTATTATGAATTCCTGGGCTGGATCAAACCGACTGCCGCCAAGCTCAGTTACCACAGGGCGTTCGGATTGTTCTCTTTCCTCTCACCCAAGAAGGAGTTTGTTCTGGACAGCAATACACGCGGTGAACCCCGGGCCTTTGTGCAGACCGGTGTCTTCGAGCAGGTAACCCCCATGGACATTTTGCCGACTTATTTGTTAAAGTCAATAATGGCTGAGGATTTTGACGAAATGGAAGCGCTGGGCATCTATGAAGTGATTGAAGAGGACCTCGCACTTTGCGAATTCGTAGATGTATCCAAGCATAACATTCAGTCAATATTGAGAGAAGGAATAGACTTAATGCTGAACAGTTGATATGAAATTTCTACGCGACACGTTAGATAAGGCTAAGCATAGCTTTGAGAAGGGCGGCAAGTACCATAAGTACTTTTACGTTTTCGAAGCACTCGATACGTTTCATTTTTCACCCAACACGGTTACACCAGCACGCGGTGCACAGGTGCGCGATGCTGTTGACCTGAAGCGCCTGATGATGACGGTGGTGATCGCAATGATCCCCTGCCTTCTTTTCGGAATATGGAACGTAGGGTACCAGCACTACCTGGCGCTGGGACAAGCTGCTTCAGCGGGTGATATTATTACGGTAGGTTTAATCCAGGTACTGCCCATCGTCATTGTGGCTTATGCTGCCGGTGGTTTGGTTGAGGTGGTGTTCGCCATCATGCGCAGGCACCCGATCAACGAAGGTTACCTGGTAACCGGTATGCTCATTCCGCTGGTGATGCCTCCGGATATTCCGTTGTGGCAGGTAGCGGTGGCCAGTATCTTTTCAGTTGTTATAGCGAAAGAAGCATTTGGCGGAACAGGTATGAATATTCTTAACGTAGCGCTTACCGCACGTGCCTTCCTTTACTTCGCCTACCCGCTGCAGATTTCCGGTGAAGTGTGGACTTACCTTCCGGCCGGGGCCAAAACAGTTGCCGGCTACTCCGGTGCAACACCCATGGCCGTAGCAGCGCAGGCTTCAACCGAAGGAGAAAGTGTGGTGCAGGCATTCACCTCGTTTGGAGCCGGCTGGGGTGACAATCTGTACAGCTTTACCAACATGTTCTTCGGATTTATGCCCGGCTGTATCGGGGAGACATCAACCCTGATGTGCCTTATTGGCGCACTGATACTTATTGTAACCGGTGTGGGCAGCTGGAAAATTATTGTATCCGTATTCGCTGGGGCTCTAGGCATGGGTGCTTTCTTGAATCTCATTGCTGTTAATGAGTACATGGCCATGCCGGCTTATTATCACCTGGTGATCGGAGGTCTGGCCTTCGGTGCGGTATTTATGGCAACCGATCCGGTAACGGCCGCACAAACTGAAAGCGGCAAGTGGGTATATGGATTGCTGATCGGTATACTTACCGTTCTGATCCGCGTGTTTAACCCGGCCTATCCGGAAGGAATCATGCTGGCCATCCTGTTCATGAATGTGATGGCTCCGCTGGTAGATTACATGGTAGTAAGTGCAAACAAAAAACGCAGATTACAACGTGCGACAGTCTAATTTATACATCGTGCTCTATGCGGCCGGCCTCACCATTGTGTGCGGTGGCCTGCTGGCCCTGGCTTCCGAAGGTCTGAAAGACCGTCAGCAAGCTAACATTGAACTGGAACAAAAGGAGAACATCCTTTCCACGGTTATGGAGTTGGAGAAAAATGCCAACGTGGAAGAGCTGTACTCATCCCGCGTAAAATCATTCGTGGTGGATGCCAGCGGCAAAGTGCAGGAAGGTGTTCAGGCCAAAGATGTAGTAGTACTGGCGGAATACAAGAAGCCGGCAGAAAAGCGTTTGCTTCCGGTATATGAGTTCAGGAATGCAACTGATCCCTCCAAAATTGATTACGTGGTGCTGCCTGTATTTGGTTTTGGTCTCTGGGATAACATCTGGGGATTTGTGGCTTTACAGGCTGATCTCAACACCATTCAGGGTGTTAAATTCCAGCACAAAGCTGAAACACCGGGTCTTGGCGCCCGTATCGATTCCAGGGAAATACAGGACCGCTACAAGGGCAAATCCATTTA
>JALOMI010000252.1 GCA_025455465.1 Cyclobacteriaceae bacterium | reverse complement strand
ATTTGAAAACATTTTCTACAATCGACCGGGCGGTTTTCCCCGAAGGCTCTTCCCCTCCAGTAATGTTACAGGCAAACACATAGGTCGTCCCGTTGCTTTCAAGAAACCCGACATACCAGCCCAAGACCCCATCCGCGCTCGTGCCAGATCCGGTTTTGCCGTATAGCGTCCCCTTATCAGTTGACGTCTGGTCCAGGTAAACTGTCCAGGGCGTTGCACATCGACCGCAGTTGGAACGGACTTAGCTTAATGGAACAAAAGGTGTGGATTGAAACTGACGGACTGATGCTGAGTCAACAGAGTATTCAGGTCAGTAAACGAATTGGTATTGACTATGCCGGAGCAGATGCTAATTTGCCGTGGCGATTTTCGGTGAAGGATAATCCCTGGGTAAGCCGGGTTAAGTAACCGATCTTTTGCTGAATCACTTTTTAATGATGAAGATGAAAACAACATTTAGTGAAATCCGGAAGCAGCTATTTTTTCTTGCCGTGATATTGGCAGGTTCTGCTCTTCAGGCGCAGGTGGTGTATACACCTGAATCCTTCAAAAGCATTAACTCGGTCTATGATGAGCAGAATCCGGTCATCAGCCCGGATGGGCAGATGATGTTTCTTACTATCCGGAACCATCCGAATAATGTTGATAGCAGACGCGACCCGGGGGACATCTGGATATCCACCTGGAATGGTACGTCATGGTCAACACCGGTTCATGGGGGCAACCTGATCAATGACCGGGCCTACAATACAGTCGCAGGTGTCTCACCGGATGGTTCGTGGATATTGTTGTTGCATCATTACGATCCATCAGGACAGGCTCGCACGCAAGGCATATCCATCTCCAGAAAGAACGGAAATGGCTGGAGCCGGCCGGAGAATATCTTCATCACCTATTTTCAGAATCGATCGTCCATCATCAGCGGTGCTTTGTCGGATGATGGAAATACACTGATCTACTCTGCGGAAACATATGGCACGTACGGAGTCGATGATCTCTATGTTACCTTTCGTCAGGAAGATGGTCGTTGGTCCGAGCCGCGAAACCTGGGCTCTACCATCAATACCCAGTTTCAGGAGATCAGTCCTTCGTTGAGTGCTGATGGCAGTACCCTTTACTTTTCAACCAATGGAAGAAGAGGCTATGGCAGTTTTGACATTTATTCAAGCACCCGGCTGGATGATACCTTCATCCGCTGGACAGAGCCTGAAAACTTAGGCACTGAAATTAACACGGAGGGAAGGGATTTGTATTACCGTGTATACGAACGATTGGGTGTCACCCTTTATACCTCCACAGTAAACAGTGACGGTTATGGGGATGTGAAAGTAAAAGTACGCACACATGAAGTCATTCCATTGCCTGCAGCCCCGGTGATTGTACCCCCTCAACCGGTAGTGGTTCCGGAGCCTGCACCGTTTATTGCACCCGGAACGATCAGAATTTACGGAAAGGCAATCCATGCCCGCACAGGTGAAACCATTTCAACGAGCATACGATTTACTGATCCTAAAGGCACTGAACGAATCAATAGTGAAGCACAAGGTTACACGGTAACACTTCAAGCGGGCCAGTTATATACCGTTGATGTGGAAGCTACCGGGTTTGTCAGTAAGTTTGATAAGCTGGATTTGACGGATGTGGAGATTAACCAGCTTGAATTGAACTTCACACTACAACCGATAGAGATTGGTACTACGGTAAATCTAAATAGTGTTCTCTTCAAGCAAAGTTCTCCGGAACTGTTGCCGGAATCCTATGCTGAACTCGACCTGGTGGTGGCCTTTATGAAAGCCAATCCTTCTGTTGAAATTGAACTGGCCGGGCACACCGACAACCGCGGTTCCTTCCGGCAGTTGATGGAGTTGTCGCAGAAACGGGTAAACAGGGTGAAAGATTACCTGGTCAGCAAAGGCATAGACAAGAAGCGGATCATGGGCAGGGGATATGGTGGTTCAAAGCCTATCGCCTCCAACGACACGGAGGAGCAGCGCATGCTCAACCGTAGGGTGGAGTTTATCATCCGTAAGAATTGATCTTAGTAGCCAGCAGCGGTATCATCACCGCGCGGGTCAGCGCCACCTTCTAACTTACCGTTGCGATGCATCAGTATAGCATCCACGCGGCCGATCGCTTTCCGCGAACGGAATGCATGCCCCATATTCACCAGCGCGATAGAATCTTTCTCCGTCAAGGCTTTATATTCTGGCGTGATGACATCCGGCAACCACTGGCTGTGAATGCGTTTGGCATTGACGGCCTGTTGCATACCCATGCCGTGTTCAATCACGTTGAGGATAACCTGGAAAACGGATGTAATGATGGTGCTTCCGCCCGGTGTTCCTACTACCATGAGCAATTCATTGTCCTTCTCCACAATGGTTGGTGTCATGGCGCTGAGCATGCGTTTATTCGGTTCGATCTTATTGGCTTCACCACCGGTTACGCCAAACATATTGGGCACTCCCGGTTTGGCGCTGAAGTCGTCCATCTCATTATTCAAAAAAAATCCGGACCCCGACACAACTACGTATGATCCGAACCAACCGTTAATGGTAGTTGTCACTGAAACGGCATTGCCTTTTGAATCCACCACAGAGAGGTGAGTTGTTTCTTCCGACTCATAACCGGGAATATTTCCATGGCTGATGGTTGAACTTGGTGTGGCTGCTTTTGGATTGAAATCCTGCATGCGTCCGCGCATGTATTCTTCGCTGATCATCACATCTGACGGAACGGGGAAAAAGTCCGGATCGCCCAGATAGCGCGATCGATCGGCATAGACCCTGCGTTCAGCCTCTACCATCAGGTGAGCGGTTTCCGGGGTGTTGAAGCCCCACTTGCGGATCGGATAGGGTTCAACGGCTTTGAGCAACTGAAGCAGACAGATACCACCGCTGGAAGATGGAGGCATGGAGATGATCCGGTAATTTTTATAGGTGCCTACCAGTGGTGTGCGCCAAGCTGATGTATAATTCTTCAAGTCTTCGTGGGTGATCAGGCCTTTGCCGCGGATCATTTCCGCCACGATATCATCAGCCGTTTTACCTTCATAAAATCCGGCCCGGCCCTGGTCACGGATACGCTCAAGTGTATGCCCCAGATCAACCCAACGGATGGTATCACCCGCATTCCATTTTTCACGGATGAGGAATTCCGGCATCACCGTATTATAGCGCACCAGGTTTTGTTGCAGTTCATTCAGCCATTGCGCCTCACGTTCCGTCAGCGGAAAACCGT
Organism: Cyclobacteriaceae bacterium; assembly: GCA_025455465.1. Lineage (GTDB taxonomy): Bacteria > Bacteroidota > Bacteroidia > Cytophagales > Cyclobacteriaceae > UBA2336. The sequence goes on along the minus strand of JALOMI010000252.1, from coordinate 1,668 downwards.
TGAAGGCGAGGTCGATAGCTGGTTGTACCAGATCAGCCCAGGGAAGAGAACCATAGCGTGCATGGGCCTCCACCATTCCGTCAACGGAGCCTGGAACACCAGAAGCCAAATGTCCGGCTATACTCAGGTTTTCAATGACGTTTCCGGCTGAATCCAGGTACATGTCGGTAGTAGCCTTACCCGGTGCTTTTTCGCGGTAATCCAAAGCGGCTATTTCACCGTCATTCATCCGCAGCACCATAAATCCGCCACCGCCAATGTTACCTGCTGCCGGAAAGACAACAGCCAGTGCCAGTTGCGTTGCCACAGCCGCATCGACTGCATTACCTCCTTTGCGAATAATTTCAACACCTACTTTAGAAGCCAACGGATGTGCAGAAACCACCATGGCAGAATCTGCCATCAGGCCGGTGACAGGTTCAGGCCGGTTATCGCGGGTGCATGCAGCGATCCATAATGCCACTGAAAGAATAAACAGACGTTTGATCATGCTTTGAAGATTATTGTCTTTGTGAATATCGGGAATGCTTTTAAACTTGGGTTCATAATTTTTCTATGGGACTCCGAAAAGAAAAAGCCGCCAGGCTCAAGGTTCATATTTTAGAACAGACTTTAAAACTAACGGGCAGAAAACCATTCGAAGACCTTTACGTGGAGGACCTCTGTGCGAAAGTAAAAATCAGCAAGGTCACTTTCTTCAAATATTTTCCACAGAAGGAAGATTTATTGATGTATTTCCTCCGGGTTTGGTGCCTCCAGCGTGCAGCCGAGTTTGCCACCAAGCCGAAAGAAGGATTGCAGGGTATTTATTACCTGGCAGATAAGATCGGTGAATCGTGTGAACAACATCCGGGCATTATGCTGAGCCTGGTTGGTTATTTGTCAGATTCCAGGCGCGTATTAAAGCCTTTTCCGCTGAAAGCCGAAGAAAAGCAGTTGCTGCTTCCTTCGGTACCGGGAGTACAACAAATGGAAATCCTTTCTCTGGATCAGATGCTGGAGAAATTTACACTGGAATCCATCTTTCGCAAGGAGATCACCCGGTCAACAGCAACAAAAGATATTTCTAATCTATTCATGGCCACCTTACTCGGATCAATTATTACGGGCCATATCAACCAGATCACACCTGTGCGTTTCTATTTCAAGAAGAATATCGATCTATTGCTGAAGGGATTGCAGTAAATCAGCTTTTCATTTTCACCCGTTTCACACCTTGTTTTTCGGGTTCGAATTTGATGCGCCCGAGACGCCACTTCTTTTTATACATGTGGTTTTTATACCAGGTATGATGGTAGCGTGGTTTCACCACCGTAGCCGTACCAGCTGATTGCTGGCTGCAGGCGGTCAGCACCAGTATGGAAACCCGGCACACGAAAACATTGGCAGATGGACTCAACGATCTTCTGGCTAATTACCAAATCTTTTACATGAATGCGCGCGGCTTTCACTGGAACATCAAAGGGGACAAGTTCTTTGAACTGCACTTGAAGTTTGAAGAATTGTATAACGAAGCGTTGGTTAAAATCGATGAGATCGCTGCAGCTATTCTGACATTGGGCTTCACACCACTGCACAGCTATACAGATTATACCAAACAGTCAGAAGTTAAAGAGAGTATAAATGTAAGCGATGGCTATGATGCTGTTCTGCACGTACTCGATGGTT
>JALOMI010000060.1 GCA_025455465.1 Cyclobacteriaceae bacterium | reverse complement strand
GACTGATAATTTCTACGGAGGTTTTTCCGTACCCAAGCTGATGAACTCAACCACTTCGCTGGACGGTATGGAGGTTGCCTTATACAACCGGCAGGCCTACGCCTTCGCAGCGTATCTCTTCACGCTCTCTCCCCGTGTGAAGCTCAAACCGTTTATGCTGCTGCGCTACACGGGTGGGCCTCCGCTCAATGCGGACTTGGGGGTTTCGCTGATGGCCGATGACAGTTACATGTTAGGCCTGTTCACGCGAAGTCTCAACACCTATGGTGTGATGGCGCGCATCAACCTCGGTGACACCATGCGCATCGGCTATGTGTTTGAATTGCCGACAAACCAATCCGTGGGCAGCAGCTTTGTCTCCCACGAAGTTACCGTGGGCTTCCGCATCAAGGCCCTGAGATTCCATGATATCGGGATGATTATGGATTTTTAAGCAGCTTTTTCGTTGCGATGAATAGAACGTAGTATTCGCTTGACAATGCCAGGACCTTCATACACAAAACCGGTGTAGAGCTGAATGAGGTTGGCACCGGCCTCCAGTTTTTCGAGTGCATCGTTTTCGTTCATGATTCCGCCTACTCCGATGATGGGGAAATCAGGACCGAGTTGTTTACGCAGGTAGCGGATAATTTCTGTGGCGTGCTTCGTCAGCGGTTTTCCGCTTAAGCCACCGGCACCGATTTGCTCAACTGCTTCACGGGGTGTGGTCAGTCCTTCGCGGGAGATGGTGGTGTTGGTGGCAATCACACCGTCCATATTGGTTTCCTTCAGTATTTCGATGACATCATCCAGTTGCTCGACTGTCAGGTCGGGTGCAATTTTCAGCAACACGGGTTTCGCTTTCAGTTTGGTATTCATCCGCGACTTCACAAATGCCAGGAGTTTGCGAAGTGGTTCTTTCTCCTGCAGTTCGCGCAGGCCGGGCGTGTTGGGTGAACTGACGTTCACCACGAAATAATCCACCACGGGGTAAAGGGCATCGATGCAGTAGGCATAATCATCCAGCGCCTGCTCATTGGGCGTAACTTTATTCTTGCCGATGTTACCACCGACAATGATGTTTGATTTTCGTTTCTTCAACCGCTCTACGGCAGCCTGCACACCCTCGTTATTGAATCCCATCCGGTTAATGATGCCCTCGTCTTCCGGCAACCGGAACAAGCGGGGTTTGTCATTACCGGGCTGTGGCCTGGGGGTTAACGTTCCGATCTCAATGAATCCGAATCCAAAGCAGGCCAGTTCATCAATCAGTTTCGCGTCTTTATCAAAGCCTGCGGCAAGTCCCACCGGGTTTTTAAAGGTGAGGCCGAATAAACTCCGCTCCAGGGAGGGATGATGGTAATCAAATAAGGCGCGTAACAAACTCTTAAATCCGGGCACAGATCCCTTTAACCGAAGCAAGTCAAAAATCAGGTGATGGATTTTCTCCGGATCGAAACGGAAAAGCAGCGGCTTGATGAGTTGCTTATACATACGTCAGTTGATCCGTCAAAGCTAACAATTCAACGCTATTGCCAATCATCCAGGATGAACACAACTAATCAGAAAGTAAATCCAATGTTAAGGAAAAAGCGTGTTTGCGCCACCTGTGCATCACGGGAAACCGAGAACTGGATAGGACCGATCAATGACATATAGTTGGCGCTGAGGCCGTAACCGATCTGGTAAAATGCACTTGTAGTAACCTCCGTGGAAAAATTAAAATCCAGCAGCGTACTCCAGTAATCTCTGGAATCATATCCTGCCGCCAGCAGGTTCACGGCAGGTATCAGATAGATGTTTTTGCTCAACTCCCATTGCAGTTGCATGCCTGCGGTCATGACCTGCGGTACGGCCACCTCGCCTTCGCGGAGGCCCATAAACACAAAATTGTTCTGACGGGGCCGGTAAATCTGCCCGCCAACGGAAAGAAAATCTCCGGCACCAAGGAAATAGGCAGAAAACCGGTCTTCAGCATTCGTTATTTCTTGTGTAAGTCCAACCTGGCCTGTCCATTGTAAGGTCAGGTTTTTCCGCAAGGGCACATTGTGTAAGCTCTGAATGTTCAGTCGCCCATAGTGTTGCAACTTACCGGAAAGAGTAGTTACTGACTGAAGACTGTCCGAGGTAATCAGCAGTTCAGCATAGATGGGATTATCAAGCGATACTTTGGCTTCAGCCCTCAGCAAGGTTCCCTTTGTCGGATAAAATACTTTATCCAGGGAGTTCTTCCGCAATTGCAGGTTCAGTGCCAGTGAGTTGAAATTATATTTGATGATCTCCAGCGGACTGGCTTGCGGGTCATCGCGCGGGTCAACTTTCGGTTTCAACTGACTGGACTGCCACGACAAACCAACACCCCAGTACTGTTGCCGGTTGACGGTACGGTTCATCCAGGAATTAAATGTTGCATACCGGTTGATAATATCAGGGATTCCCGTTCCGTTGATGAACGTATTCAATATGATCCGTTCGGCAAAGAATTCATTAAAATTCCACCACTTCATTTCTTTACCAAGGAAGTAGTAGTAGTTCAGGCGCACTTTGGGGTTTTCGGCCAAGGCAACCGTAGCCACCGTACGGGATGCGGGAAGGAGGAAATTTCGTGCGGTAAAATTGAGAATCAAGCCCGCTCCGCGTTCCGTATCGTAATGAATGGCAAACTTCACGGCATTATCAGGTTTCTCTTTACCCTTGATGGTCAGCACTGATTGGGTGCTGTCTCCTTCAATAGTGTACGTTACCTTATCGAACAACCGTGTTCCCAACAAGCGATGAACACTGGCGCCTGCCTGTCCGCGGGAAATCGTATCCCCCGGCCGCCATTCAAACTTATTCATCACCAGTTTTTTGTTTTGCTCGCTGATACCTTCCAGCTCAATCCGCTCAAGAGCATGCCGCACATCTTTGCGGGGTACGCGCTTAATCGTTCGTTGCCGGTAGCCTGAAAGTTTTTCAGCCAGCGCCACCAGTTTAGGCATTACCTCTTTCACCGCAATGTCACCGCTTGTCATCATGGCATCACCTTGTTCAAAATCCATGGTGCTGTACTTCAGGTGCTTCACCACATCAATGAATATATCGCTCTTTTCCTTCTCACTTTGATAACTCATGTTGCCGGCCAGAAAGGTTGTCTGCAACAGCAGCGAAACAGCTGAAGTCAGTTCCTCCTCTTTCATCAGCCCCCCGCCAACGTCTACAGCAATAATGAAGTCTGCGCCCATTTGCTGGCAATACGTTACCGGAAGGTTCATGAACACCCCGCCATCCACCAGCAACTGATCACCTAAACGAACTGGCGAAAAGACGGCCGGTATCGACATGGAGGCTCTTACTGATGTGGCCAGGCTGCCGCTGCGGAGCACAACAGGCTCACCCTTCACAATGTCGGATGCAACACATAGAAATGGGGTGGGCAGCTTATTAAAATCGCTGATGGTATTAACCGGGAAGAACAAGTCGGCCAGCAGTTCTTCAATTTGCTGACCCTCTACCAGCCCCAGTGGCAATTGCGGAGAGAAGCCTTTGAGGGGAAGTTCATACACGTACCGTCCGAATTCATCTTTCTCTTCGATGTTGATCTCAGAAAAAGTGATGCTATTGGTAAACATGGACGTCCAGGGGATACTCCTTGCGATAGAATCAATCTGATGTGCAGTGTATCCGGAAGCATACAGGGCACCGACAACCGAGCCCATACTGGTTCCGGCAATATAATCCGGCACGATGCCGAGTGAATCCAGCACCTGCAACACGCGGATATGCGCAATGCCTTTGGCACCGCCACCGCTTAAGACCAGACCAATTTTGGGTTTAGCCGACTGAGCCTGTATAGAGGTAAGTGAAGCTGTAAAGAATAAGAGGATCAGGAGGGATTTTAAGCGAAACATGACGAGGGAAATCAACCCGGTAAAAGTACATGGAAATCACAGGTTGTGCTTGCTTGTCAACGTAAATTAACCAACCTGCAAATGATCAAAAGTCAGGCGTAAAGCGCCATGCAGGATTTAAAACCGATGGGTAATACCAATGATTGCAGATGACCCGGTGCCACCTCCAAACTCCAGGTTGATGCCGGTGGTGCGATTAAAAAAGTAGCGCCCACCGATCTGGATATCCAGGCCCATCTGGGATGAGCGTGCGCCCGGCCATTCTTCGGCAGACCAGGCATAGTATCCTAAACTCAGGCCCGCGTAGCAGTTCCAGTTGCTGGGCATTTCAAACAAGCGGTTGAAATGATAGTGGCCGGTAACAGCTATGACCATCAGGCTTTGATCATAGGGCCTGCCGCCAAAATAACGGGTATAATTACGGAAGGAGATACGCGGACCAACCGTGATGTCATTATTCACCCCAAAGTCAATGCCGGCATAAATGGGAACCCCCCAACCTGATAAACCGAAGCCCGCATTCAATTGCTGTTCGCCCTTTCTAAGAGGCGCCTGTGCTTGTGCTACCGAACAGAAGATCACAAATAAAAATACACCTACCAGGTATCGCATAGCCTATGATTTTAACCCGCAAGGTTCCGGTGACGCCTTTATTCCGGCAACTGTTTACTGGCAGCAGTACAAATGATCGGGTGAATGAATCGATAAGCCGGTAAACGACTGGATGCGATATCAGGATTTCTTTTTTTTGGAAGGTTTCTCCTTTTTATTCTTATCCGGAAATTTCCGGAATGCGATCTGCACCGCTATATCCACAACATTACCGCCACGGGTGCGGGTGGCATCCATCACCCCTTCTGCCGTCCAGATGACTACCTTGCGGGCGGCATCTTCAATTTCCAGAAATAAAGATCCCATTCGGAATTCCCGTGACCAGTCCTGCGACATACTCATGTCGGCCGGGTTGGTGGTGGGACGCTGACCCATGGGGCCCAATTGCACCACATCCATGCGTGTGGAAGACTTCACCAGGTAACTTACGCGCCACTGCGCTGCAGAATCTTCCACGAAACGGTAGCCGCGTATTTTCAACTCGGCCGCGATAGCATTTTTCAGGCGTTGATGGAGTGCTTCCTTATCAATAGAAGCAGCGTCTTCACCGAGCACAATTTCGCCACGGGTAACGGTGAAGGTATCAAATGACCGCAGATCCACACCGCTGGCCGTTGATGTGGTGAACGTCTGCGCCTGGCCCGTTACAGCGAGGTTCAGTAAAAGGATGATCAGCAAAAGAGCACGCATGGTATTTAAATGTTTAAAGATACAAGAAAGATGCTTACGACTTGCTGCCGCTGCGCGGATGAAATTCGGTGATCACCTGCTTGAGATAGTCGCGGTCGAGGTGGGTGTAAATCTCTGTGGTAGTAATAGACTCGTGCCCGAGCATCTCCTGTACCACCCGAAGGTCAGCACCGCCTTCAATCAGGTGGGTGGCGAACGAATGCCGGAACGTATGTGGGCTGATGGTCTTTTTCAATCCAATGGAAGCTGCCAGGCTTTTGATAAATGTAAATACTGAAACCCGCGAGAGCTTCTTGCCGAAGCGGTTTAAAAACACATGGCTCTCGTGCCCCTTCTTTACCGGCACATGTACCCGTACTTCTTCGATATACAGTTTGAGATACTTCTGTGCATCACGGCCGCACGGCACCAGGCGCTCCTTATTGCCTTTACCGATTACGCGTAAAAAACCAATGTCGAAGTATACATTATTCAATCTCAGGTCAACCAGTTCGGATACGCGCAGGCCGGAGCCGTAAAGCACTTCCAGCATGGCGCGGTTGCGCATGCCTTCGGGTGTGGAGAGGTCAATGGCTTCGAGCAGTTTTTCAACTTCCGGATAACTCAGTGTATCCGGCAGTTTACGCCCGATCTTCGGACCCTCCAGCAATTCAGTCGGGTCTTTTTCAATCAGCTCCTCAAACATAAGGTATTTATAAAATGCCTTGATGCCGGAAAGGATTCGCGCCTGGCTGTAGGCGCTCATCCCGAGCTCATTGATATAATGAATAAACAACTGCAGCTGCCTGGTGGTCAGCGTCAGCGGGCTGGCCTGCACCTTTTTCAACTCCACAAACTGACGAAGCAGTTCCACATCATGAACATAAGCCTCGATAGAATTTGAAGAGAGCGAACGCTCCAGCTTAAGGTAATGTCCGAAATGCTTGATGTGAATATCCCACATGTGTGATTTCAAAATTGAGGATTACGGATTCAAAATCAAAATATCAATTGATTGCCCCGCTGTAGACTATTGATGCAAGAGTAACTATCTTTCGACTATGAAAATCCAGATCATCAACGGACCAAACCTGAACCTGCTCGGCATTCGCGAAGAAGGCATCTACGGCAGCCGCGATTTTGATAATTACTTCGAAGAATTACAGAAGAACTTTCCGCAGGCGGAGCTGCACTATTTTCAATCGAATATTGAAGGTGAACTCATCAACAAACTTCATGAAGTTGGATTTTTATTCGGAGGCATCATACTCAATGCAGGTGGTTATACCCACACCTCGGTAGCGATTCACGATGCCATTGCCGCCATCAAAACCCCGGTGGTGGAGGTTCACATCTCCAACATTTATGCCCGTGAAGAATACCGGCACAAGAGCCTGATCACCTCAAAATGTGCCGGACTGATTTCCGGTTTTGGATTGACCAGCTATGACCTGGCTATTCAATACCTTATCCATAAGCTCCGCTGATTATTCTGTTATGATGATCTCCTTTTACCCCGGTCCGTCACGACTCTATCCGCAGGTTAAGGCTTATCTGAAAGATGCCTACGATGAAGGGGTAATGAGCATCAACCACCGCAGTGAGGAATTCATGGCCATCAGCCGCAAGACCGTGGCCTTGTTAAAAGAAAAGCTCAACATACCGGAGGATTACTCCGTCTGCTTTGTCAGCAGTGCCACGGAGTGCTGGGAGATCATCGCACAATCGCTGGTACGTGAGAAGAGCATGCACGTATACAACGGGGCCTTCGGAAAAAAATGGTTTGACTACAGCAGCCGGATAAAACCCGGGGCCGCGCCCTACCCGTATGAAGCGCAGGAAAAACTCGTTCATGATTACCGTGTATGGGACAGTGCCGATGTAATTTGCCTGACACAGAATGAAACCAGCAACGGCACCGAGATCAGCAACCGCCTGATGCATGCCATCCGCAGGCGCTACTCCGGTCTGATTGCGGTGGATGCCACATCATCGATGGGCGGTGTCTATCTCGATTTTCACACAGCCGATGTGTGGTTTGCTTCCGTGCAAAAATGTTTTGGCCTTCCTGCCGGTCTTGCTCTTATGATTTACTCACCGGCCGCGCTGGAACAGGCCCGTGAAATCAATGACCGCAGCCGGTACAACAGCCTGCTTTTTCTGGATGAGATGATGCAACGCTGGCAAACACCGTGCACACCCAATGTGCTGAATATTTACCTGCTGATGCGCGTCATGGAGCAACGCAAATCCATCATTAAGGTGGATGCCGCTACCCGCAACCGCTACCGGAAGTGGGATGCCTTTTTTGAAAGCGGAGAACAATTAAAGCACTTCATAAAAAATCCGTCCGTTCGTTCCAAAACGGTACTTACTATCGAAGGATCCACCGATCACATACGCAGCGTCAAACAGCAGGCGCGTGAAGCCGGCTTCCTGCTGGGAGAAGGTTACGGTGAACTGAATGAAAGTACCCTTCGCATCGCCAACTTTCCGGCATTGCGGCAGAACGAAATTGCCCGGCTCATGGACTTTCTCTCCCGGCATCGTTGAATGCCTGAACGTCAGGATGAGCGATAGGCCATATCGTACACCGACTTTACATGCGGCCCCATAAATGTGCGGGCATAGATGCGGATGATGGCCAGACCATCGACAATGAAACTTAGCGATGTAAAGAATGCGAGCAAATACTGGTGCTCGTGGATGTGCATGAATATCAGATCCTCACCGATGAAGGTTGGTGTGATCGGAAATCCGGAAACCGCGAGTGAAGCCACCAGGAACAGAAAAGCCAGTTTTGGATGGCGGTGCACATGCCCGTGAAACTGGTGAAGATCAATGCTGCCTTCGCGCTGCTTTAACGTGCGCAAGGTGAAATAACCCACGAGCCCGAATACACTGATGCCGCTCAGGTACAACAGCGTATGACTGAACGAATACTGTTCATTCAGTGATATGGCTAAAGCGACCCAGAAGTGATTCATGATCACCAAAATCCAGCTCATGCGTGCATGGATACGTTCTGTGAACGATTTGAAAACCATGGCCAGACCGATGATGGAGAATAGTCCCGGCAAAATAAAGATCAGCTCTTGTGGCAGCGATGTACGGAAAATCAGCAAGGTTATACCGGCAGCATAGGTGGGCAGGAAAAACAGTATTGTACGCCTGCTCGTAAAAATGCCCAATCGGTTGCCAAACCATTTGATCGGCTGCCATAAATAATGGTACATGAATGAATCCAGATTCCATTCCTTCAGACACAGCATATAAATGGAATAACTGAACCGTTTGGGCCAGGAGTCTTCAATAGATTGCTGACGCGGGACGAAGTGATAAAACTGCTCGCGGATCTGATACGTCACCACGGACGGAGAAACCAGCAATTGATAGGTACGCAGAAATGCATTTCCCGCAAAGTGAATCAATGCAATATACTTCAGACCAAGGGCAATTTCGATAAAGATGAGTCCGATCTGTGCGATGGAGGAATACGCGATCTGACTTTTCACCGAGGATTGTACCCGTGCCATACCGGTGGCCAGCAAGGCAGTGGCTAATCCCAATAAAGCAATGAGGATGCGAACCGATACCTGGTGTTCCCAGAAAGGAAATGTTCGCAGCAACAGGAACACACCGATATGCACCGACATGGAACCATAGAAGATGGCACTGGATGGTGTTGGCCCTTCCATGGCCCGCGGCAGCCATGTAGAGAACGGCAACTGAGCTGACTTGGCGGCAGCAGCCACCAGGATCATCAGCGAAATGAAAATGCCGGCCCATGAATGAATCTGCAGGTGATGGCTTACCAGTTCATAATTACTGAGTTTCAGGAAAGCGATGTTTTCCTCGAAAAGATGATGGCTCATCCACATGGCCAGTAAAATGCCTACATCCCCGATGCGGTAAATGGAGAAAACTTTAACTGCATTTTTCACTGGCAGGTAACGCTCGCGGTAGAAGGCAATCAGCAGGAAGGAAGATATACCCAGAATTTCCCAGCCGATAAACAGCGTTTCGAAGTTGCCTGAAAAAATGGTGACGGTGTAGCCCAGGTAGAAAAACAGCACCGTGTTGAAAAACCGTTTGTAACCCGGCTCGCGGTGCAGGTAGTACCGGCTGTAGATGGTCACCATAAAGATGAGCAGCGAGCCCACAAACAGGTAGGTGGCCGTAATACCATCAAAGAAAAAATCAATCAGAAACTCATAGTGATCGGTACGGTAGAGCACAATCTCTTTCAGGTTGAGCACCGGAGACCCCTGCCACAGCCAGTAAATCAAAAAGCCCTGGAAGCTGACGAGGTTTACCCCGGCCGTCATGAAGGCAACGCGCGATAACAGCAATTCCTGGCGGTCGGGAATAATCAGGCTGATGATAAAACCGGCCAGTGGAATGAATATGAAGAATTGAAGATACTCTGTCATGGGAAATTCTCACTTAACAATGCATACAGGAAGGTTCTGATCTGATGACTCAATCAACGTCATCAGACTTTCAACTGCCGGAATCTGTTTTGTTTGCGGATAATAAGGGAAGAACGCACCCTCCTGGTAACGGTAGAGGGCCTTCGTTTCAGGATGGATGACAACCAGGTGAACCCATTCATTTACGAACCACTGATAGGTTTCAGGTGACACCTGAATAGTCCGCAACACAACCTCAGGCTTGTGTTCTACAATGATCAGCAGCCGAACCGGATCGTGTACTTCAATCATCTGGCTGGGCAGGCCGGGACGCAGATCACCGTCAATACCGTTGGCCACACCAAATAATCCCATCACGTTGTGAGGAAGTTTAGTGCCGGCTCCGAGTTTCTGATTGTCTACGCGTGAGAAATAATATTCGAGGTTGATACCTCCGCACACCGGGGCTACTGCTTTCAGAATATTCAAGAGATACCTTCCTTCCGGGTCTACCTGGTAATCAAACGAGTTCAGGAAAGAGCGTCTGTCGAGAAACAAATGCCGGGATAAAGCACGTCTTCCCACCACACACAGGGCATTGGTAGCATGGTTTAATTCAGGCCGCGGCTCAAACAAAGACACCGAACGCCTTTTGATATGCTCGTGAATTTCCGCTTCACTGCGATTGGTGTTGATCGTTTCAAAACGCCTCGAGCGTTCTTTGGCGTTATGGGCCAGTGCGCGCTGAAATGAAGCTGCATTTACCTGATGAAGCTCACGGAGTTGCCGGGGCAACTGATCTTCATCATAAAATTCGATCTCATCACGGGTAGTATCATGAAGACCGCCAACAAATATGGTTTCATCCGGAATGGAGACTCCATTTTCGCCCAGTATTTTCCGAACCTGCTGGTGGTTGGCCATATAACTGATCACCCGGGCATTGACCGATCCGGCACGACCCGAACACGCACCACAATCATACGCGGCATAATGGGGGTTGTTCACACTGCTACTGCCGTGACCAATCACATAAACCAGCGGAGCGAAATTATTTACAAGACCGATACTTTTAAGCAACCCCTCCACACGCAAGGCCATCTCCTCCACCGTAAAACCGATCTGCAAATTATTCTCGGTATGGTCAGTATGTTTGTTTTCAATGGTCAGCTTTGAATGCTTTTCCATATGCTGAAAGGAGTACGCGGTAGCCGGGCTTAGTGAGGGCCGGAAAATGCTGATGAATAGTTTCAACGCTGACCAGAACCCAAGTGTCTGGGTAATTAACCAGCCGCTTATTAACGAGTGTGTGCCCTTGGTAAAATGAGCATCCTTTGAATGCTTTCTTCTGACGCCAATCTCTTTGATCAGGTATTTCGGTGTCACCGGTGCCGGACACAGTTTTGTATAAAACTTGCCGTGGTCCGGTTTGTAGAAAAACTCAACACCAAAAAAACCCGGGGTGCCGTAGGTTTCACAACCCTGTGCTTCCAGTTCAAGATGCCTGCGCAGGGAACATTCCCGGTCATCGATGCAGAACAAACCCTGAAAATCAGGCTTCACCGGCCGTTGGTGATTATCGGTTACTTGTAAGCCGGCCAGTACTTCATCATAGTAGCTCCATTCGAAAGCTTCCTGCCATAGGAGTGTCACTACATCCAACTCGGTTTCTTTCACTTCAGCAAATAAAGGCAACGGTTTCTCCTTTATTGTATACTCGAGCGGAAGCCATTGTCCGTTGAAATGATCATCCAACGCATCAATCTCCAGCAGCAGTTCAAAACAAATCAGATCATGCAGGGTAATTTTACGGTGATCCAACAAGGTATTTGGCTGTACTTCAATGGTTGCCGCCATTCCCGACCAACCCTGATGTGCAAATTGCTGATCGAATAGGTATTGTTCATACAATTGCTCATCATAGCCTACCAGCAGCCGAAGCAGTTGACGCATTTGTGTATGACCCTTCAGCAGCAACTCACGGGCACGTTCACCTTTAAAGAAACTAGTGAAACTGTTTTTCTCCATTTCACGGAGCGAGGCCAAGAAGCCTTTGTTCGACACCGGAAAATTCCACATCGAAATGCCCTGATCGAGGTAACTGCATAAGATGCGGAATAACAGTGGCTGAACAAGGGAGTCAAGATCAATCTTGTACTCACGCTTCCAGTTGGAACGAAGTTGTCCGATGCGGGGAAGGTCTTTCTGATAGGTTCCCTGTAGCATCTTTTCCTTCCAGAGGGCGACCTCGTCATATCCTTTTCTTCGGGTAATTAATTCATCCAGAACGGCAGGTTTGATCCTGCCCTGCTGGTAGAGCGACCGGTATTCTGTTAGAGAAAGTGAAACCCGGTAACCGAAAATCGCAGAGGCGTGTTGTATGCCCCGGTTGAACGGTAAGTGCTGAAAACCGTGCAGCGTATTGTGGTGGATAAAATCCTTTAAGGGTGCCTGTGCCGGCAGGTAGTGGGCTAAGGCATGAAGAACCTGATGTTCATTAAAATGTCTTCCTGTTGTTGCTGATAAAGCCATAGTATGTTTAAAATTCCGATTAGCGTAAAAAAAGAACCGGGCATGCCCATGGCAGCCGGAAATGCAATACGGAATTTATTAAATGGATAAGTGGCGGTGTGACAGGTAGATTCGAATTTCATTAGCTGTAACTGCATAAAAACCGTTTTCAGGCAACACGTCTTCAACAGCCGATCGGATAGCTCTGATAACCAGCAAATGAACCGGGCACCAGGCTGTCATCGAGACATGATTCTGCTCTTCTTCCTTTTCTTCAAAAAGAACCTGAAAGGCGCTGGACAGATTTATATCCTGCTTTTGAAGTATGCTTGCCTGAAACGGATGACTGTGTTCACCGGAAACCGATGAAGTGCCCAGCAGCGATAGAAACAGCATGCAACAAGCCAGGAAGGCTGAAAAGAAACGCATGCCGGTGTACTTCATACACAAAGGTATGGAAAAGAAAAACGGCAAAACAAAAACCGGGTTGTCATTTATCCTTATTTATTTCAACATTATCTTAATTTATTAACAATATTAACGTTACTTATAGTAAGATAAACTCCGTCCGCCTGAACACGGCCCAACCCGATAGCTGCACTCGCATTCCGGATGTAGTAGGAATATCAAAAAATCTTCTGACTTTTGTATCCGATTGGTTTCTATGAAACTGGCCAGAACTACCTTCATCGGCATTTTTACTTTGCTGCTCTTCCTTTCCGAGCTATCGGTGTCGGCCTGGCTGTCGGCAGTCTACCATAATCACACCGATGCTGGCTGTATGCTGGGTTTTGCTTATCACAGCTCACCCGACCGGGTGGGAGGCATCTTTCACCTGATCCGTGAAGAAAACACCGGTGAAAAAGATGATGCCTTTGACTTTGAATTTCGGACAGCAACCTGCACCGATATTTTCAACAACCTGCTTCAGTTTCATTCAGAACCTGCTGCGTATAGAACCTGCGTTTACCTAGTTGACTCGCAGCCGCCATTATTCACGCTGCACCGGGTATTATTGATTTAGTGAAAGATCCAACGCGTGGCGAAAGCCATGCCCGGCAGATGCTCTGCCGCCTGTTAATCTCTGTTTTAGTAATCATCCTTTCACTACCTTCAATATTATGCAAGCAGTTAATATTCCATCCGATGGAATCAACGGACTGAAACAAAACTGGAAAGCCGATGCGCTTTCCGGATTTCTCGTATTTCTATTAGCCCTCCCGCTGAGTCTTGGCATTGCCCGTGCCAGTGAATTTCCGCCTGCCATGGGGGTACTCACCGCTATGATAGGAGGCCTGGTGGTCACATTCTTTGCCGGATCACGTCTCACCATCAAAGGCCCGGCTGCAGGGTTGATTACCATTTGTGCCGGTGCTGTTACCGAAATGGGTGGTGGCACAGCCGGCTGGCAATTGGCTTTGGGAGCCATTGTCGTTGCCTCGCTTTTTCAGATTCTTTTCGGGGTTTTCAAATTCGGATCGCTCAGTGACTTCTTTCCCCATTCGGCTGTGCACGGAATGCTGGCCGCCATCGGCCTGATCATTTTTTCAAAACAGATTCACGTCCTGCTCGGCATTGATCCCGCCACCTTGAAGGGCCTTGAACCGCTCGAATTGTATCAGCGCATACCCGACTCCATCATGCACGAAGATCCGCGTGTTACCCTTGTTGGAGTAATCAGCCTCCTCATCATCTTCGGCATGCCCATGCTGAAGCCAAAAATCTTTAAAAAATTACCGGCACCAATGGTGGTATTATTGGTCACGGTTCCGCTCGCCTGGATCATGGACTTCAAACATACCGAACCGGCTTTCGATATGGTACAGATTGGCGACTTCTGGGGATCGATTGGTTTCAATGCTGATTTTTCCATGATCGGAACATTTGTCTTCTGGAAATATGTCATCATGTTTTTGTTTGTCAACAGCCTTGAAAGCCTGCTGACCGTGAAAGCCATAGACGGTCTGGATCCGTGGAAACGTATCTCCAATCCAAACAAAGACCTGGTCGCGGTAGGTGTAGGCAATGCTGTTTCCGGTTTGCTCGGAGGTTTACCGATGATCTCCGAAGTGGCGCGAAGTTCGGCCAACATCACATTTGGCGGCCAAACCC
>JALOMI010000059.1 GCA_025455465.1 Cyclobacteriaceae bacterium | reverse complement strand
ACCTGGCCGGCCGCCTTAAAATTGCGGTGGTATCCACCGGCAAATACATTATGCCCTACTTCCTCTCCGACTTTATGCGCGAACATGAGGAAATTGAACTTATGCTGGATGTAACCAACAAGCAGAAAGTAACAGAAAGCCTCGAGCGTAATGAGCTTGATTTTGCGCTTGTATCGGTGCTTCCGGAAAACGTATTGGTAGAAAAACTGGAGCTCATGAAGAACAAGCTTTTCCTGGTGGCCAATACCGATAAGAAATTTTCTAAAACTCCCTATACCCGCGCCCTGCTGAATGAATTGCCGCTGATATTCCGCGAACCCGGTTCCAGCACACGTACCGTTATGGAGAAATTCCTTCCTCAATCAGCACCCGTGAAGAAAAAGCTGGAGCTAACCTCCAATGAAGCGGTGAAGCAGGCTGTGCTGGCCGGCCTCGGCTGCTCCATCATGCCGCTGATCGGCATCCGGAATGAACTCAATAATGGCAGCCTTCAGATTATTCCCGTCAAAGGATTACCCATTCAGTCATCGTGGCACCTGGTTTGGATGAAGGGTAAGAACTTCTCACCGGTGGCTTCAGCATTTCTTTCCTATATCAAAAAAGAAAGGCAGAAAGTCATCAAGCAGCATTTCAACTGGTACGAAAAGTACTAATCAATAGCTGGTGACTCTGGTAAAGCATGAACCGTTAAATCCGATGAAAAACCGCAGAGCATTTTTGCAGCGCGCACTTTCGGTAGGAGTTTCCGCGCTGACTGCCTGGCCTAAAGACTCTTCCGGAAACACCGCTCCTTTACCCTCCTTAAAAGGGCGTAAAATTCTGTTCACCTACGGTGGCTGGGAAGGACATGAGCCCAAAGCATTTGCCGACTACCTCGCGCCCTGGATGCGTACGGAAGGAGCCTCTGTGCTTCTTTCTGAGAACCTCGATCCGTATGCCGATAAAGCGTTAATGAAAACAATCGATCTGGTGGTCCAGGTTTTCACCATGTCATCCATAACCAAAGAGCAGGAAGCAGGCTTGCTCGAAGCTTTTAAAGTCAATGGCACCGGACTGGCCGGATGGCATGGTGGTCTGTGTGATTCTTTCCGAAACAATACTGAGTATCAATACATGACAGGCGGGCAATGGGTAGCCCATCCCGGTGGCATCGTAGACTATGAAGTAACAATCACCGACCGGCAGGATGCGTTAACAAACGGGTTGAATGACTTCCGGTTCAAAAGCGAGCAATACTACATGCATGTTGATCCAAATGTAAAAGTACTGGCGACCACCCGGTTTACCGGTGCCCATGATGAATGGATTGAAGGTTGTGTGATGCCGGTAACCTGGAAGAAGATGTACGGTAAAGGAAGGATCTTCTATACGTCACTCGGCCATAACCTTGCCCATTTGACAGAATCTAAGGAAGGCTTAGTTATGCTCAAGCGTGGCATCCAGTGGGCCAGCGCC
The DNA here is from genome assembly GCA_025455465.1 of Cyclobacteriaceae bacterium. Classification (GTDB taxonomy): domain Bacteria; phylum Bacteroidota; class Bacteroidia; order Cytophagales; family Cyclobacteriaceae; genus UBA2336. Next base: position 15,776 of record JALOMI010000059.1, on the reverse strand, counting down.
AGTAAGTATGAACCTAAGGAAACCTGGGTAAGTCCGGCTTACGCCAGGTAACCTTTTCCAACTCTTTTCTTTTTTTCAGGAAACGGAACTACCAGTTATGGTTGAACCATTGCCTGCGTTTGGGTTCGGCTGCCTGTGTCTGCTGCGTGGCAGGTGCGGTTGACTTTACCGGGTTTGACTTCACCTTGTTCGTCCGAAACTGGTTCGGTTTTCGTGCCGGCCGTTGCGGCTTGGGCGCCTGAACGGGATGATGATTAATCAACGGATAATCATGGTCATCAAGCACCGGAATTTGCTTGCCGATCAGCTTTTGTATATCGCGCAGGTATTCTTTTTCCTCTGCATCACAGAAAGCAATGGCATGACCACTGGCTCCTGCCCTGCCGGTGCGGCCGATTCGGTGAACATACGATTCAGGGATGTTAGGCAATTCAAAATTCACCACATGCGTAAGGTCATCTATGTCAATGCCACGCGCAGCAATATCCGTAGCTACCAGCACGCGTGTTGCTTTTGATTTGAAATTATTCAGCGCATTCTGCCTGGCATTTTGCGACTTATTGCCGTGAATTGCCTGCGCCTGAATGCCGGCACGGGTCAGTTCCTTGGCTACCTTATCAGCACCGTGTTTGGTGCGGGTAAAGACCAGGGCGCGCTCAATCTCATGATCATTTAAGATGTCCATCAGCAACTTCTTTTTGTTGCCTTTATCAACAAAATAAACCGACTGATTAATAAGGTCAACGGTACTCGATGGTGGAGTTACCTCCACCCTTGCCGGACTTACCAAAATAGTATCGGCCAATGCAACAATCTCAGGAGGCATCGTAGCTGAAAAGAACAGGGACTGCCTGCGTCTTGGCAACCGGCTGATTACTTTTTTTACATCGTGCACAAAGCCCATGTCGAGCATGCGGTCGGCTTCATCCAATACAAAAAAGTTGATGTCGTTCAGGTGAACATGTTTCTGGTTCATCAGATCCAGTAAACGTCCCGGTGTGGCAATCAATACATCTACACCGGAACGGATGGCTTCTACCTGGCCGTGTTGATTCACTCCGCCAAAGATTACTTTGTATCGCAGGTTGGTGTTGCGGCCATAAGCTTCAAAACTTTCTCCGATCTGGATGGCGAGTTCACGCGTAGGGGTGAGAATCAAACTGCGAATCACCCGCTTACCGGGTATGATGTTTTTATCCTGCACCAGTAACTGAATAATTGGTATGGCAAAGGCTGCAGTTTTCCCTGTACCCGTCTGGGCCACACCCAACAAATCCCGCCTGCCTAATACATAAGGAATAGCTTGTTGCTGAATGGGTGTAGGCGTGGTATAACCTTCTGTGTTTAAAGCCTTCAGAATAGGCTCAATCAAATTCAATTGTTGAAAAGACATGAAATGCTATAAAAAATGAGGCTGGAAAGACGTTGTATGTTCTGAAACAGCGATTGCTTTTGTACGTCACCGGCTTACAACTTGCCGTAATAGAGGTGAGTAATTGCTCAAAGGTAAGCATTTATAACCGATAAACAGCAACCAACAAAACAGAAAGCAGGATTACATCAGCTCGGCAGTCAATTTGCGTTCATAACGATTATCATGGCTTCCCCGGCCGGTAGGTAGCCTGAGCCCTGGCTTCAACATCCTCCCGGTAATAGGCTACGTCCTTAAACTGTACATCGGCATAGCGTTCTGCCTGATCAAAGAAATGGGGTGATGAAGGATCACCGCTCTGCCCACCGGCCAGAATACTTTTTGCCTTTACCTTGTCACCAAATTCCACCACCGCCACAAAACTGTTGCCGTGGGCACCGTACAGCTTTTTCGTGTTGGTGCCCGGTCGCGAAGCATAGGCAGCCAGCGCTCCCCAGTTGCCCGATGCCATACCGATGGCAATGCTTGGGGCCTGATCATCCAATTTCGGAATGATCGAACCATCAAGCCGCTGGAAACGGTTTACGTCACCCCACGGCATGTTCCAATCACCAAAATCATCGGTTAGCTTTTGTAATGTCTCAGAGAAAATTACCAGGCGTTCTTCATGTGGAGTTCCTGTTCCGAAAAAATTAATGCGCTCCATCGGAGTCAGCCCCTCCGGCCGCGGACCTTTTTGAAGGTACAGGGTGCCGTAAAAATGCGCCAGTGTCATGGCAACGGATTGTCTGGATACTTTCAGGTCCCAGTAACGGAGTATGTCAATGGCCGGCTTCAGGTGGGGCATGGCTTTACCGGATTCATCAAACGCTTTCACCAAACCGGGTATGAGGTATTCGAAGCCGGTTATGTAGGGATCATAGGCTGTGTCAATCAGTTTATCCAGGGTATAACCGCTTCTTCCTTTCAGCACACGAACAGCGTGTACACCGCGGAAATTTTCTGGTTCCGTGGCCATGTAGTAGGGATAATCATCTTTCTTCGGACTGTATTCCAATGCAGACGTAAAGGGCGTTGAGTTGCAGTTCTGAATCCAACCATTACCCGGATTGAGCAGCTGAATTGTTTCCTCCACCTCATGCAAGCCCTGCCAGTCGGTAGCCGGATTGCTGCCATCGACCGGCTTCGAGTAATCAAATTGTACATCGCGCTTCGGAATGAAGTTGCCCTGGAAGAATGCGATGTTTCCATCAGCATCCGCGTAAACTGTGTTATTGGAAGAATTTGTTTTCAGCTCCATCACCTTCTTGAAATCTTCATAGGATGAAGTCTTCGTCCGGTTGTACGATTGCTGCAAAGCTTTCGAAGGATTCCACATCATAGCTGTAGCAACCCATTTATCTTCAAGCTGATGGGTAACCGGGCCGTGATGCGTTCGGTACACCGGAAATCTTTTCTGATGCAGCGAATCGTCTTTGAGATAACTCAGTGTCACTTGCTTCTCGATGACCGGCCGAAGTTCATCCCCGTATTTATAGAAGCGCTTACTGTCTTTCTCCATAATGGTTTCCAGAAATTCATCCATCACATCGGTGTACGAAGAGGTGTGCATCCATCCGTTCTTTTCGTTGAAACCCTGGTAGACAAAAAACTGTCCCCATGTTACCGCCCCGTACACATTCAATCCCTCCTCGCTGACCACGTGCACTTCACCGCGGAAGAAAAATGACGTGTGCGGATTGATCAGCAGCATGGCCTTCCCCGACTCCGTCAGCTTTCCGGAAATAGCAAAGCCGTTGGAGCCCTGGGGATCATTTTCGTCAGCCTTCGGGCGTATCAGGTAATCAGCTATTTCAACGTTATGCTGCGCCTGCTGACCCGATGCTTTGCCTTCATAAAATTCCTGGATCTTTTTAACAGAAACCGACTCGATGTCACCTCCGATACTTCCCTCACTGAAATACATCGGCATCCACGGCTCGAAGCGGGTCAGTAATTTCGGCTTTACTTCCGGATGCGTGTAGAGATAATAATTGATGCCGTCCGCAAAGGCCTGGCATAATTTCTTCAGCCACTCCGGACTGGCCTCATATTCTTTGATAGCCTCTTCCTTGGTCATGAACAGGTTGGCCCGCAGGTCGCTGTACAGGGCGCCCTCCCCTTCCACTTCCGCCAACCGGCCGATGGCCCAGGTATAATTCCGTTCAATGCGGGGGAAATCATCTTCGCATTGCGCGTACAGCATGCCGAACACGGCATCGGCATCCGACTTACCATAGATGTGGGGAACACCAAAATCATCCCGGTAAATCGTTACCCGTTTGGCCTGCTTCTCCCACCGCCTGACATCCATTTCATGGGGTGAAACACGGCAAGCAGCCATCGCGGTGAACAGCAGAATTATGAACAAGAAATTTTTACGCATAACAAGTAGAAATAAGCCTCCAATATACGCGCTCACCGGTACGCGGATAATTGGATAGTGATAAGCGGACAACCGATACCTTATCAGGTTACTTTATCCATCCTTACTGGCGGGATTTCCGTATCTTGACACAGGTCGTCATATAACTGGTACTGCTATGCTGCACTCTGAGCAACTCAAGAACAATCCCAACCTGTATGTTTTTCTTCCGTTGTTGTATACGGTCTGGTCAGACCGGGTGCTGACACCCAGTGAATTCGCAACACTGGACGGCCTGATCCGGAGCCAGTCGTGGCTCAGTTCCGATGACCGCGACTTTTTACTGCGTCAGCTGGATCCTTCCAATCCTCCGGAGGTATCCGACTTATACGAATGGCGCGAAGCCATCCGGCAGGTAGTTGGCACGCCCGGCACACGGGAGAGCCTGACAGACCTGGGCATGAAACTCGTTGGCCTTCACGGCAACGGTACCATCCATCATGCGTTGGAATCTTCCCGGTCATCGCTGGACCGTATTGAAGCAACGCTGGGCTTCATCAGCCAGGAAATCGTATTTCACTTTCAGGAGGCACACGACACCATCACCTCGCAACTTTCAACGCAGTTCAATTTTGATGTTGATACACTGGCCAATCTGCTGGAAGGTGATCAGGCCGATGTTATCCGGAATGTAAAAACGATTCTGTGTGATCCTGAATTTACCTACACCGACCCCGGAGATCTGGAGAAATACCGTCAGCAGGTTTTGCAATGGTTGAAGTACCTGGCTGAACGCGGCCTCGGCAGCATTGCCTACCCGAAAGAATACGGGGGGCGTAACGACATGGCCGCCTATTTCGCGGTGATGGAAACGCTGAGCTACCATGACCTCAGCCTGGTGGTGAAATTCGGTGTGCAGTTCGGACTGTGGGGCATGAGCGTTTATTTCCTCGGCACGGAAAAGCACCACCGTAAATACCTGCACGACATCGGCACCCTGGCCTTGCCGGGATGCTTTGCCATGACAGAGACCAACCACGGCTCCAATGTTCGCGGAATTGAAACTACGGCAACCTATCAACATCACAGAAAAACATTCATCATTCATACTCCGCACAAGAGCGCACGCAAGGAGTACATTGGCAACGCAGCGCTGCACGGACGCATGGCTACCGTTTTTGCCAAACTGATTATCGATAATAAGGATTACGGTGTCAGCGCCTTCCTGGTGCCGCTGCGCGAAGCGAACGGTAATACCATTTCAGGGGTCACCATAGAGGACTGCGGCCGGAAGATGGGGCTTAACGGTGTTGACAACGGCCTGATTGAATTCAACCAGGTGGAGATACCGAAGGAAAACATGCTCGATCGTTTTGCCGGTGTGGATGAGGCAGGGAAATTCACGAGCCCCATTGCCAGCGACAACCGGAGATTCTTCACCATGCTCGGCACCCTCGTGGGCGGCCGTATCGGCATCCCGCGATCCGGAATAGCCGCGTGCAAGTCGGGGTTAACGATTGCCATTCGTTACGGTGACCAGCGCAGGCAATTCGGACCGGAAGGGGGCACGGAAGTACCCATCCTGAATTACCGCACCCATCAGCGCAGGCTGATGCCCCTGCTGGCTACCACGTATGCACTTCATTTTGCCCTGCAGCACCTGACGAAACGATTCCTGAACCGTACCGAAGAAGACATGCAGGAGATTGAAGCCATGGCTGCCGGACTGAAAGCATACGCTACCTGGCACACGACACAAACGCTGCAGGAATGCCGCGAATGCTGCGGAGGGAAAGGATATTTATCGGAAAACCGGATTGATGCCCTTAAAAACGACACCGACATCTACACTACGTTTGAGGGCGACAATACTGTGCTGATGCAACTCGTGGCCAAGAGCCGGCTCACCGAATTCAAACAAGAGTTCAGTAACATGACCATGTTCACCCTGCTGAACTATGTAGCCGATCAGGCGCGCACATCCATTACGGAATTGAATCCGATAATTGTCCGCAACACCGATGAAGAGCACCTGCTCGACCCTGAATTTCATCTGAATGCATTTCGTTACCGGGAACGGGATATATTAACGTCAGCAGCGAGGCGACTGAAACGGCACATTGACAGCGGTATGGATTCCTTTGATGCGTTCAATGTGTCTCAGCATCACCTCGTGGAGGTGGGCTTTGCATATGTAGATCGTATCGTGCTGGAAGAATTTCAACGAATAGTCAAACAAACTGAAGACCGCGGCTGCCGCAATGCACTAAAAAAACTATGCGACCTGTATGCATTGTCTTCACTCGAGAAACACAAGGCATGGTATCTCGAACAAGGCTATATGGAAGGTGTGAAGACCAAAGCCATCCGAAAACTGGTGAACCAGCTTTGCTGGGAAATACGGCAGGATGCCATACCCCTGGTGAATGCGTTTAATATTCCGGATCAATTGCTCGGAGCACCCATAGCCGTCCAATAATACCGTACGGTTAAGCCTATTTCAATGCATCAGCTTTTACGGTGACATAGAATGTACACCTTAGTCGGAAGGTGATGGGTGTTGTGCTTAGATTGCCACTCATCCGGATTATTTCACGTTTATTGTTCTTCAACCGGGAAGACAATTCGTTAAATCCGGCCGCATCGGTAATGAAATCACCATTTGCCCCTTCGTTCAAAGCCGTATTACCTAACGTTGCGATGACCTGATTAGCGGAAACCATACGCAACAATCCGCTGTTAAAAGTCACACCACCGGGGTTAACCCCGTCAATGTAATAGCTGATCCGATTTACCTTAATCTCCTTAATCTTACTGGCATACTTGCTGACATCGGCATCAGAAGTAATATCCAACTCCACTTCTCCATTATACGTTTTACCTTCAGCGTTTACCTCTGTTTCATTAATGGAAAAGTACACAGGCAATTCTGTGTCAAAAGAAACATCATCTGCCTTGTCAATTAAGTCACACCCTAACAGCAAGGTCAATGCCAATAATGCAAAAGCCCCAATAATTAGTTTTGTTTTCATAGACGTACAGGTTTAGACCCATAAGCAGAACTTATGTCATAGATAAATAGTTCTTAAAAACTAACTAAACCTGAATATTCATGCAGGACAGTGCCTGTGCCGGATTCAACCGCAAGGCTGCTGATCAGTAATCGGTTTTAATCGACTTGTTAAAGGGGATTTTGAACTGATAGGCGATATCTTCGTCCTTTTCATCCGGTAGCACATCCAACCCGTAACGGATCTTGTGGGGATCATCGTACACAAAGGTGCCGAAGAGGCGATCCCAGATGGAAAACATATTGCCGAAGTTGGAGTCCGTCCACGGCCGCTCATAATGATGATGGAATTTATGGACGTTGGGCGTGATGAAGATGTAGCTCAGCGGCTTATCCAGCCAGGGCGGCAGGTAAATGTTGGCGTGGGTGAAGTAGGTGAAGAATACCGTGAGGATGCGGTAAAAGAAATAAAAGGCAGCCGGTGCACCGGTGATGATGACGGCACCGAGCGCAAAGATTTCGCGCAGCGCAAAGTCACCGGGGTGGTGCCGTGTGCCGCTGGTGGCATCCAGGTGGGTGTCGCTGTGATGGATCATGTGAAACTTCCACATCCACTTGAAGCGGTGCAGCATAAAATGAACGGTGTACTGGGCAACCAGTTCAAAGATGAAGAGGCAGATAATCAGCTCGGCCCAGGTCGGCAGGCTGACGTAATGCATTAGCCCTAATTTCTCGCGACTGATCCATTCGAATACACCTACCGTAGCAATACCAAAAAATATATTAATGATCATCGTGGTGCCGAGAAACACGAAGTTCACACCGGCATGCTTCCATTTTTTATAGTTGAAGCGGAACAACGGCATGTTCCCTTCCAGCACCCAGCATACGGATAAGCAGATAACAATCCACGCAGCCCGCTGCCAGGTGGGCATGTTTTCAAAGAAGCTCAGAAAGTTTTCCATAGTCGTTTAAGTACACCTAAAGTAAACCGATCTTTTCCACACTGCAAAAACGAATACGCTCTCGTCACACACCACTACACAAATGTTCTGTTAACGCTGACCACGCTAACTTCATCCCAAAAAGTATTGTTCATTGCTCATTGTTCATTGCTAATTGTTCATTGTTCATTGCTCATTGCTCATTGAACCCGGTATCTGCCTTTCCTCTTCCACACCATCCGGGTAACGCGCAAACCTGCCGCGGGCACGGCCATGTACGTTCTCATAACTGGACCACGGCCAACCACCAAACTGGGTGCGTTGGTATTCCATCATCACCTGGTTAACTTCCTCCGGCTTATTGACGACAAAAGGACCGTACTGCACCACGGGCTCACCGATGGGTTTACCCTGCAGCAACAGGAATAAGGTCTTCGTCTCACCGCTGACTAACTCCACCGGCTGGTCGGCTTTCAATTCAATACACTGATGGCTGTTGAACCTACGCCCGTCAACTGTAGCCGACTGCCCGTCATAAAAATACAGGGACCGGTTCACCGAACCGGATGCCATCGGCAACGTCCAGGTTGCTCCCGCTTCCAGTTGAATCAGCCAGATGCCCACCTCGTGTTCCGGATTGGCCGCCCAGGAATCCGGGGCCGGGTTCGGTGCCGGAATCTGATCAATCTTTCCGGCAATAATTTTTACGGATGTGGTCTTTCCGTTTGCATGAACAGATTTGTATTCAGGAATAGTGTCGCTCCAAAGCATGGAAAAATAGGGCGCGGCTTTCTTCTTTTCGCGCGGCAGGTTCAGCCAGATCTGAAAAAGCTCCAGCGGGTTATCCTTATCGGTATGGAGCAAGGGGAACATCTCACAATGCTGCACGCCTTTTCCGGCTGTCATCCACTGTACATCACCAAAACCAAAACGCCCGGCAGCGCCCAGTGAGTCGGAATGATCAACAAGCCCTTTTGTAACAATCGTTACGGTTTCAAAGCCATAGTGCGGATGGGCCGGAAAGCCCGGCACATTTTTACCGTGATACATACGCCAGTCCTGGTTGGGAGAAAAGTCCTGACCCAGCGACCGGCCGGCCAGCGATGAATCCGGCCCCAGTTTTTCATTTCCTTTCGGATAATGATCCACATGGTGAACACAAAACAGAAAAGGATCCTGGGTTTGCCAGGGAAAGCCGAGAGGCTTGACGGATTTTATAGCGGATGAATTCATGTCGGAAAGTTAACGACTACAAAACCTGTTTGAAGCGAAATTGTTCCGTTATTTACATGGTGTCCGCTATGAGAAGTACCCAATTGAAAATATTGAATCACCTGGTTCTGCCGGTAACGATTTTACTACTGGTCAGTTCAGGCACAGCCGTTGCGCAAAATCCTGACTCCTCAAGAACACTCTTACTTCAGGCAGCCCGCGAACTGATGCTGGGGGCCGGCCAATGTGCCTTGATAACGGCTGACAACAGGAAACAACCCCGTGTGCGCACCATGGACGCCTTTGAACCTGATGAAAATTTCATCGTGTGGCTGGGCACCAATCCGAAAAGCCGCAAGGTGACCGAGATCAGAAAGAACAACGATGTAATCTTGTATTATGCCGATGGCGATAATGGCTATGTCTCGCTGTATGGCAAAGCTGAACTGGTGAATGACGCTTCCGCGAAAGCGAAATACTGGAAGCCGGAATGGGAAGCCTTCTACCCTGACCGGGATCAATCCTACCTGCTTATCAAAGTGGTTCCCTCACGGATTGAGATTATCAGCTACCGTCATGGCCTGCATGGTGACCCCGTTACCTGGCAACCCCATGCTGTTGACCTTATGAAACGCTGACTTTGTTCGCTGGCTCTAATCCATCGGTCAGGTCGTGAATGATTTCGCGCATGGGCCGAACGCTGTGCACATATTCAATGGTTGGTCCTGCGCACCACAAGGTTTTATACGAGGCACCGAAGGTGGACTTCTCAATCGTCTTCATTCCGCGCAGCGCGATGATCATCCGGATGTATTTCTTCAGCCATTTATTGTTGTTCATCAGCTTCTCCCACCAGGTGGCTTCGGTACCAAGCTGCTGAACATAGGGTGTGTTGATGACCGTGAGCGGTGATCCGGACAGCTTGGTGGTCTTTACAATATCCTTGGCACCATAATCAATAAGCGCCTGTTTATAATCAGCAGAGACATCCGCTTCCTCCGAGGCGATGAAGATCGTTCCGACCGAAACACCGGCTGCACCCCACGATAATACCTCGTTAACATGTTCTACGCTGGCTACTCCACCCGCTGATATCACAGGAATGGAAACATTACGTTGCAGCAATTCGACCAATTCTCTGGGATTAATCTTCCCCGTATGTCCACCGGCCTGATTATTCACTGCAATCACCGCATCAGCCCCAAGGGCTTCAACTTTTTTGGCGTGCACTTCATCAATGACATCACAAAATACCTTAATACCCACCGGTTTGCATTGCCGGATAACTTCTTCCGGTTTGCCCAGCGAGGTGATGATGAAGGCCGGCTTTAATTCAACCAGTGTCTCGAGTTGTTTATTGTATTTATAGTTCGACTTGTTCACAATCAGGTTAACCCCGAACGGCTTATCGGTGTGTGCGCGGATGTCGGCTATAGCTTCACGAAGGTCTTGATCGGTTCGGTAATTTAAAGCAGGAAATGCCGCAGTAATTCCACAGTCCAGAGCGGCTTTTACCATCTTCGTATTGGAGATCAGAAACATCGGGGCCACGATGATCGGGTAATCAATGCCGAGCATTTTATCCAGTGTCATAGTCATAAGCTGAAAATTGCCTCGTAAAGTAATGGTAAATCCTTTACCACGTATAACTGGTTTCGCGAAAATCCATTGACCTGATCCCTCACCTGCCTTTGAAGAATTGAAGTACATGGGACCATTGAATGAATTTTATCAATTTCTTTCCCTTCATTCAACAATAGCAATACGCAATTTTAAAATGACTTTTATCAGTCAGTTTACTGATATATTCAACGCGGAAACGCCTCGATTTGTCAGACTTTTAAGATTAACAGACCTTAACTTTGATTGCTATCAAAATTGTAATTCTATGCACGAGAGCGTTCAGCAACTAACCAATAAGATCTACCAGGAAGGCATTGAAAAAGCGGAAGCCCGCGGCAGGGAAATCCTCGATGAAGCCGCCCGCAAAGCGCGTGAGCTGGTAGATGAAGCCGAAGCCAAAGCCCGCACCATCATTGACCAGGCCGAAAAGAAAGCGGTAGAAACCCGGCTGAAGAATGAGGCTGAAATGAAACTGTCTGCACGCCAGGCCATGGTTTCCCTCAAACAGCAAATTTCCGGAATGATTGTCTACAAACTGAATCATGAACCAGTGAAGGATGCAATAAATGATGTGGAATACCTGAAAACACTCATCGCCAAGATCATGGATCACTGGCTTGAACGGCAGGGTAAAGAAAGCCGGCTGCAATTCTTATTGCCGGAAGACGACTATCGACATTACCGCGATTTCCTGGAAGCCCGCACAGGCTTATTGATGAATTCAGGGATCACGGTAGAGTTTAACGGTACGATGAAGAAGGGCTTCCAGGTTGTTGCTGCCGATGAAGGCTATCGCATCAACTTCACAGACGAAGACTTTGAGAACTACTTCAGCAGTTTCGCCAGGCCGCGTATTTACAAACTTCTGTTTGGCAAGGAAGACTGATATCCGCCATGAACGAGGGCTACTATTATCTGATCACCTCCCTGCCGGACCTGAGCCTGAACGATAAGAACGTTGGCTACACGGTGCGCAGCTTTCGCGAGCTGGCAGCTGAACATCTGACGCCCTCCGATTACGAACTCCTCACCTATCTCTATTACCCGTACGATATCCAGAACCTGGTCACCCTCATCAAGCATGATCACCCCTGGAACAATAACGGCAACTATTCACGGGAAGAGCTGGAGCTATGCCTGCAGGAACCTGAACGTCTGCCCGTTTTCCTTCAACCCTTTGTTCTGGAGTCACAGAAACTGTGGGAGAAAACATCCTTTAAAACATTGCTGAATGCAGCCACCACGCATTACATTGACTGGACACATACAATTCCCAACCGATTCCTGCGCACATGGCTAACCTTCGATCAGAACCTGAAGAACCTGCTCATCTGGCTGAACTGTCAGAAGTTTGGGCTGGATCCGAAAGAAGAAGTGCTGGGCAGCCATTACGAAGCGGAGTTCCTGCGCCAGACCAAGGCGGCAGAGATTAACCTGAAGTCGTGGGATTTCCAGTTCCGTGAGGCCTTGAATCATTTCGACAACCCGGATATTGCCGTGCGCGAGCTGATCATCAATGAAATGCGCTGGCACCACCTTGATGAATTGCTGCAACCTTATGTGTTCGGCATCGAGCCCCTGCTCGGTTTTGCAATTCGACTTCAACTTATCAACCGCAACCTTACCGACACCGAAGAGCCCGGCACCAGACGGTTAAACGAACTGCTGAGCGGTGTTATGAACGACTATCAATTACCTGAAAATTTTGCTGACCGATGACGACCACCGAAACAACCAAGACCGGAACTGTTAAAGGAATCATCGCCAACCTGATTATGGCCGCAAGCGATGCCCCCGTGGCCCAGAATGAAATCTGCTACATTGGCGTGAACGATGAACAACTGCTGGGTGAAGTCATCAAGGTTATCGGCAACACCATCTATATCCAGTGTTTCGAAAGCACACGCGGCATGAAAGTAGGCAGCCCCATCGAATTTACCGGTGGTATGCTGGAAGTAACGCTCGGCCCGGGGATGCTCTCCAAGATTTATGACGGGCTGCAAAATGATCTCAAGAAATTCGAGTCGCTTTTTATTATGCGCGGCAAGCGCAGCGATGCACTGGATCGCGGCAGCAAGTGGCATTTTGTTCCCATCATCAAAAAGGGAACACGCGTGAAAGCCGGTGACTGGATCGGTGAAGTAAAAGAAAAAGGCATCCCCCACCGCATCATGGTACCTTTCAAAACACAGGGTCATTGGACGATCGACTCCATTGCAGCGGAAGGTGAATACGATATTGACGATACATTGGCGGTGCTGAAAAATGAAGATGGCGAAACGCTGGATGTAAAATTCTGGCAGCGCTGGCCGGTGAAGCGGCCGTTGAAAGCCTACACCGAAAAGGTTCGTCCTTTTGCCATGCTTGAAACAGGTGTGCGCATCATTGACACCTTAATTCCCATTGCTGAAGGCGGCACCGGATTTATTCCCGGTCCGTTTGGCACCGGCAAAACAGTATTGCAACACGCCATCTCCAAGCAGGCCACAGCCGATGTGATCATCTATGCTGCCTGCGGTGAACGTGCCAATGAAATTGTGGATGTGTTTACGGAGTTTCCGGAACTGGATGACCCGCACACCGGTGGCAAGCTGATGGAGCGAACCATCATCATCGCCAACACCTCCAACATGCCTGTCGCTGCGCGCGAAGCCTCGGTGTACACCGCCATGACCATTGCCGAATATTACCGCAACATGGGCTTGCGTGTGCTCATCCTGGCCGACTCAACTTCCCGTTGGGCACAAGCCTTGCGCGAGATGAGCAACCGACTGGAAGAATTGCCCGGCCCCGATGCCTTCCCGATGGACCTGACAGCGGTGATCGCGAACTTTTATGCGCGAGCCGGTTATGTATACCTGAATAACGGTGAGACCGGCTCCATCACCTTCCTCGGCACGGTATCCCCCAGCGGTGGTAACCTGAAAGAACCTGTAACAGAAGCAACCAAAAAATCAGCGCGATGCTTCTATGCCTTGTCACAGAGGCGCGCTGATCAGAAGCGCTACCCGGCAGTCGACCCTACCGAGAGCTACTCGAAATACCTGGAATACCCGGAGATGCAGGCTTACCTGCAGGACCATGTTTCACCGCGCTGGACCGATATGGTGACGCGCGCTAAAGACATTCTGTTGCGCGGGCGTGAAGTGCGCGACCAGATCAACATCCTCGGTGATGACGGTGTGCCGCTCGACTACCACGTGCAGTTCTGGAAAGCGGAGTTAATCGACTTCGTGATTCTGCAGCAGGATGCCTTCGACAAGATCGATGCAATGACACCTATTGAACGCCAGCGCTACATGCTTGAACTGCTGCTGCAACTATGCCAGATGGAATTCGACTTCAAAGGATTTGAAGAAGTCTCCACGTTCTTCAAGCGCATCATCAACAACCTGAAGCAGCTGAACTACAGTGTCTATGAAAGCGATGACTTTCAGAACATACGGGAAGAACTGGAGCAGATCATTAACGAAAAACGCATCTCCTGACCTATGGAATACAAGGCCTTTCAACCGATATACTACAAGATCAGGCGCATCAACAAAGCTACCTGCGAACTGCAGTGCGACAGGGCAAGCTATGATGAGATGGCCATCATCCATGGCCGCCTGGCCCAGGTGGTAAAGATCATCGGCAACATGGTAACGTTGCAGGTGTTCTCCGGCACCGATGGAATCCCAACCGATGCTGAGGTTGTGTTCACCGGAAAACCTCCGACACTGAAAGTGAGCAGCGACCTGACCGGACGTTTTCTCAATGCCTACGGTAGACCAATTGACAACGGCCCCGAAGTGCAGGGCGAAACAAGACAGATTGGTGGCCCTACCATCAACCCGACCAAACGTGAAAGGCCTTCGGAACTTATCCCAACCGGTATTGCGGGCATCGATCTGAACAATACCCTCGTTACTGGACAAAAGATTCCCTTCTTTGCTGACCCGGAACAACCCTACAACCAGGTAATGGCCGATGTGGCACTTAGAGCAAAAGCCGATCGGATTATTCTGGGCGGTATCGGCTTGCAACATGACGACTACCTGTTCTACAAGAACATCTTTGAAAATGCCGGTGCTATCGACCGCATTGTATCCTTCATCAATACAACCGAAGAGCCCAGCATTGAACGACTATTGATACCTGACATGGCCTTGACAGCCGCTGAGTATTTTGCCGTTGACCGGAATGAAAAAGTACTCGTATTGCTGACGGATATGACGTTGTACTGCGATGCACTCAGTATCGTGAGTAACAACATGGACCAGATCTCATCCAAAGACAATATGCCGGCCTCGCTGTACAGCGATCTGGCCAGACTCTATGAGAAAGCGGTGCAGTTTCCGGCCGGAGGTTCCATCACTATAATTGCGGTGACTACGCTTTCAGGTGGGGATATCACACACGCCATTCCGGATAACACGGGTTACATCACCGAAGGTCAGCTTTTCCTGCGCAGGGATGCGGAGATTGGTAAAACCATTGTCGATCCTTTCAGAAGCCTGTCACGTCTGAAGCAACTGGTGATCGGCAAGAAAACCCGTGAAGACCATCCGCAGGTGATGAATACAGCCGTGCGCCTGTACTCCGATTCAGCGAATGCAAAAACAAAACTGGAAAACGGCTTCGACCTGAACGACTATGACAAACGCTGCCTGCAGTATGCGAAGGAGTACAGTGAAAAACTGCTGGCCATTGATGTGAATGTGGATATTGATGAAATGCTTGAAACGAGCTGGAAACTGTTTGCCAAACATTTCAGGAAAGAAGAATTAACGATTAAGAAAGAACTAGTTGATAAGTATTGGAAGGAAACCGTCAAAAGTTGACAGTTGACAAAAAACAATTGACAACGCTGAGGTGACATCACCAATTAACATACTGAAAGCAATTTGACTGACTCATTGTGGCGCTGAATTTTAAATACAACAAGATTGCCCTGTACGAGCTGAACCAGCAGCTGGCGGTGCGCGTGCGTGCGCTGCCTACGCTGAAGAGCAAGGAAGCAGCCCTGCGCCTGGAGATCAAAAAGCTTCGCGATAAGGCCAATGAGTATGAAGTTCAGTTACAAACCCGTCTGGAAGAAGTGCGCAACCTCTCCCGCCTGTGGGTGGAATTTGAAGAAGGCCTCGTTCGCATCCGCGAAGCCACCTACCGCGCCAAAGTGATTGCCGGTGTGCGGATACCCGTTCTCGACTCCATTGACTTTGAACTGGC
>JALOMI010000058.1 GCA_025455465.1 Cyclobacteriaceae bacterium | reverse complement strand
AAGCTCCACCGATACCACAATGCCGGAGTTGGAATAACGGGAATCTCTCCTGGACGGGCTCATGCCGTTTACAACAATTTCTCCCGGTGCAGTTGCTGCCGGTACAATAAATCCACCGGGACACATGCAGAATGAAAATACACCCCGTTGTTTTCCGGAGGCCATGGCCTGATGCACGAGTGCATAGGACGATGCCGGCAGGTAAGGATTGCGGCTGCCGGTGCAATGGTATTGTATCTGATCAATTAATTCCTGGGCATGTTCAACGCGCACCCCGAGCGCAAACGGCTTGGCCTCAATCAGAATGTTGCGCTGATGCAGCAGGCAGAAGATATCGCGCGCAGAATGACCGGTTGCCAGAATGCAGGCCTCCCCGTTAATGCTGTCTCCCTTCTGTGTGTGAATGCCCTGGAAGACATTATCCTGAACAAGAATATCCGATACACGGGTATTGAAATGAATCTCCCCTCCTGCCTCCAGAATAGTACTTCGGATATTTTCGATCAGCCGAGGCAGTTTATTTGTGCCGATGTGGGGATGGGCATCAAACAAAATTTCTTCCTTCGCTCCGTGCGCCACCAGTATTTCCATAATGCGGTTCACATCTCCGCGTTTGGTCGATCGGGTGTATAACTTGCCGTCAGAATACGTACCAGCTCCTCCTTCTCCGAAACAGTAATTCGAATCGGGGTTGACCAGGTGCTGCTTATTGATGGCGGCCAGGTCGCGCCTGCGCATGCGCACATCAGCGCCACGTTCCAGAATCACCGGTTTGATGCCTCCTTCCAGCAAGCGCAGGGCAGCGAATAATCCGGCCGGTCCGGAGCCTACGATAATCACCTGCCGGCCGGGCAGCAGTGACGGAAAATCTTTTCGGTAAGTAATCAGGGGACGCTTTTCAGAAGCTGTTAACACTTCACACTGCACGCGTACGATTACCTTTTTACCGCGCGCATCGATGGAACGCTTGACCGGCCGAATCCAGCGCTCTCCATCTTTGACAAGATTAAGCCTCCGGTAAAGGTTATCCTGAAAGTGGGTTTCGTCAAAGGCCTCCTCCGGAGGTAATATCAATTCCTGTATGGTCATAGCGGAAGGTGTTTATCCTTCAATCTGTTACAAAGATAAAAAGATTGCGAGGGCAAGTATTAGCCGCGCAGGAAAGCGGCTTTACCCCAGTCGCGTTTTTCCTCTTCTGTCCATAATTCCGGGAAGAAGATAATGCGTTGAAACCTTGGTGGTAAGTACTTCTGCCAGTTCGTTCCTCCGGTAGCCTTGATATCTTCGGGATCTTTTTCCAGGTAATGGCTGGCCGACTTCATGTGCGCCAGGGGCCACAACACATTGCTGAGGGTATCCATCTGGCGTAAGCGTTGTTTCACTTCCGCCTGACCTTCATAGTACTTTTTGTAAAGCTGATACAGGTTGTCGTGCTGATGCTGATGTATGGTGGCGCTGAAAGTATCGATATACTTGGCTTCAAACTGCTGCAGCGTAAGCGTCTTTTTTCCGGTGGCCAGTTCCGTGGCTCCGCTTCGCCAGTATAACTTGTCCATCATGGCTTCCACAGGCTGATTACCAACAGCCGGGCGGTCTTTTTCATTGACCAGGTTAACAACATCCGTGCACATGAATTCAATCAACCGGTATTGTGCCGACTGAAAGCCACTCGATGGCAAAAGAGACATCCTGAATTTCAGAAATTGATCTTTCTCCATGCCCTGCACCATAATGTCGAATGAATTTTCCAGGTGTGCGAAATAGCGAATCATCCGATCCAACCGGGCAGTAAAAAATTTGATATCGGGATGTGGTGCTGCCGTAACCTGTTCCAATTCATGCAGTATCAGCCGGAAGTAAAGCTCGGTTATCTGGTGATAGATGATAAAAATCTTTTCATCCGGGAAACTCGTCTTCGGGTTTTGCAGACTGAGTAGCGTATCGAGATGGATATAATCCCAGTAGGTGAGATAATCGGAATACAACAGTCCGTCCAGGTAGGAGGACAAATCCTGCCCCATGGCAGCATATTTTTCCTGCAGTTTTTTTACCTGCTCCAGAAGTTGGGGTGTAACCGAAGATGCCTCCATGCTGTTCATGATTGTGGTTCTGAAATGATTAGATTTGCCTGCAAGTAAAGAAAATCCTATGGCATCCCATACCGCTGAAACAACCACCCGTAAATCCCTCAAGCAGGATGTATTTGATCATCCTGATTTCTACGCCATCGACAGCCTGCTGACGGAAGAACATAAACTCATCCGCAGCTCAATCCGCGATTTTGTCAAGCGCGAAATCAGCCCGTACATAGAGGACTGGGCACAGCGAGCGCATTTTCCTTACGAAATTGTTCGCAAGTTCGGAGAGATCGGTGCCTTTGGACCGACCATTCCGTTAGAGTACGGTGGCGGTGGTCTTGATTATATCTCCTACGGCTTAATCATGCAGGAGATTGAACGAGGCGATTCCGGTATGCGATCCACCGCTTCGGTGCAAGGATCACTCGTGATGTACCCCATCTATAAATTCGGCAGTGAGGAGCAACGCAAAAAGTATTTGCCGAAGCTGGGCTCGGGTGAATGGCTGGGCTGCTTCGGCCTGACCGAACCCGATCACGGATCGAACCCCAGCGGCATGGTGACCAACTTCAAAGATATGGGTGATCACTACCTGCTGAACGGTGCCAAGATGTGGATCTCGAATTCACCCCGTGCTGATGTGGCCGTGGTGTGGGCTAAAGATGAGGCGGGCCGGATTCACGGCTTGATTGTTGAGCGCGGCATGCCCGGATTTACCACACCCGAAACGCACGGCAAATGGTCATTGCGTGCCAGCGCCACCGGTGAGCTGGTGTTTGATAATGTGAAAGTACCGAAAGAAAACCTGTTGCCCGGCAAGAACGGATTAGGCGCACCGATGATGTGTCTTGACTCTGCCCGATACGGTATTGCCTGGGGCGCTATTGGCGCTGCCATGGATTGCTACGATTCCGCCAGGCGTTACGCCCTGGAACGCATCCAGTTTGGCAAGCCCATTGCGTCCTTCCAGCTCGTACAGAAGAAACTGGCCGAGATGCTTACCGAGATCACCAAAGCACAACTGCTGAACTGGCGTCTCGGCACCTTGCTGAACGAAGGCAAAGCAACCACCGCCCAGATCTCCCTGGCGAAGCGCAACAATGTACAGGTTGCCCTGGAAATTGCCCGCGAAGCGCGCCAGATTCATGGCGGCATGGGCATTACCGGTGAATATCCCATCATGCGGCACATGGCCAACCTGGAGTCGGTGATCACGTACGAGGGCACCCACGACATTCACCTGCTGATTCTCGGCAAGGAAATCACCGGAATACAGGCGTTTGTCTAGTAAAACGGAATTGAACAGTGGTCGATTAGTTGACCATCAGCAGAAGTTTTTTTATCGGCTTGCTAACAGAAAATCAGTTCACAACAGCAGTGATGTTGACACGCTGTACCGGATTTCTCGGGTCGTTGGAATAGATGGTAACCGATTTATTCTGCGTGCCCTTACGGTCCTGCGGATTAAAGATCACCGTCATCGAAGCGCTTTCACCCGGTTTCAGTTCCGTTTTACTTATCGTGGCTTCCACACAGGTACAATTGCCGATAACAGAGCGGATCTCCAGTGTTGACCGGCCGGAGTTGGTGATGGTTAGTTCCCTGGTGGCTTGCTGATTCTGTCGCATAGAACCAAAGTCGATGGATTGTGCAGCGGTGCGCAGCATCGGTGCGCGGGCGAGTTCTTCCGGCTTCAATTCCTCGAAATAATCTTCCAATGTTGCATAGACCGTAAAAGTCTTTTGAGGCTGTGACTCATCATCGGTATACAAAACAATCTTATCCGACTGAAAACCGTACTGGTCTTTCATTTTTCCGTTGTAACTGATGCGCAACATGCTTTTCCCTCCGGCCGGTATAGTGACCGGATCCATCGATACCCGGATGTGCGATGGAACGTCTGATTTAGTCAAATACATCACTGGTTTTGTACCAGCATTTACTACTTCATACTCGCGCGTCATAAACTCATCCTTCCGGTACACTTTACCGAGGTTGAACGATAAGCTGCGCATACGCCAATTGCCGCTGGCCGCCTGAAATTCAGCGGAAGAAAATTTGTCGCGTGAAATGACCGTACCCTTGATCTGCAGCATCATGGGCTGGCTCTCACCTTCAACAGTTACGGTCAATGATTTGGAAAAGAAACCGGGCCTGCCCTTCGGATCAAATTGAGCTTTGATAGTACCTTTGTTGCCCGGCATTACCGGTTCCTTGCTCCATCCGGGTGTAGTACAGCCGCAGGAAGGCTTTACCGTGATGATCTGCGCGGGCTTGCTGCCGGCATTGGTAAAAACAAACTCGTGCGATACCGGGCCATCTTCTTCAATCACATTACCAAAGTCGTATACTTCTTCACGAAACTTCAACGTCTTAACCGTCTGAGCCAACAGCACTCCGACAAGCAGTAAAAGCAAACCTCCGGTAATTCCAATCTTCTTCATAATCAGCACAATTGCCGGCACAAAAGTAAAACATATATCGGTATGCGTTATTTTATTTTCTTTGCGGCATGACTCGTATACTTACCGGTATTCAAAGCAGCGGAAGACCCCACCTCGGCAACCTGTTGGGTGCAATCATTCCCGCAATCAGGTTATCACAGAATCCCCAGAATGAATCATTCTTCTTCATAGCCGACCTACACTCCCTGACGACCATCAAGGATTCACAAACACGAGCTGACCATGTGCGGGCGGTAGCAGCAGCGTGGCTTGCCTTCGGCTTTGATGTAGATAAGAATTTTTTGTACCGCCAGTCGCGCATACCTGAAGTATGTGAACTAACCTGGTACCTCAACTGCTTTACGCCCTACCCGATGCTGGCCAATGCCCACTCGTTTAAGGATAAAGCAGACCGGCTGGCGGACGTGAATGCCGGCCTGTTCACCTATCCGGTATTGATGACAGCCGACATTATCCTGTACGATGCCAACGTGGTACCGGTAGGCAAAGATCAGAAACAGCACCTGGAAATGGCACGCGACATCGCCAATGCTTTCAACATCCAGTACGGTGAGACCTTTGTTATTCCGGAAGCGCAGATTGAAGAACAACTAATGGTTATCCCCGGCACAGACGGACAAAAGATGAGTAAGTCGTACGGCAACATCATTGATATCTTCTTACCGGATAAGCAGCTGTTGAAGCAAATCAAATCGATAGTATCAGACTCTACTCCGCTGGAGGCGCCTAAAGACCCTGACCGCGACAACACCTTCGCTATTTATAAACTGCTCGCCACGCCCGAACAAACGGAGGCCATGCGCAAGAATTACCTGGCTGGCAATTACGGCTATGGTCATGCCAAGCAGGAGTTGTATGAACTGATTGTTCAGCAGTTTGCCCGCGAACGTGAAGCCTTCAACTTTTACTATTCCAACCCGGAAGAGCTGGAAAAGAAGCTGCAGCAAGGCGAAACGAAAGCGCGCGCAATAGCGCTGGAAGTACTCGGGCGCGTCAGAAAAAAATTAGGATTCAATTAAGTCTATAGTCGATGGTCGATTGTCCATAGATGATAGATTAAGATCTATTGTTAGTAGAATCGGTCAAGCTGTTTTTGGGGATAGACGTTTAGTAATAGACAGCCACAAACCATGGACCATGAACCATCGACTATGGACTAACGACCTACTTCCCCTCCCACACCAACTGCTGTTTGTTTTTCAGCCGAAGGAATAACCGTGGCGGATTGGCTTCGAGCACAAGGCGTACATCGGCAGCCGGGTGCTTTTCAAGTTCTACGGGTACACCGTCACCGAGGTAAGCGATAGGCAGCAACACATCATTGTCGGGGCAATGCTGATCGTGCACCTGCTGAATGACTTTTTCTAGATCGTTTCCGTAAGTATCCTGAAAATCATCTTCCTGATCATGCAGTTTTTCTTCCAGCTCATCGTAGCTGGGATCGTTGTATCCTATTTTACCCAATGCGGTACGGGTTTCGATGATGGCTTGCAGCGCAGTGTCGAGGGCTTTGATATCCATAGTATTGCGTTTGCACAAATATTGGTCAAATCATCCTTTTTAAAAAGGGAGTTGACTAAATTTGGTTCCGCAAAAAAAGCATGTCCTGCATACGACAATACATTAACCATGAGCCAACACGATTTTCTTCCCATCAACGGAACCGACTACATTGAATTTTATGTCGGCAACGCCAAGCAATCTTCATTGTATTATCAGTACGCGTTTGGCTTTGAATGGATTGCCTATGCCGGCCCGGAGACTGGCGTGCGTGACCGCGCCTCCTATGTGCTTCGGCAAAATAAAATCACTATCGTACTAACGACCTCGCTACAGCCCGACTCAGAAATTGCTGAACATGTTCGTAAACATGGGGATGGTGTTAAAGTACTGGCACTGTGGGTGGATGATGCCACCAAGTCGTTTCAGGAAACCGTGTTGCGAGGCGCTGAAGCTGCTCAGAATCCGAATACCCTCCGCGATGAGCACGGTGAAGTCGTGGTGGCCTCCATTAAAACTTACGGTGACACCCTCCACACGTTTGTAGAACGCAAAAATTATCGCGGGCCCTTTCTGCCCGGTTACCAGGCGCGGAAAAGTTTATTCCCGGTGGAGCCCATCGGTTTAAAATACGTGGATCATTGCGTAGGCAATGTGGAACTTGGCAAGATGAACCATTGGGTGGAGTTCTATGAAAAAGTGATGGGCTTCAGCTTACTGGTAACGTTTGATGACAAAGACATCTCCACCGAATACAGCGCATTGATGTCGAAAGTGGTTTCCAATGGTAACGGCTACATCAAATTCCCGATCAATGAACCGGCCCAGGGCAAGAAGAAATCACAGATTGAAGAATACCTTGACTTTTACAAAGGCGCAGGCGTGCAACACATCGCCATCGCAACCGATGATATCATCCATACGGTAGGTGAATTACGCAGGCGTGGTGTTGAGTTTCTCTATGTGCCGGAAACGTATTATGAAGATGTAATGGACCGTGTAGGCTCGATCAACGAGAGCCTCGAAGAACTTAAAAAACTGAATATCCTCATCGACCGCGATGAAGAAGGTTACCTGTTGCAGATCTTCACCAAACCCGTGCAGGATAGACCTACCGTATTCTTTGAAATCATCGAGCGCAACGGTGCCAAATCATTTGGCAAAGGAAACTTCAAGGCATTATTTGAGTCGATCGAGCGCGAACAGGAGTTGCGCGGAAATCTATAATCTGTCATACCCACTTATTATTTTTATTATTCTTTATGAGTGAACTGCTTGCAACCGTAAAAAACAAGGCACAACAGTGGCTTGATAGTCCGGTCATCGATAACGAGACCAAGAACCAGGTGCGCCAACTGGTGGCTGCTGCCGATCCGAAAGAACTCATTGATAATTTCTATAAGGATCTTGAATTTGGTACAGGCGGCTTGCGCGGCATCATGGGTGCCGGCTCAAATTGCATGAATAAATACACTGTAGGCATCGCCACCCAGGGCCTGAGCAACTATTTACTGAAGAGCTTTCCCGGACAGAAAATCAGCGTAGCGATTGCACACGACAGCCGCAACAATAGTCCGTATTTCTGCGACATTGCTTCGGATGTATTTTCGGCCAACGGTATCGAAGTGTACCGCTTCGCTGAATTGCGCCCTACCCCGCTGCTCTCCTTTGCGATTCGTTATCTTAAATGCCAGTCAGGTGTGGTGATCACCGCTTCGCATAATCCAAAAGAATACAATGGCTACAAAGCCTACTGGACGGATGGTGCGCAGGTAGTGCCACCACATGATAAAAACATCATCATTGAAGTAAATGCCGTAACGTTTGAGCAGGTGAAGTTCAACGGTGTACCTCAACTGATTCACACCATCGGACCCGAAATAGAAGAGGGTTATTTTGCTGAAGTACTGAAGCTCATTCCGCGGCAAGACCTCATCCGCAAGCATCACCATATTCCTATTGTCTATTCCGCCCTGCACGGAACTGGCGGAACCATGGTGCAGCGATGCCTTTCGCAACTTGGATTCACCAACATCATTACGGTTGATGAACAACAGCAGCCGGATGGCAACTTTCCAACTGTGAAATCTCCGAACCCGGAAGAACGTGCAGCGATGAGCCTGTCTATTCAGCGCGGCACAGAAAAAGGGGCCAGCATGGTGATGGCTACTGATCCGGATGCAGACCGGGTGGGTATTGGTGTGCGCGACCGCAACGGTGAATTCATTCTGCTGAACGGCAACCAGGCGTTCTGCCTGATGATGTGGTTTATTTTGAAAAATCTATCCGATAAAAAGGATGCTTACATCGCCAAAACCATTGTCACCTCTGAATTGGTGGATACAATGGCCGCGAATTACGGAGTGACCTGCTACAACACCTTGACGGGCTTCAAGTACATCGCCCAGCTGATGCGCGAAAACGAAGGAAAGCAAAAATTTATCGCGGCCGGTGAAGAAAGCTACGGATACATGGTGGGTGATTTTGTTCGTGATAAAGACGCGGTATCCGCCTGCGCCTTCTTTGCGGCTATGGCGGCCAGTGCCGAAGACGAAGGCAAATCGTTATACGACTGGCTGATCGACATGTACGTAGAGCACGGGTTCTACAAAGAAGGATTGATTAACCTGGTGCGTAAGGGGCAGCAGGGGGAGCAGGAAATCAAAGCAATGATGGCCGCTTTCCGGAATAATCCACCGGTGGAGATTCTCGGCCAGCGCGTAGCCCGGGCCCTCGATTACCTGTCACTTCAAGAGAAGAACCTCATTACTGGTAATATCACTGCCCTTGATTTTCCTAAATCAGATGTGGTGCAATTCTACCTGGAAGACGGCACCAAGATTTCTGTGAGGCCCAGCGGTACGGAGCCGAAAATCAAGTTTTACATCAGCGTCAATACGAAGCTGGGCGCTGCCGAACAGTTTGATGAAATAAACGCCAGGCTCGATGCCCGCGTCAAAGCCATTGAAAACTACCTGATGAGCCGTTAAACAGGTCTAACCAGATCGCTGAACCCATAGAAAAAGCCCGGTTGGCTGTCCGTGCCGGAGGTGCTATCTTTGCTCCCGTTCATGAAAAAAGTCGCTTTTTATACGCTCGGCTGCAAGCTCAACTTCTCGGAGACCTCCACGATTTCGCGGAAGTTTGAGGAGAAGGGCTATCAAAAAGTAGATTTTACCGACCGTCCGGATATTTTCATCATCAACACCTGCTCCGTAACGGAGAACGCAGACAAAAAATGCCGGAAGATCGTGCGCGAGGCACGCAGCATTTCACCGGATGCCTATGTGGCCATCATCGGCTGTTATGCCCAGCTGAAACCGAAAGAAATTTCGGAGATTCCCGGTGTGGATGCCGTTCTTGGTGCCGCTGAAAAGTTCAGACTGGTGGAGTTGCTGGATGGGTTTGTTCGCCAGCCGGAAGCTGTGGTCTATGCATCCGATGTGGAAAAGGCCAATACCTTCAACACCTCCTACTCCATCAACGACCGAACCCGAACGTTTCTTAAGGTGCAGGATGGTTGTGATTACTCTTGCTCCTTTTGTACGATACCCCTGGCGCGCGGTTCTTCTCGCAGCGACAGCATAGAAAACATCCTTAAGACCGCCCGTGAGATTGCACAGACCGAAGTAAAAGAAATTGTGCTCACCGGAGTAAACACGGGTGACTTCGGTATCCGTAACGGTAAACGCGAGGAGCATTTTATTGATCTCATCCAGGCACTGGATACCGTTGAAGGAATCGACCGGTTTCGTGTATCGTCCATTGAACCCAACCTGCTGACAGACGAGATCATTGAATTTGTGGCACAATCGAATCGGTTTGTTCCGCATTTCCATGTACCCCTTCAATCGGGCTCGAATAAAATTCTGAAGCTGATGCGCAGACGTTATCAGCGCGAGCTCTACACCAGCCGCGTTGAAAAAATCAAAGCCTCTATGCCGAATGCCTGCATCGGTGTGGATGTGATCGTTGGCTTTCCGGGAGAAACACAGGAAGATTTTCTGGAGACGTATCAGTACCTGAATGAACTGAACATCGCCTACCTGCATGTGTTCACCTATTCCGAACGCGACAACACATTAGCCAGTACCATGAAAGGTCGCGTACCGGAGCGTGAACGTTCAGAACGTTCACGTATGCTGCACATCCTTTCCGATAAAAAGCGCAGAAAATTCTATGAGGATAACCTCGGGCAATCGGCCGCAGTATTATTCGAGAATGATATTGAAGACGGACACATGCACGGCTTTACAGAAAACTACATCCGTGTAACCGCGAAATACGATCCTGTGCTGATCAATGAATTAAAGCCGGTGCGACTGACGCACATTAATGAAAAGGGCCTCATGGAAGCGGAGGATCTGGCTGAAGAAATTCTTCTGCACTGATCCCTTTTTGATGACAACTTCAATTCCCTACCAGTATGATGGACAAGCCAGGCCTTTGTGGAGTTTATTGATCTTCACGCGGTAGTTGAGCATGATTTCGTGACTTCCGTTGGAGTAACTCGCCAGGTCAGACAAGGTCATATCATAGGCATAGCCCACATGAAAGTTTTCATTGATCTGCAGTTCAAACAGAAAAATAAAAGCATCCCCGTTTGCCACGTTCCAGTCGCCACCGTTACGGTACGAAACGCCCAATCCGACAACATTATAAAATACGGATGTCAGGTTGAGGTCAAAGCTAAAAGGCGCTTGTTCCTGAAGACGAATCAGGGCTGATGGCAATAGTTTTACATTCGATGACAGCTCCTTGACGAATCCACCATTGATGTAGTAATACCGTCTTCGCTCCGACTCACTGTCAAGGCCCTGAAAATCCATCACCCTATTGTTCAATCCATAAGGAACGGATAAGCCGAGGTAGTATTTATCTGACCGGAGATAAAGACCTCCGCCAAAGTTCCAGGTAAACGT
The DNA here is from genome assembly GCA_025455465.1 of Cyclobacteriaceae bacterium. Lineage (GTDB taxonomy): Bacteria > Bacteroidota > Bacteroidia > Cytophagales > Cyclobacteriaceae > UBA2336. The sequence goes on along the minus strand of JALOMI010000058.1, from coordinate 3,541 downwards.
TCGGTTCACCACCTGCTCAAACGGATCGTTCGGGTCGCGGATGGTGAGTTTGGTGAAATCGGATTTGAAATCATTGAATCCACCCTGCACACCAAAAGACAACGTGGTATTGTTGACCTTCGACAACGGCAGTTTGTACGAATACGCCAGGTAAAGTGAGTTTTCTCCGTGAATACCAATCACATCACGCCCGGCAATGAGGCCTACCCCAGCTCTTGAGCCACGGAAGCCGGAATGCATCGTGGCGGTAAATGTTTTGGGTGCCCCGGGAAAGTTCACCCACTGATTACGGTAAATCGAAGTGGCGCTGAGCTGCACGTGATTGCCTGCATAGGCAGGGTTGATCAACAGCGGATCGAACATGTACAAGGATTGCATCGGGCGCTGCTGTGCCCAAACTATCAGGGGCAGCATCAGCATGGACAGGATGTAAAATCTCTTCATCATCGTACAAGTTCAAGGAATCCGGTAATCGGTTTAGAGCCATCGCGTTTGTCAATCACAAAGAAATAGGTGCCATCAGGCAAGTCATTACCCAAGGCATAGAGGCCATTCTCACCAATACCCCTGAACACCACATCATCATTATTATAGCCATCAGCCTGGTATACAAGCACACCGTGGCGATTGAAGATCTTCACATTGTTATCGCGATCAGCGCCACCGGCAATGGTGAACCGGGAGATACAATCGATGATCCACGAATCATTCGCCCCGTCATTGTTGGATGACACGAGGTTATAGGCAAGAATCTCTGTCTTGATGTCACCGATAGCCTCACCGTAGCAGAATTCATTGGTGATAAACTCTGCACGGTAGAACCCGGGAGGTAATTCAAACACCTGAATACCGTCTCCTACATTAGCGTTATTCTCCAGGGCATACCACTGCACTTCGCGAAGCACTACAGACTGTTCATTGGTTTGCTGCAGGGTAACCGAACCTGAAGGATCGCGCGCATCTTCGCAGAATGAAGGCGTAGTAACCACAATGCCGGCAGGCAATACGCGAACATCCGGTACGGGCAGGGAAGCAACATTGGAACAGCCCGTTGCAAGTATGGTGGCGCGCACGGTGTAGGTCTCAGCCAGCAGGTGCAAATAATTTACCCCGGTGGTATCCGGTGTCCTTCCAGCTGCCTGCTCATTGGTGAACTGCCCGTTGAACCAATCAAAACGATAGCCTAACGTCTGCCCGCCCACATTGGCGCGCAGCCAACCGTTTGGCCTTGCCTGCGGGTTACCCGGGTAGCTTACGGAATTGATGGGGAACCGTCCTTTCGGTTCGGGCTCCCAGCAAATGCTTTGAGCACGCATCAACTCGATGGACGGAGCCTGAGGCAATAATTGATTGACCGGAATAGCCTCGCTTAACTGGGCAAAGCAACCGGAGGCTTTGTTCACCACGCTCACTACATAACGTCCCTGATCCTGTCCAATCAGTTTATGATTGTTGGTAATGGTGTCGCTCGGTGTCAATTCGTTCCACCAAAAGAAATCATACTGATTTACCGGACGGTTATCGGCCGTAGCTGAGAGCTGACCGTTCGTGCGGGTATCACAGTTGGTGAGCGGATTCTCGACTACAATTTCAGGAACAGGATTCACCCGTGCATCATCCACAACGGTGGTCTCCACTTTGATACAGCCCGTATTGTTATCCCTCAGGCGGACGGTGTAGACTCCATTGGATAAGGGATCTGCGATAAAGCTTCCCGGTAACGGTGCTGCCGGCAACGGAGGTAGATTAGCGATATCCGGAGCCAGCAGCGGTGGCTCCTGATCCAGTCCGGCACCGGACTGATCTCCCAAATACAGATCGATGGTGAAATCATAGGGAGGACTGTATGTCAGGCCATTGATGATCGGGAACGGAAGCACACGAACCACTACGGAACCATTCGGCACCAGGCAACTGCTTTGGGGATCTCCCGACACGGCTATGTTCGGGAAGAATTTGGGATCAAACGGTGGAATAACAAACAACTTTGTTGTTGAACAACCGGTGAGGCTATTCAGTACCGAAACCGAATAATTTCCGCTGCTCAGGTCTGTTATCGTTGAAAGACTGCCGGGCCAAGGATCAATTACTGTTGTACCGGTTCCATCGAGGCTGTTAAACCAGGTGAACGTGTAGTTCAGATTGGTCTGATCAAATCCATCAGCCAACGCACGTAACTCAGCGGTACCATCATTCGGATCACAACTCAGCTGCAGCACAGTTTGCTGGATCACCACGCTGGGATAAATAATGTTGGCGCTGTCGATGACTACCAATGTCGGTGTTGATTTGCAATCCGTCAGCAGGTCGCGTACGGTTACATAGTAGCTGCCAGCCCGCAAGGATACTACCTGAGGACCATCCGGGATTACCGGAGTAACATTGCCGGCAGGCGGTGGACTAATGAAAGGATCATTCGCATTATCATACCAGTCATAACGGAAAACCGGAGGGTTTAGCCCTGCACCGGTGATAGTCGGACCGCTGCCGATACGAATGGAGGTAACACTTGCCTCTCCCCCGTTGCCGAGGCAGTCGATCGGGAATGATTTATCCACGGTCACGATATTGGGTATGCTTGCCACCGGATCAAACGATATGCTGACCTGTGCAGGAGTAATGCATCGCGTTACCTGATTTTGAATGGTGAATGCATAGCTGCCGGTGCCCAGGTTACCTAAAATATCCTGGTCACCATCATTGATGCCGTTGCCATTGTTGCCAGTAAACAGGAAAGGCGGTGGTGTTAACGGAGGCGTAGCACCAGTATATGTAAACTCATAATCATACAATGCACCTACACCCGGTCCTGAGTTTTCATTTACCCGTATGGTGATTGCACCATTTAGAAACGCTCCTGTGCAGGAAGAATTAGCTAATGGCTGAAGGGACGGGATCGGGTTAACAGAAACATCCTGGATATCTACGCGGAACGGTGCCGAGGCACAGCCAGAACCTGAAAGACCGTTGAGCCGCTCGGCTACCACAAAGTACGTTCCGGCACCCATAGTTGGATAATTGTTAACAGTCAATGAGTCAGTACCCTGAGCCGGGCCGAGAATGCTTGTATTATTGGCATCAAACCAGGTGAAGTTGAAGTTGGTGTGATTTGGATCAACTACACCGTTAATTCTTACTTCCTCAACCAGGATGGATCCATCGAAGTGGTCGCGCAGGCTGTCACTAAATTCGTTACCTCAACCGTGTAGGAGCCCGGTCCGATCAAATCCGTATTCGGTGTGCTGTACGGGCTGGCCTGGTTCAATGCATCACTCGCACTGAACAACGGTCCGGCACCATCCGGATCGTTTGTCCAGATAAAATCATAATTGGCGCCTGCCCCAGGACCACTTACCGTGCTGGCCGTTACCGTGATCTGCCCATCAAAGTTGCCATCGCAGGATGTATTTGCAACTTGACTGAGACTCACGCTGGGTGCCACACGTCTGTCTTGAATAACAAAAGGAATCGGTGCCGTGAAACATCCTGACCCGGTAATACCTGGTGTTGGCGGGAAGACAACCGGATTACGCGTTGCACG